>CALRXG020000571.1:0-4668 GCA_943372075.1 Bordetella parapertussis | reverse complement strand
CTCGGTGGATCCGGCGCCGTCGGATCAGGAGAACGTCGAGTCGTTGAAGAGCTCGGTCGACAATTTGCGCAGGACCGCGGGCGACGACAAGGGCCCGGGCGCGGTTGCCGCGCGACGGCTCGCCGACGCCCTGCAGAAGCTCGCCGATTCGACCCAGGCGACCCGCGACAAGGCGCAAGACGTCTTCGTTGCGCCGATGAAGATCGTGTTCAATCAACTCAGGAACACGCTGCAGGCGCAGACCGTCACGCTGCAGAACCTGCCGCCGGAACTGGTCGCGAGCTGGAAGACCAAGGACGGCCTGATGCGTGTCGAGGCGGAACCGAAGGGCGATCCGAACGACAACGACAATCTGCGCCGCTTCGCCGACGCCGTGCTCGCCGCCGAGCCGACCGCGATCGGCGGGCCGGTCTCGATCCTGAAATCGGGCGATGTCATCGTCAACGCGTTCATCCACGCCGGCATTCTGGCACTGGTCACGATCAGCCTGCTGTTGTGGCTGACGCTGCGCCGCATCGTCGACGTGCTGATGACGCTGGTGCCGCTGCTGGTGGCCGGCATCGTCACGCTGGAGATCTGCGTGCTGATCGGGCTGCCGCTCAACTTCGCCAACATCGTCGCGTTGCCGCTGCTGCTCGGCGTCGGCGTGGCGTTCAAGATCTACTATGTCACGGCGTGGCGCCAGGGCAGGACGAACCTGTTGCAATCGAGCCTGACGCGCGCGATCTTTTTCAGCGCGCTGACCACGGCGACCGCTTTCGGCAGCCTGTGGCTGTCGAGCCATCCCGGCACCGCGAGCATGGGCAAGCTGCTCGCGCTCTCGCTCGTCACCACGCTGGCGGCGGTGCTGCTGTTCCAGCCCGCGCTGATGGGCAAGCCGCGTGAGGCCATCAAGGAAGAGGATATCGCCAACGACGTCACCTGACGCGCTGGCGATTCGACGTCAATTTGGGCCCTGGCGGCAGCCGCCGCCGAGCCGGGATTGGTGCGTCGGTCTTAGTGCGTCGGTCGCGCGATGTCCGGGAGCAGGCAGATATCGCCCACGGTGTCGGCCGACGCATTGGCGGCGCTCGCAGCACCGGCTGCCTGCTTTTGACCGGGCTTGGTGGCAGGCGCCACGGCACCTGTGGTCTTCTGTGGCGCAGTCGATTTGGGAGCAGTGCCCTTCGCAGCCGGGCTGCCTGCAGCGGCCGGGTTGCCGGCGACGCTCATCGGGATCGGCGGACCGACGCGGGTCCAGGTCTCGCCGCCGCACAGGAAGCCCAGCACGCAGCCCTGGATCTCGAGCTGATCGGTGCCGACCGGCTTGATGGTCGAGCTGTAGAGCTGGCCGTCCTTGGCATTGTAGACCTGACCTTCCCACGCGTCGGTGCCGGCCTTCTTCTTCATGTCGATCAGGATCGGCATGCCGAGGGTGGGCCTGCTTTGCTTGGCCGGATCGGGATTGTTCTTATCCTTGCCGCCGGGGGTTTTTTCCCAGGACACCGCACCCCACATGTTGCCATTACACTGGGCGACACGGATGGTGGCGACACCGTCCGCGACCTTCCAGTCGCCGGTGGGGTCCGCTGCAAGCGCCGGTGATACTACGGTGGCCAAAAATAAACCTGAAAAGGCTATTGTACGTGCGAATGTTCTTGGGCAGTGCAACATGGTCCAAACCTGTGCTTAACTTGACGATCCGAGCGGGGGTCAAAACGCCGCTATCGAGCGTTTTAAGTTGACGAGATGGCCATCAACCGACGTATGTAACGAATGGTAAGTTCCAATTTAGACGTTTCCGAGATTTTTGTGGAGCGCGAGGGGCAGCGCGGTGCCATGCACACGCGTCACCTCAACGAGCAGCTCGTTCGCGTTCTCAAGACCATCGGCTACGACGTCGGCTTCCAGAAGGGGCAAGGCCAATACCTCTTCGATCGTCAGGGGGCTCGTTACCTTGACCTATTGAGCGGATTTGGCGTTTTTGCGATTGGCCGCAATCATGCGGCCCTGCGCACGGCGCTGAAGAGCGTGCTCGACGCCGATCTGCCGAATCTGGTGCAGCTTGACGTCTCCACGCTCGCGGGTGTGCTCGCGGAACGCCTGCTGGAACATGTTCCATGCCTGGACAAGGTGTTTTTCGCCAATTCCGGCGCTGAAACCGTCGAAGCCGCGATCAAGTTCGCGCGCGGCGCCACCGGCCGTCCTGGCATCGTCTATTGCGGGCATTCGTTCCACGGCCTGTCCTACGGCGCATTGTCGCTGACCGATGATACGAATTTCCGCAGCGGCTTCGAACCGCTGCTGCCGGGTTGCACCCCGATTCCGTTCAACGATCTCGAGGCGCTGGAGAAGGCACTGTCGTCGCGCCAGGTCGGCGCCTTCATCGTCGAGCCGATCCAGGGCAAGGGCGTCAACATGCCCACCGACGAGTTCCTGCCCGGTGCGCTGGCGCTGTGCCGCAAATATGGCACGCTGTTCATCGCCGACGAGATCCAGACCGGCATCGGCCGCACCGGAAGATTCCTCGCGATCGAGCATTGGGGCATCGAGCCCGACATGGTGCTGCTCGCGAAGGCACTGTCCGGCGGCCACGTGCCGATCGGCGCACTGCTGACGCGCAAGAACATCTTCGACAAGATCTTCAACCAGATGGATCGCGCGGTCGTGCACGGCTCGACCTTCGCGAAGAACGACCTGGCGATGGCCGCCGGCATCGCGACGCTCGACGTCATCAAGGCCGAGAGGCTGGTCGAGAACGCCGCCAAACGCGGCGCCGAACTCCGCCTCGCGCTGACGCGCATGGTGCCCGGCTATGAGCTGATGAAGGAAGTCCGCGGCAAGGGTCTGATGATCGGCGTCGAGTTCGGTCCGCCGAAATCGCTGCGGCTGAAGGCGTCGTGGAACCTGCTGGAGACCGCCAACAAGGGCCTGTTCTGCCAGCTGATCACGGTGCCGCTGTTCAAGGATCACAAGATCCTGACCCAGGTCGCGGGCCACGGCCTGCACACCATCAAGCTGCTGCCGCCGTTGACGATCACCGAGGAGGACTGCAGCTGGATCGAGAAGTCGTTCGACGACGTGATCGCCGGCAGCCACAAGGTGCCCGGCGCAATCTGGTCGCTCGGCAAGACCCTGGTCGACAACGCGGTGCGCAAGTCGGCGTAAATTCGAACACGTCCTTCGTCATTGCGAGCGACGCGAAGCAATCCATCGATCCGCAAGCGGTGAATGGACTGCTTCTTCGCTGGCGACCCTCGCAATGACGGATATGGAACGAGTATTCGCCGCTCACCCTTCCTTGTTCGCGCGCATCGCAGTCTCGAACTTCTCTCCGAACTCGTTCAGCTCGTCGGAGCCGATATCGCTGACCGCCCAGTAGTTCAGGCCGCGGTCGCTCCAGCTGCGGATATTGAAGCCCTGCAGCGTCGAGATATTCGCCGCCTTCCGTTCGGTGTTCGCGGTCTGCGCCACGAACAGGTTGATGACGTGCTGCCGGCGCTTGTAGACCACGGCGCCGATCTCGCGGGCGTTGACGTAATCGAGCCGGCCGCCGATCAGCGTGAAGCCCTGCGCGGTGAGGTCGATCACCGGCGGCGAGACGTCGAGCTTGCCGTTGAACCAGGGCTTGACCGTATGCTGGTCGGTCGAGACCACGTCGATCAGGTGGCCGGCTTGCAGCGAACGCAGATGCGCCGACACTAGCTCGTTCTCAATGCGCTGCTCGTCGTCACGGCGCAGCACGATCGCGACCAGCCCGGTCGCCGCCATCGCCGATACCGCCGAGCCCATCGCAAAGCCTCGCAGCACCGAGCGCCGGCTCGGCGTCGCCTGGGTCTGCGGCTGAGGCAGTGCCTGCTCGATCTTGCGGCGCAACTCGAGCGGCGCCTTGTAGCTGACGTCGCTCTCGGCGATCGCCTGGCGGATCTCCTGATACTCCTTCATCAGCGCGGCGCAATGCGCGCATCCCTCGACATGGGCTTCCACTTCGCGTGCATGGCCGGCGTCGAGTTCGCCGTCGATCAGCGCGTGGATCAGCACTTCGGCTTCCTCGCAGGTCATTTCACTTGCTCCTGTTCCGCGAGCCAGGCCGATCGCAGCATGGCGCGGGCGCGCGCGAGACGGGACATCACGGTGCCGACCGGCACGGCGGCGACATCGGCGATCTCGCGGTATGATAGATTCTGGATTTCCCTGAGCACGAAGGTCTCGCGGAACGGCTCGGCAAGCGCCGCGACCAGCTTGCGCACGGTATCGCCGTCGAAGCGGCGCAGCAGCTGCTTTTCCGGGGTCTCCGGGGCTTCATTCCACATCGGGGCCTGGTCGCCGCCTTCGGGCAGCTCTTCGACCGGAGTGGGGGCGGTCTTGCGCCTGGCATATTCGGCCCGGCAGACATTGCGCAGGATCGCGAACAGCCACGGCTTCATGGCAGGTCCCCGATAGCTGTCGAAGTGCTTGTAGGCCCGCAGATAGCATTCCTGCACCGCATCCTCGGCGTCGGCCGCATCGCGCAGCAGATAACGTGCCAGCGTATAGGCGTCGTCGAGATAGGGCAGCGCGGCCTCGCGGAAGCGCCGCGTCTTTTCGCGATCGTCTTGCGGCCCTTTGACAACCATCGTGTCCTGCCCGGCATGTCGAGAGACGGCTTGTGCCCGGTCGGAGGCTGTGGGCCTCCGGCCGGGCATGGTT
>CALRXG020000570.1:0-4668 GCA_943372075.1 Bordetella parapertussis | reverse complement strand
ATGGGCTGAGATCGATTTCAAGACCCAACGATTATATGGCCAAGGGTTAGCGCTCTTCGCGAGCCATGAATTGAGCGATGGAAGCCGTGCAGGCTCGAAGCGGCTCGCTGATTTCACAAAGGCATTTGTCGACGCGATCTACGCAAACCTGCTCATCGTCGAGCATAAGGACAAGTGTGGAACGATCGTCAAGCGTGAGCGACGTCGGTTCGCAAATGCGGCCATGACCGCTTGTAGGAGGGCTTGGTTCGTCGGTCAGCGCGCTCAAGAGGCGATTGTGCCACCGGTCAATCCCTTTGCGCGGATGGGTCTGAAATCGCGCGGCCCCGGCCAATCGGTGCGCGAGACGCCAACGGCGACGTGGGAAGAACTTGTCCTATTCAGGCGAGCTGCAAGCAGATTGGGATACCATTCCGTCGCAACTGCTGCATTGCTCTCTTGGGAATGGCTGCAACGCGAAGAACATATATTTGGCGCCTTCGAAATTGCGCACTACCGGCCGAAAGAGCGGCCCGATAGCGTGAAGATTGTACATCCAAAAAACGGCGAAGAAGCCTGGTGGCCGCTGTTCGATGAGAGCCGACATTCACTATTTCCTGAGTTGATGGCAGAGCTTGACGCCCGCGCAGACAGCATCGCCTCTGGATTGGTCTTTCGGCGCGATCACGCTCACCGCAAGTCATCCGACCTGGTTCCGTGGATTACTGAGCGCAAGGATCTGCGATACCTTCGGCACGTCGTCAAAAAGATAATCATCGCAGCTGGACTGCGAAATGAGCTATCATTTACATCGTTTCGCCATGGTGGGTTCACGGAAGGAGCCGACAGCGATCTCACTGATGCTCAATTACGTGCCGCCGGCCGCCATCGCTCGAGACAACAGCTCCCTACCTACGCTAAGCGAACGCAGAAACAGTTGATTGCTGCTGCAAAAAAGCGCCGAGAGGAGCGAACAAGAACTGAAGTCCCGCTAGACGGTGCTCTCGCTCCTTTTTCTCCGATCGATTCGACCATGGACGCGCCTGAATTCTGATTGAATTCCATTCTCAGCTGAAAGAGTTGCAATCCTTTAAGTCTAACGTCCTGTCCATTTCGGCTTGCGCTTCTCGCCGAAGGCCTTGAGGCCCTCCTTGGCGTCCTCGGTCATCGCGAGCAGCGCGATCTGGCTTTCGGTGTAGGCGATGCTCTCGTCGAACGACATCGAGGCGATCGCGCGCATCGCGTATTTGCCGCGACGGATCGCGGTCGGCGATTTGTCGACGATGCGCCCGATCAACCAATCGACCTTGGCATCGAGCTCCGCTGCCGGCACGACGTGGTTGAGAAGCCCGGCGGCCTGGGCGGCGTTAGCGTCGAACGGCTCGCCGGTCAGCGCCCATTCGTTGACCAGCCGCGGCGGCGCGATCGATTGCAGCAGGCTCAGCACCTGCATCGGAAACACGCCGACCTTCACCTCGGGGAGGCCGAAGATCACATGATCGGCGCCGACCGCCATGTCGGTCATGCACAGCAAGCCCATGCCGCCGGCCATGCAGACGCCGCCGACCCGCGCGATCGCGGGCTTGGTCGCGTTCTGCGACAGCCGCAGCAAGTCGGCGTAGTCGACATTCGGACGCGAGAAATCCATCGAGAACGCCGCGCCGCTGTTCTGCAGATCGGCGCCGGCGCAGAACGCCTTGTCACCGGCGCCGGTCAGCACGATGACGCGCACGTCCTTGTCGTCATGGGCATCGCGATAGCCCTTGGCGATGCCTGCGATCACACCGGCATTGAGCGCGTTGCGCTTGTCCGGGCGGTTGATGGTGATCCAGAGCGCCTGCCCGCGCTTTTCCAAGAGGACGCTGTTGTCGGTCATGTTTCCTGCCCGGTTTCTTGCTGTGTGCCGTTGTCAGCCCACATTTGCGGCAGGATCGGCTCCGACTGCAAGCAGGATTATGCCGCGGCTGGCGCCTTCCTGATCCAGACCTTGTTGTCGTGGAACGCGGCGCCGCCGACCGGCGCGACGGCCTCGGCGCCAGTCAGCATGTTGATGCCGCGGCCGCCGATATGCGATTTGTTCGGATGGATCGATTCCGCGATCAGCACGCCGCGGCGGACGCCGTCGAACAGCTTTGCGGTCAGCGTAGTCTCGCCGCGCATGTTGCCGAGCGTCACCGCGTCACCGTCGGCGATCGAGAGGCCTGCCGCATCGTCGGGATGGATCATCACCGTCGGCGCGCCCTCGCGGGCCTGTGACGACGGCGTTTCGTTGAAGCTGGTGTTGAGGAAGCTGCGCGAGGGCGACGTCGCGAGCCGGAACGGATGCTGTGCGTCCGCTTCCTCGATGATCGTCCAATGGTCAGGCAGCGAGGGCATCTTGTCCCACTCCCCCATCAGTCCGCCTGACCCGACCGGGACCTTGCCCCAATCCACCTTGAAGTGGAATTTCTTGTCGGGGTGCGCAAAGCCGTCGAGATAATGCGAGGTGCGAAAATCCGGCTGTAGGTCGCGCCAGATATCGGCCTCGAGCTTCTCGATATCGCCATGGCCGCTCTTCTTCAGCGTCGCATCGATCAGTTCGCGCGCCGTCATGTCGAAGCCTGGATGCACCGCGTTGAGCCGGCGGCCGAGGCCCTGCATCACCTCGTGATTGGAGCGGCACTCGCCGGGCGGGTCGATCAGCTTCGGGCCGACCGAGATGTGCTGATGGCCACCGCCGTAATAGAGATCGTCGTGCTCCATGAACATCGTCGCCGGCAACACGATATCCGCCATCTGCGCCGTCTCGGTCATGAACTGCTCGTGCACCGCGACGAACAGGTCCTCGCGGGCAAAGCCCTGTCGCACCAGCGCCTGCTCCGGCGCCACCGTCATCGGATTCGTATTCTGGATCAGCATTGCCTTGACCGGGCCGCCGCCCTTCAGCGCCTCGGCATCGCCGGTCAGGACGCGGCCGATCTTGGACTGATCGAGCACCCGCGTCTTGGGATCGATCGCGTCGTGGCCCTCGATGATGGATTCGTCGAAACGCCAGATCCCGGCATTGTTGAAGAACGCGCCGCCGCCCTCATATTGCCAGGCACCGGTCACCGCGGGGATGCACAGCGCGGCGTGCATCTGGGCGGCGCCATTGCGGCTGCGGGTGAAACCGTAGCCGAGACGGAAGAACGAGCGGTTGGTGGTCCCGACCAGCCGCGCGAACGCCTCGATCTCCGCGACCGGCACGCCCGAGATCGCCGACGCCCATTCCGGCGAGCGGGTCTTCAGGTGCGCCTCCAGTTCGTCGGGGCAATCGGTATAGCGCGCCAGATAATCGCGGTCGGCCAATCCCTCGCGGAACAGCACGTGCATCACGGCGCAGGCGAAGGCGCCGTCGGTCCCGGGCCGGAGCAGGATCTTGATATCGGCCTGCTTCATGGTCTCGTTGTTGTAGACGTCGATCGCCGCGATCTTCGCACCGCGCTCCTTGCGGGCACGGGACGCGTGCGTCATCACGTTGACCTGGGTGTTGACCGGATTGGTGCCCCAGATCACGACGAGATCGGAGACGCCCATCTCGCGGGGATCGACGCCGGCGATCTTGCCGGTCCCGGCCGTGAAGCCGATGCGCGCGATGGTCGAGCAGATCGTGCCGTAGAAGCGCGAATACTTCTTCACGTGCGAGAGGCGGTTGAGGCCGTCGCGCATCACCAACCCCATGGTGCCGGCGTAGTAATAAGGCCAGACCGATTCGGCGCCGAACTCCCGCTCGGCGGCGTCGAAACGCGCTGCGATCTCGTCCAGCGCCTCGTCCCATGAAATCCGCGCGAACTGGCCGGAACCCTTCGCACCGGTCCGACGCAGCGGGTACATCAGCCGTTCGGCGTGATGGATCCGCTCGGCGTAACGCGCGACCTTGGCGCAGACCACGCCGGCCGTGTAGGTCTGCTGCTTGGAGCCGCGCACCCTGCCGATCGAGCGGCCCTCGATCACCTCGACGTCGAGCGCACAGGCCGAGGGGCAGTCGTGCGGACAGGTGGAATGGCGGATGTCGACCTTGGCATGCTGGTTCATGGCCAAATTGGTAACATCAAATCCCGGCTCCGCCGAGGGGCATTATTGACCCAGCCTGGGCGAAAACCGGGCAGAAGCCATGCAGCAGGCGCCCGCACAACCGCTCGGCCAAACCATCCGTCAGACCCGGAAGATGCGGCTGTAGCGCGCCTTGATCGATTCCCCTTCCCGCTCCACCGCCGCAGGATCATCCTTCATCGTCTTGATGTCCTTCAGCGGCGTCCGCCCAGCCTTCTCCTTGACCTGCGCGTGGACCGAGCGCAGGCCGCCGATCTCGATATTGAGCTGCTGCCCCTCACGCCCGAGCGCGAAGGATTGAAACAGCCTCGCCGCATTCGGATGCGGACAGTCCTTGAAGATTCCATTCGGGCCGACGATGAGCGGCGACCCTTCGGTGGCGTAGACCGGCTCGACCGGGCGGCCCATCTCCTTCATCTGAAAGATGTTGTACTCGTTGCCGTCGGCCATGACGGCGCGCTCGCCGAGATCGAGCTTCTTCGGCGGATCCGTCGAGGACTGCACCTGCATGATGTTCTGCTTGGCGAGTTGCTCGAAAAAGCTCCAGCCGAGATCGCGCTGCATCTGATAGGTCGCGGTCATGATGGTGCCGCTGTAGCCGGGATGCGCCTTGACGAT
>CALRXG020000569.1:0-4673 GCA_943372075.1 Bordetella parapertussis | reverse complement strand
TTCATGGACGATCTGTTGCGCGAGTTCCTGACGGAGAGCAGCGAGAGCCTGGATACGGTCGACAACCAGCTGGTGCAGTTCGAGCAGGACCCGAACAACGCGAAGATCCTGGATAACATTTTCCGCCTGGTGCACACCATTAAGGGCACCTGCGGCTTCCTCGGGCTGCCGCGGCTCGAGGCGCTGGCGCATGCCGGCGAGACGTTGATGGGCAAATTCCGCGACGGCATGCCGGTGAAGGCGGAAGCCGTGACGCTGATCCTGTCCTCGATCGACCGCATCAAGGAGATCCTGGCCGGGCTCGAGGCCACCGAGGCCGAGCCCGACGGCAACGACCGCGACCTGATCGATCAGCTGGAAGCGATGGTCGAGCGCGGCATGGCCGCAATGGCCGCCGGAGAGACTGCCGTTGCTGCAGAAGATGTGCCGGTCGTCGAAGCGCCGTCCGTGCAGGCTGATATGACCGAAGGCACGCTGGTGGCGCAGACGCTGGAGCGTCCCTTACGTCCGGGCGAGGTCTCGCTCGACGAGCTCGAGCGCGCCTTCCGCGAGACTGCGATCGACGTCGTGGCACCGGCGCCCGCAGCGGTCGCGAAGCCGGCTGCTCCAGCCGTCGCCGAGGCCGCCGAGCCCGCCAAGAAGCCGGCCCGCAAGGCCGTCGCCGAGGACGTCCAGGAAGGCGACAAGATCGCCAACCAGTCGATCCGGGTCAATGTCGACACCCTCGAACATCTCATGACCATGGTCTCCGAGCTGGTCCTGACCCGCAACCAGTTGCTGGAGATCTCCCGCCGCAACGAGGACACCGAGTTCAAGGTGCCGCTGCAGCGGCTCTCCAACGTCACCGCCGAGCTGCAGGAAGGCGTCATGAAGACGCGGATGCAGCCGATCGGCAATGCCTGGCAGAAGCTGCCGCGCATCGTCCGCGACCTCTCCGGCGAACTCGGCAAGCAGATCGAGCTGGAGATGCACGGCGCCGACACCGAGCTCGACCGCCAGGTGCTCGACCTGATCAAGGACCCGCTGACGCACATGGTGCGCAACTCCGCCGATCATGGGCTCGAGACCACCGCCGAGCGGGTCGCGGCCGGCAAGCCAGAGCAGGGCACCATCCGGCTGAGCGCCTATCACGAGGGCGGCCACATCATCATCTGCATCGCCGACAATGGCCGCGGGCTCAACACCGAGCGGATCAAGGCCAAGGCGCTGCAGAACGGTCTCGTCACCGAGGCTGAGCTCGAGAAGATGACCGAGGCCCAGATCCACAAGTTCATCTTCGCGCCGGGCTTCTCGACCGCGGCGCAGGTGACCTCGGTGTCCGGCCGCGGCGTCGGCATGGACGTGGTGCGCACCAATATCGACCAGATCGGCGGCACCATCGACATCAAGAGCGTCGCCGGCGAGGGCGCCTCCGTCACCATCAAGATCCCGCTGACCCTGGCGATCGTCTCGGCCCTGATCGTGGAAGCCGGCGGCGACCGCTTTGCGATCCCGCAGCTCTCCGTGGTCGAGCTGGTGCGGGCCCGCGCCAACTCCGAGCACCGCATCGAGCGGATCAAGGACACCGCGGTCTTGAGGTTGCGCAACAAGCTGCTGCCGCTGATCCATCTCAAGAAGCTCCTGAAGATCGACGACGGCGCCACCTCAACCGATGCCGAGAACGGCTTCATCGTGGTGACGCAAGTCGGCAGCCAGACCTTCGGCATCGTGGTCGACGGCGTGTTCCACACCGAGGAGATCGTGGTCAAGCCGATGTCGACCAAGCTGCGGCACATCGACATGTTCTCCGGCAACACCATCCTGGGTGATGGCGCCGTGATCATGATCATCGACCCCAACGGCATCGCCAAGGCGCTCGGCGCCTCCAGTGCTGCGGCCCATGACATGGCCGACGACAATGCCTCGGCCCATGCCACAAGCGGCGAGCAGCTGACCTCGCTCCTGGTGTTCCGCGCCGGATCGAGCCAGCCCAAGGCGGTGCCGCTCGGCCTCGTCACCCGGCTGGAAGAGATCGCAACCGACAAGATCGAGCTCTCGAACGGTCGCTACATGGTGCAGTACCGCGAGCAATTGATGCCGCTGGTGCAGATGGCCGGCGTCGAGGTGCAGACCCAGGGCTCGCAGCCGATCCTGGTGTTCGCCGATGACGGCCGTTCGATGGGGCTCGTGGTCGACGAGATCATCGACATCGTCGAGGAGAAGCTCAACATCGAGGTCGCGGGCAGCCAGGACGGCATCCTCGGCTCGGCCGTGATCAAGGGCCAGGCCACTGAAGTGATCGACGTCGGCCACTTCCTGCCGATGGCGTTCGCCGACTGGTTCTCGCGCAAGGAGATGCGGCCGTCGGCTAGCGCGCAGTCGGTGCTACTGGTCGACGACAGCGCGTTCTTCCGCAACATGCTGGCGCCGGTCTTGAAGGCCGCCGGCTACAAGGTGCGGACCGCGGGCGGCGCGCAGGAGGGGCTCGCCGCGCTGCGCGCGGGGAGCTTCGACGTCGTGCTGACCGACATCGAGATGCCCGAGATGAACGGCTTCGAGTTCGCCGAGAACATCCGGTCCGACCACAATCTGATCGGGCTGCCGATCATCGCGCTGTCGGCGATGGTGTCGCCGGCGGCGATCGAGCGCGGCCGGCAGGCCGGCTTCCACGACTATGTCGCCAAGTTCGATCGTCCCGGGCTGATCGCGGCGCTCAAGGAGCAGACCGCCGAACTGCGGCGGGCGGCCTGAGCATGATCCGGAAAAGTGTGAAGCGGTTTTCCGATCAGATCATGCTCAAACAAAGGGCTCGAAGGAAACAGGATCGATGACCAAGACCGAGAGCAGTGAAGGCGCGATGGCCGAATACGTCACCGCCGTGATCGGCGGGCAGCTGTTCGGGCTGCCGATCTCGCGGGTGCAGGACGTGTTCATGCCGGAGCGGCTGACGCGGGTGCCGCTGGCGACCAGCGAGATCGCCGGCGTGCTCAATCTGCGCGGCCGCATCGTCACCGTGATCGACATGCGCGCCCGGCTCGGGCTGCCGAAGGCCGATGACGGCCAGCCGCCGATGGCGGTCGGCGTCGACCAGCGCGGCGAATCCTACGGCCTCCTGATCGACCAGATCGGCGAGGTGTTGCGGCTGCCCGACGACAGCCGCCAGGACAATCCCGTCAATCTCGATCCCCGCATGGCCAAGCTCGCCGGCGGTGTCCATCGCCTCGACGGACAGCTCATGGTCGTCCTCGATGTCGATCGCGTGCTCGAACTGGTGCCTGACGCCAAAGCCGCCTGACAAGGCGGCCTGTGACGGGCCGATAGAACTGAAGAACTGAAACATCCCACCGGGGATGAGGAAGTAGAGGTCGCAAATGAGAACATGTCTTGTGGTCGATGACTCCAGCGTCATTCGCAAGGTCGCCCGCCGCATCCTTGAAGGGCTCGATTTCCAGATCGTCGAGGCCGAAGACGGCGCCAAGGCGCTCGAGGTCTGCAAGCGTGCGCTGCCGGACGCCGTGCTGCTCGACTGGAACATGCCCGTGATGGACGGTTACGAGTTTCTCGGCAATCTCCGCCGCATGCCCGGCGGCGATCAGCCCAAGGTCGTGTTCTGCACCACCGAGAATGACGTCGCGCATATCGCCCGCGCGCTGCATGCCGGCGCCAACGAATACATCATGAAGCCGTTCGACCGCGACATCGTCACCGCGAAGTTCCAGGAAGTCGGCTTGCTCTAAGTCTGCGTTTGATCCGACGGCAGAAGCCCTCGGCTCAACGGTTGTTGTGCGTCGTGTTGCGTCGCTGGTGAAGTCATGAGTGTTGCGTCGACAAGTGCTGCGGTCCCGACATCGACCCGTACCGACAAGGTGCGGGTGATGGTGGTCGACGATTCCGTTGTCATCCGCGGAATGATATCGCGCTGGATCGGCGCCGAGCCCGACATGGAGGTCGTGGCCTCGCTGCGCACCGGCCTCGACGCCGTCAACCAGCTCGAGCGCATCAATCCCGATGTCGCGGTGCTCGATATCGAGATGCCCGAGCTCGATGGCATCTCGGCGCTGCCGCAGCTCCTGGCCAAGAAGCGCGACCTCGTCGTCATCATGGCGTCCACGCTGACCCGTCGCAACGCGGAGATCAGCCTGAAGGCGCTCTCGCTCGGCGCTGCCGACTACATTCCGAAGCCCGAGAGCACGCGCGAGGCGACCGCCGCGGAAACCTTCCGCCACGACCTGATCCAGAAGATTCGCCATCTTGGCGCCAAGGCGCGGCGCAGCACGGTGCACACCACGGCGAGCCCGCCGCTTGCGCCTGGACAGGACAAACCGCGCGCTCCGGCTCCGGGCGTGGCGCCCGCCGCACCGGCCCAGCCGGTGCGCCGCCCGTTCGGCCTGCTGCAGCCGAAAGTGTTGCTGATCGGCTCCTCGACCGGCGGCCCGCAGGCGCTGATGACGCTGGTCGGCGAGATCGGGCCGGTGATCGATCGCTACCCGGTGCTGATCACCCAGCATATGCCGCCGACCTTCACCACCATCCTCGCCGAGCATCTGGCGCGCGCCAGCAAGCGGCCGGCGCACGAGGCGATCGACGGCGAGAGCATCAAGCCGGGTCAGATCTATCTGGCGCCCGGCGGACGCCACATGCGCATCGCTCGCCACGGCATCGATGCCACGATCGCGCTCGACGACGGACCACCG
>CALRXG020000568.1:0-4678 GCA_943372075.1 Bordetella parapertussis | reverse complement strand
TTCGTCGCGGGCCGCCGCGAGCCGCCGGAAGGCATGGGGGCGGGGCTGGTCTATTCGCGCTTCAATCATCCGAACAGCGAGATCGTCGAGGACCGGCTGGCGATCTATGAGCGCACCGAGAGCTGCGCGCTGTTCTCGTCGGGCATGTCGGCGATCTCGACCACGGTGCTGGCCTTCGCGCGGCCCGGCGACGTGATCCTGCACTCGCAGCCGCTCTATGGCGGCACCGAGACGCTGTTCAGCAGGACGCTCGCGAGCTTTTCGATTCACGCGGTGGGGTTCGCCGACGGCCTCGACGAGAACGTCGTGCGTGCCGCGGCCGACGAGGCGATGAAGCGAGGCCGCGTCGCGATGATCTTCATCGAGACGCCGGCCAATCCGACCAACGGCCTGGTCGACATCGCGCTCGTCAGGCGCATCGCCGACATGATCGGCAAGGCGCAGGGCTTCACCCCGATCATCGCCTGCGACAACACGTTGCTTGGGCCGGTGTTTCAACGCCCGATCGAGCATGGCGCCGATCTGTCGCTGTACTCGCTGACCAAATATGTCGGCGGCCATTCCGACCTGATCGCGGGTGCGGCGCTCGGCTCCAAGAAACTCATGACGGACGTCAAGGCGCTGCGCGGCGCGATCGGTACCCAGCTCGATCCGCATTCCTGCTGGATGATCAGCCGCTCGCTGGAAACGCTCAGCCTGCGGATGGAAAAGGCCGACCGCAATGCGCGGATCGTTGCCGATTATCTGCGCGACCACCCCAAGGTGGCGACGGTGCATTATCTCGGCCATCACGACCCGGCCTCAGCCGCCGGGCGGGTGTTCGCGAGCCAGAGCTCCGGCGCCGGCTCGACCTTCTCGTTCGACATCGTCGGCGGACAGGAGGCGGCGGAGGCGTTCCTCAACAATCTGCAGATCTTCAAGCTCGCCGTGAGCCTCGGCGGCACTGAGTCGCTGGCGAGCCTGCCGGCGACGATGACGCATTCCGGCGTGCCGGCCGAAATCAGGCAGAAGATCGGCGTGCTCGACACCACGATCCGGCTGTCGATCGGGATCGAGCATCCATCCGATCTCGTCGCCGACATCGCGCAGGCGTTGAGCAAGGTGTGAGCAAGGGGACGCTTACTGCGGCGTGATCCCGCCGGCCCTGGCGATCAGCTCGAACGAGCGCAGCCGCTTCTGGTGATCGTAGACGTCGGATACGATCATCAGCTCGTCGGCGCCGGTCTCGGCGACCAGCGCATCGATCCCGGCACGCACCGTCTCGGGCGAGCCGATGATGGAGCGTTCCAGCATCCGCATCGCCTGGACTTTTTCCTGTGGCGACCAATAGCTCTCGATGTCGTCGATCGGCGGCTGGCTCAGGCCGCGCGCGCCGCGGAAGATGTTGGTGAACGACATCTGCTGCGTGGTCGCGAGCCGCCGCGCTTCGGCGTCGGTGTCGGCGGCGATGATGTTGACGCCGACCATGGTGTAGGGCCGTTCGAGCTGCTCCGACGGCTTGAAGCGGGCGCGATAGATCTGCAACGCCTGGTTCAAAAGCTCGGGGGCGAAGTGCGAAGCGAAGGCGTAGGGCAGGCCGAGCTCGCCGGCCAGCATCGCGCCGAAATTGCTCGAACCGAGGATCCACAGCGGCACGTCGGTGCCCGCGGCCGGCACCGCCTGGATGCGCTGGTTGGGGCCGGCGGGCGCCAGGAAGGCCTGCACCTCGAGCACGTCCTGCGGAAAGTTCTCGGCCGATTCAGGCGTGCGGCGGAGCGCGCGCAGGGTGAGCTGGTCGGTGCCCGGCGCGCGGCCGAGGCCGAGGTCGATGCGGCCGGGAAACAGCCGCGCCAGCGTGCCGAACTGCTCGGCGATGACATAGGGCGCATGGTTCGGCAGCATGATGCCGCCGGCGCCGACCCGGATGGTGCTGGTTCCCGCCGCGATATGCCCGATCACGACCGACGTCGCGGCGCTGGCGATCCCCGCCATGTTGTGATGCTCTGCCACCCAGACCCGGCGATAGCCCAGCGCCTCGGCGTGGCGGGCGACATCGCGCGCATTGTACAGCGCGCCGCGCGCATCGGTGTCCTCGGTGACGCGGACGAGATCAAGGATGGAGAGGGCGGCCACGGCGGCTCCGGAGCGTTGCGGACGGGAGCCGGTGGTATCAGGCTGTGTCCAGGTGGGGGCGAAACGGCGCGGGCGGCCGATTCATGCAGATGCATATGGATACGGTCCGCGGGCGGGTCAATCCGCCCGGGCCAGCGGTCTTCGCCATCGGAACGGCGAAGCAAGGCGTCGCGTCGCAAAATATCGAAAACAACCCCATGCAAAGCAGCGGGCGGCCGCGTCACACCCCGACAAGGCGACTTGACGCGTCGGGCAAATCAGCCGTATTTTTCCATTATTCCGAAATAGTGGCGGCGGCCTATTGCGCCTTCAATTCGCTGATCGTGGCGGCGCCCGTCGCGGCGTCGAGCTGATACAGCGCGGCGGCGGAGAAGCCCGACATCAGGAGCGAGGTTCCGCGCATCTGCTCGCCGCGGCTGCCGCCGGCGAGCTGGTTCACAGCGTTCTGTCCGGGGTGACCGACTTGCGGCGTGCCGATCCCGAAATAATAGGTCTGGCCGGCCTCGACCTTGGTCTCGGCCTGATAGTCCATCGACAGCGAGGTCCCGGCCGACAGCTTGTAGGTGCCCGGCGGCCGGTCGATGAAGAAATAGGTCCCGCCGATCACCCGGCCGACCGGCCTGCCATCGACCTTGATGTCGACGCCCGCCGCCGATCCGTACATCGCAACCAGACGGCTCTCGCGCAGGAAGTACATCCGCGCCATGCGCGTGTCGCGTTGCCTGGTTTGAGATTCGAGTGCCGCCGGCCCTGCGCAGCCGCCCAATTCGATCGCCGGCGCGGCAACACAGATTGCCAGCGCCACAAACTTCAACAGCTTCATTCCCAGCCCAACCCCAGCGAGCGTCCCCGCCGCCGGTAGACCAAGACCTGTGGGCACTGGCAAGCGCGAGTTACACGGCGATGGCCGGCTGTGGCGAAGCGTCGCGTCACGCCCCAGACGATCGCGACGGTGGCCGCGATGCGATCGGCGTGCGTCGCGCGAAAAATGAGCGGCGTTCAAATTCTGCTTTCGGCTGGAGCGGCCGTTGGCGCGGAGTGGAATCTCAACCCATGCGCAACTTGCCGAAAATGTGCTGATGACGGCGGCTTACACAAGCGGCCGATCCAACCTAGCTTCGTTGAGCGCCGACCGCGCAGTCCCACCCGATCCGATCCGGAGCCCGACCCATTCCCCAACTCATCTTCGGCCTGACCAGCCTCCTGATCCTTGTCCGTTTCATCTGGCCGCTCGACTGGCCGCTGCCGGCAAAGCTCGTCGCCGCGCTGTTCGTGCTGGGCGCCCTGCAGTTTCACCGCTGGAACAGATGGTCGTCGGGATCGGAGTTCTCGCCGGAGTTTCCGCGTCCGGTGGTCGCGCTGTTCAACTGGGCGTTCGGTGCGGTCGTGCTGCTGGCGCTGCTGCAACTGGCGCTCGATGCCGGGCTGATCGTCGCAGCAGCGATCCATGGCGGCTTCGTCGGTGCGCCTGACGGCGTGCGCTACGCGCTTGCCGGCGTGGCGGCGATCGCGGCTGCGATCGGCGTCCATCAGGCGATGCGGATTCCGCCGCTGAAGGATGTCGAGGTTGCGATCCGCGGACTGCCGCGGCAGTTCGACGGCTACACCATCCTGCAACTGACCGACCTGCACATCAGCCGGCTGTTTCCCGTGTCGTGGGCGCGCGCCGTCGTCGGGCGATCGAACAAGCTCGGCGTGGACCTGATCCTGATCACCGGCGACCTGATCGACGGCACCGTCGAGGCGCGGCGCAACGACATCGCACCTCTGCAGGATCTCGTGGCCGCCGACGGCGTCTACGTGGTGTCGGGCAATCACGAATACATCTTCGGCTACGATGCCTGGATGGCGCACTATGCGTCGCTCGGCCTGCGCTCGCTGGAGAACCGGCACATCGTGCTCGAACGCGGCGACGGCCGGCTGGTGATCGCGGGGATCACCGACCGCGCCTCGCGCCACCGGAAGCATCCGGTCCGCGACCTTGCCGCGGTGCTCGCCGGCTCGCCTGCGGGTGCGCCGATCGTCCTGCTCGACCACCAGCCGAGCGATGCCCGCAACTCCGCAGCACACGGCGTCGCCCTGCAACTCTCCGGCCATACCCATGGCGGATTGATCGTCGGGATCGACCGCCTGGCCGCGCCGGCCAATGCCGGCTTCGTCTCGGGCCGCTACGACGTCGACGGGATGACGCTCTACGTCAACAACGGCACCGCGCTCTGGCCGGGCTTTGCGCTGCGGCTCGGGCGGCCGTCGGAATTGACGCGGATCACGCTGCGGGTGGCGGGCGATGCCTGAGCGACGTATTCGGCGGGCAGGGTGCGCCAGCGACTTGTCTGCCGTAGCTCATCGAGCGAAGGCGGAAGTCTAACCCTGTCGCTCGCGATCCTACGCTTGCTGAAGCTCGCTCATCCGTCGGCGTGTCAGCTAGATCGGGGATGAAGTTAGGAAGAATCGGTTCGGCCACGAACACGATTCACCTCTCCCTTGGGAGAGGTCGATTTGCGCAGCAAATCGGGTGAGGGGTTACGGTCTATCGAGAGAGCAAGAGCCCTCACCCGGATTGCTC
>CALRXG020000567.1:0-4696 GCA_943372075.1 Bordetella parapertussis | reverse complement strand
CGTTCCGCAACATGCTGCCGCTGATGGTCAGCCAGGCCGTGATCCTGTTCCAGGACACGTCCCTTGTCTATGTCATCTCGCTTCGCGATTTCATGACGTCGGCCAGCATCGTCGCTACCCGAGACAACCGCATGGTCGAAATCTATCTGTTCGCCGCCGTCGTCTATTTCGTGATCTGCGCTATCGGCTCCCGCACGGCGTCGATGTTGAACCGGCAGAGGAGGCACGCATGATCGGAGCCATTGTCAGGACGCTGTTCGAGCCGAGCGCTGAATCGCCGGTGGAAGCAGACGGGGCGACGCCGGTTCCGATGATCGAAATCAAGGGGCTCTGCAAGAGCTTCGGAAAGCTCGACGTGCTCAAGGACTGCGATCTCACGGTCGCACGGGGCGAAGTGGTGATCGTGTGCGGCCCATCCGGGTCCGGCAAGAGCACGTTGATCAAATGCGTCAACGGCCTTGAGCCGTTCCGTGCGGGGTCCGTGGTCGTCGATGGCGTTTCCGTCGGAAAGTCTGCGGCGGAAATGACGCGACTGCGTGCGCGCATCGGAATGGTATTCCAGCATTTCGAACTCTATCCGCACCTGACGGTGCTTCAGAACATTTGCCTGGCCCAGGTGCACGTCCTCAAGCGCCCCACGGAGATGGCGGTCGTAAAGGCGAGGGACCTGCTGGCGCGTGTCGGGCTTCCAGACAAGGAAGATAGGTATCCGTCTCAATTGTCTGGCGGCCAGCAACAGCGTGTCGCCATCGCAAGAGCGCTGGCGGTCGATCCCGTCGCGATGCTGTTCGACGAGCCGACATCCGCGTTGGACCCCGAAATGATCGGCGAGGTGCTGTCCGTCATGCTCGAACTCGCCCGGGAGGGAATGACCATGGTCGTCGTGACCCACGAGATGGGCTTTGCAAAAGCTGCCGCCGATCGCGTGGTCTTCATGGACAAGGGATCGATCGTCGAAATCAGCGAAACGAAACGCTTCTTCGAAGCTCCGGTCTCGGACCGCGCCCGCCGATTCCTCTCGCAAATCCTGGCACATTGACATGACACATCTGACAGTTCCTTCGGCTGACGACGTTCTCGATGCGCGCCGCGCGCTCGCTGGTATCGCCGTCGAGACGCCTGTTCTGCGCTCCGAACGGCTGGACCGCCTGACCGGCGCCTCGATTCATATCAAATGTGAGAACTTGCAGCGAACCGGAGCTTTCAAGTTTCGAGGCGCTTACAACTGCCTGTCGAGGTTGGACGGCAAGCAATTCCCGGGCGGCGTGGTGGCCTATTCAACGGGAAATCATGGTCAGGCAGTTGCAACAGTGGCGAGGATGCTGGGAATCCGGGCAACCATCGTCATGCCGAGCGACGCTCCCGGCGTGAAGGTCAGGAAGGTCAGGGAGAATGGCGCCGAGATCGTTCTGTATGACCGCAACACGCAGTCACGCGAAGAGATCGCGGCGGAGATAGCCGCAAGATCGCCGGTCGCTCTGATCCCGCCCGGCGATGATCCGTTCATCATCGCGGGACAGGGCACCGCCGTTGCGGAAGCTCTCGCCCAGATCGGATCCGCCAGTGACGTGACGATCGTCGTGCCATGTGGCGGCGGCGGCCTCGCGGCCGGTTCCTGCCTTGCGAGCGAGGCAATGCGGGCGGGATCTGATGTCTGGGCCGTCGAGCCGGAGGGATTCGACGACACGCGGCGCTCACTGGCGAGCGGCAGCCGAGAGGTCAATCGATCGCTGTCGGGCTCCATCTGCGATGCGCTGCTCGCGCCGACGCCAGCGGAACTGCCGTTTGCGATCAACGGCAAGCGCCTGGCCCGCGTTCTGGCCGTCTCCGACGACGACGTCAGGCGGGCCATTCGCTTTGCATATGAGGATTTGAGACTGGTTACGGAGCCCGGCGGCGTCATCGCGCTGGCCGCGCTGCTCTGCGAACCGACGCTGGTGCGCGGCAGGAATGTGCTGGTCGTCGTCTCCGGTGGAAACGTCGATCCGGCCGTCTTCAAGCAGGCTCTGGACTTCGACGTCAACGAGCCGGTTCGAGCGGCGTGACAGGAAATGAGACAAACAAGATGATCATCGACAAGTTCACCGCGCTGGCCACCGACAACGCCCCGGGGCAGGAGGTTCGCCAAGCCGCAGGCAACATCGGCAATCTGATGCGTGGTCCAATCATTGCCGGTCGCCCCATCGATTTCTCTCACGGTGACGTCGACGCGTTTCTGCCGACACCAGGCGCCTCCGATCGCTTTTCCGAAGCGCTGGCGGCTGGAGGGCTGCAGGCCTACACCGAATATCGAGGTTCGGTCGATATACGCGCCGAGCTTGCCGAAGCGCTCGCCGCTTTCACGGGTGCGCCCGTCTCGCCTGAGCACGGCACGATCCTGACACCGGGGACGCAGGGCGCGCTGTTCCTCGCGGTCGCCGCCCTGGTCAATGCTGGAGACAAGGTCGCGATCGTGCAGCCTGATTACTTTGCCAACCGAAAACTCGTGGAGTTCTTCGGCGGGCAGGCGATGCCCGTGTCCATGGACTATCTGAGCGGATCCGAAGAGGCGGGGCTCGACCTCGCGCAGCTGAAGCTCGCGTTTGAAGCGGGCGCTCGGGTCTTCCTGTTCTCGAATCCCAACAATCCGACTGGCGCGGTTTATTCCAGGCGTGAGATCGAGGAGATCGTCGAGCTCGCCCGGACATTCGACGTCACGGTCATCGCCGACCAGCTCTATTCGAGGCTGCTCTATGCCCGGGAAACATATACCCACATCCGCTCGGCAGGACTGCCCGAGGAGCAGGTGATCACCATCATGGGGCCGTCGAAGACCGAGTCATTGAGCGGTTACAGGCTTGGCATCGCATTTGGCGCCCGCTGGATCGTCGAGCGGATGGAAAAGCTGCAAGCCATCGTCTCGTTGCGCGCCGCCGGCTACAATCAGGCCGTGCTCCGAACCTGGTTCCGGGAGCCCGAGGGCTGGATGGAGCAGCGGGTTCGGCAGCATGAGGCGATCCGCGATGATCTGCTGGAGATATTTCAAGACGGCGGCCTGCCGACGCGTCGACCGCAGGCAGGCAGCTATCTCTTTCCGAAATTGCCTCCGCTTCAGGTCGGATTGCAGGACTTCGTCCGCTTGCTCCGACATCAGGCGGGTATCATCGTGACACCCGGCACCGAGTTTGGTCCGTACCCGGATAGTATCAGGCTGAACTTTTCTCAGGACCACGGCGCAGCGGTGGCGGCGTGCCGTCGCATCACCGAGATGGTGAAGCGCTATCGCAAGTGACGACGCATGACCAAGCAACAGCTTCCGGCGCCGCAAGGGCGCTACGTCGCGGCGAGGCGTCACCGCGACTTGATCTTCGTATCGGGCATGACCCCACGAAGGAACGGAAACCTGGTCCATGTCGGGCAGGTCGCGCCGGGTGCCGTGATCGAAAGCTATCGTGCCCCGGTTGAACTCGCCACGCAGAACGCTCTGCAAGCCGCGGAAGCGACCTTGGGCGACGGCGAGCGGATTGCATCGGCGCTGAGCTTGACCGTCTACATCAACGCTCCTGCGGGCTATGCACACCACGCCAAAATTGCCGACTTTGCGTCGAGGCATTTGGAAAGCTGCCTTCCCGAAAGTCCGCTTCCGGCGCGCGCCGCGATTGGAGTGGCGTCGTTGCCGGGAGATGCTGTCGTCGAAGTTGCGCTGGTCGCCGTGGCGGCCGTCGCTCTCGAGCCGCCGCGACGCTGACCGACGGCTCGCCATCGAGATCGGCGGCGCATGGGCCGAGATCCCTGCGAAAGGCAACCGCGTCCAAGCGCGGTGGGAGAGCGACGCGTGACGTGCGCGCGCCATAGGCATTCCTCATCTCAATCCCGCCGTTCCGAAGGGCGTCCCGCCCAAAGAATCCCCAACATAAGTTCCCCATTTTCGCTTTGCTTTCGTTTTGGCTTGTGATCTACTCATATTCGAAAGTAAAACCGCTAAAGCGAAGGCGGTTGCTGGGGGAAGCGTTCTTTGGATCGAATTTACGACCTCGCCATCATCGGAGGCGGCGTTAATGGCTGCGGCATCGCGCGCGATGCGGCGGGCCGGGGTAACTCTGTTTTCCTTTGTGAAATGAATGACTTGGCGAGCGGGACGTCGTCCTGGTCGACCAAGCTCGTGCACGGCGGTCTGCGCTATCTCGAATATTACGAGTTTCGTTTGGTGCGCGAGGCGCTGATCGAGCGCGAGATCCTCTGGCAGATCGCGCCCCATATCATCCGTCCGCTGCGTTTCGTCTTGCCGCACCACGCCGGCCTGCGCCCGGCCTGGCTGCTGCGGCTCGGCCTCTTCCTCTACGACCATATCGGCGGCCGGCATCTGCTGCCGGCGACGCGCTCGGTCGATCTGACGCGCGACGTGGTCGGCAAGCCGCTGATCCCGGGCCGCTACAGCAAGGGCTTTGAATATTCCGATTGCTTCGTCGACGACGCGCGGCTGGTTGCGCTGACCGCCCGCGATGCTGCCGACCGCGGCGCCGAGATTCGTACCCGCACCCGCGCGGTCGAGACCAGGCAGGTCGACGGCGTCTGGCATGTGACGGTCGAGGACGCCACCAACGGCTCGCGCGACACGATCAAGTCGCGCGTGCTGGTCAATGCCGGCGGCCCCTGGGTCGAGCAGGTGCTGGCGTCGGGCGCCGGCATCAACGCGCGCGCCAAGGTGCGCCTGGTG
>CALRXG020000566.1:0-4706 GCA_943372075.1 Bordetella parapertussis | reverse complement strand
TGGACGGCTTTGATCTCGGCCTCGGCATCCTGTTTCCGCTGTTTCCGCAAAAGGCCGATCGCGACGTCATCATGAACACGGTGGCGCCGGTGTGGGACGGCAACGAGACCTGGCTGGTGCTCGGCGGCGGCGGCATGATGGCGGCGTTTCCGCTGGCCTATGCGGTGCTGATGCCGGCGCTTTACACACCTGTCATCGCGATGCTGCTCGGCCTGGTGTTCCGCGGCGTCGCCTTCGAATTCCGCTGGCGCACCCAGAAGGCGCGCAACAAATGGGATCTCGCCTTTGCCGGCGGCTCGCTGGTTGCAACGCTGGCGCAAGGCATCGCGCTCGGCGCCATCCTGCAAGGCATCCATGTCGAGGGACGCCACTATGCCGGCGGCTGGTGGGACTGGCTGACGCCGTTCAGCGTGCTGACCGGGATCGCGCTGGTGATCGGCTATGCGCTGCTCGGGGCGACCTGGCTGGTGATGAAGACCGAAGCTGAGCTGCGCGACCGCGCCTATCACCTGAGCTGGATCCTGCTGGTCGCGATGCTGTGCGCGATCGGCGCCGTCAGCATCGCAACCCCGTTCCTGAGCGTGCAGTACACCCAACGCTGGTTCGCCTGGCCCAACATCATCCTCACTGCGCCGGTGCCGATCGCGGTCGCGGCGGTTACCGCGCTGTTGCTGCGCGCGCTCGGCAGCAAGAACGACCACCAGCCGTTCTTCCTGACGCTGGCGCTGTTCGCATTGTCCTATGCCGGGCTCGGCATCAGCATGTATCCGTATATCGTGCCGCAGAGCATCACGATCTGGCAGGCGGCAGCTCCCGCGAACAGCCAGATCTTCATGCTGTTCGGGGTCTCGATCCTGGTGCCGCTGATCCTGGGCTACACCGCCTGGGCCTATTGGGTGTTCCGCGGCAAGGTACGTCCCGGCCACGGCTATCACTGATGCGACAACCCGATCCGAATCAGCGGCCGCTCGGCCAGCGCCTGCTGTGGTTCGTGGCGCTCTGGCTCGGCGGCGTCGGAACGGTGGCCCTGATCTCCTTCGCCTTGCGACTCTGGATCGCGCCGAAATAGCGCCTGCGGTGTTGCAAGCGCACAGCGCGACCGACAAAAAACAGAAGCATTACAGTGATATAGGGTGACGCCCGCCCTAAACTTGCCATCAAGCTGCCGCTGAGATTTGATGTTGCCGCGATTTGGGTGGCAGCGCCACAAGGAGAGCTTTGCATGACCAAATTTCGTCACCTGGTCTGGATGATGATCGCGGCGGGCACGCTGGTGCTGTCGACATCGCAAGGCTTCGCCCAGAGCCGCCCGGACGTCGACGAGCCCGGCCTGATCGCGGACGACAGCTATCAGCTCGATCCGGAATGGCAGAAGCAGGTCGTGTACTACCGGACCAACGAGGCGCCGGGCACCATCATCATCTCCACCGCCGAGCGTCATCTGTATCTCGTGCAGGGCAACGGCCGTGCGCTGCGCTACGGCATCGGCGTCGGCCGCGACGGCTTCCAGTGGCAGGGCCTGGTCAACATCACCCGCAAGGCCGAATGGCCGGATTGGACCCCGCCGCCGGAGATGATCGCGCGCCAGCCCTACCTGCCGCGCTTCATGGCGGGCGGCCCGGGCAATCCGCTCGGCGCGCGCGCGATGTATCTCGGCACCACGGTCTACCGCATCCACGGCACCAACCAGCCCGACACCATCGGCACCGCGATCTCCTCCGGCTGCTTCCGTCTGGTCAACGCCGACGTCACCGATCTCTACAACCGCGTTCCCGTCGGCACCAAGGTGATCATCCGCCAGAAGCCCGAACTCTGATCTTCTCTACCCCGCCTGCGATACTCGACCCGATTTTCCCCCGATCCTTCGCGAGAGAGAACCCATGCGTACATTTCGAGGCGGCCTGACGATCGGGCTCGCGGTCGCCGTGCTGGTCGCGGCCGCCGCCATCACCTATGAGCGCTATGACACCCGCACCTTGAAGCGCACCATCCGCCGCGGCGAGGTGCTGTGCGGCGTCAACAAGGGCCTGCCCGGCTTCTCGATCCCGGACGACAAGGGCAACTGGTCCGGCTTCGACGTCGACTTCTGCCGCGCGGTGGCCTCGGCGATCTTCGACGATCCGACCAAGGCGAAATTCGTGCCGCTCGACGCCAGCGAGCGCTTCAAGGAGCTGCAGAACCGCAAGGTCGACATCCTGTCGCGCAACTCGACCTGGAGCATGTCGCGCGAGGTCAATTACGATCTCTATTTCCCGGCGGTCGCCTATTATGACGGCCAGGGCTTCATGATCCCGCGCTCGCGCAACATCGATTCCGCGCTCGATCTCAACGGCAGCAAGGTCTGCGTGCAGGGCAACACCACGACCCAGCTCAACCTCGCCGACTATTTCCGTGCCAACAACATGAAGTACACGGAGATGAAGTTCGACAAGTTGGACGATGTCGTGAAGGCCTATGACTCAGGCCAGTGCGACACGCTGACCTCGGACGCCTCGCAGCTCTATGCGTTGCGGCTCAACCTCTCCAAGCCGGGCGATCACATGATCCTGGCCGACATCATCTCCAAGGAGCCGCTGGCGCCGGTGGTGCGGCAGCGCGACGACGACTGGATGATGATCGTGAAGTGGACGCTGTACGCCATGATCAACGCCGAGGAGCTCGGCATCACCTCGAAGAACATCGACGAGGCGCTGAAGTCGAAGAAGCCGGAAGTGATGCGGCTGGTCGGCACCGAGGGCGCCTATGGCGAGGATCTCGGCCTGACCAAGGACTGGGCCGTGCGCATCATCAAGCATGTCGGCAATTACGGCGAGGTCTATGACCGCAACGTCGGCGCCGATTCCAAGCTGAAGATCCCGCGCGGCATGAACCAGCTCTGGAATGCCGGCGGCGTGCAATACGCGCCGCCGATCCGGTGATCGGCAACACAGCCCAGACCACCGCTGCTACCGCCCCCTCCGCTGTCATCACCCGCGAAAGCGGGTGATCCAGTACGCCGAGACTTCTCGGCTCAAGCACTGACCTCTCTGAAATACTGGATCGCCCGGTTGAACCGGGCGATGACAGTGTGTTGTGTGGCGACGGCGTTGCGCTGACGCGTCGGCTTAGTATCCCTTACCCTGCGCCAACTGGTCGGTGTGGAAATTGCTGTCGCCGAACAGCTCCTGGCAGACGCGGGCGCGCTTCATGAAGAAGCCGATGTCGAACTGGTCGGTCATGCCCATGCCGCCATGCATCTGCACGCCTTCCTGCACGGCTGATGTTGCCGTGGTGCCAGCGCGCGCCTTTGCCACCGCGACCGCGGTCGCGGCCTTGTCGATGTTGGTATCGAGTGCCTGCAACGCCTTGAGCACCGCTGCGCGGGTGATCTCGATATCGATGTAGAGCTCGGCGGCGCGGTGCTGCAAGGCCTGGAATTCGCCGATCGCCTTGCCGAACTGCTTGCGCTCCTTCAGGTAGGTCACGGTGCGGCCGAACACCTCGTCGGAGAGACCGACCATTTCGGAGGCGACGGCGCCACGTCCGATATTGAGCACGCCCTCGAGCAGCCCGAAGCCCTGATCGACCTCACCCAGCACGCTGTCGGCGTTGACCTCGACATTGTCGAACACGATGCGCGCGGCGTTGTGCGAATCGACCATCGCGGTGCGCTCGATCGCGAGCCCCTTCGCCTTCGGGTCGACCAGGAACAGCGTCAGCCCGTTCTTGTCGCCGGCGCTGCCTGCGCTACGCGCGGCGACGATCAGCAGGTCGGCGGTGTGGCCATCGACCACGAAGGCCTTGTCGCCCGACAGCTTGAAGCCGTTGCCCGAGCGCGTCGCCTGCAATTTGGTCTGCAGCGGGCGATGCTTGGCGCCTTCATCGATCGCCAGCGCCGCGAGCAGCGAGCCGTCGGCGATCTTGGGCAGATGCTGCGCCTTCTGCGCGTCGCTGCCGCCGCGCACCACGGCTGAAGCCGCAAGCACCGAGGTCGCCAGGAACGGCGACGGCATCAAGGTGCGGCCGATCTCCTCCATCACGATGCCGGCCTCGACGCAGCCAAGCCCGCTGCCACCGAACTGGTCCGGCACCAGGAGGCCGGAGAAGCCCATCTCGGCAAATGTCTTCCAGAGTTCGCGCGAGAAGCCGGTGGTGTCCTTGCCATCGCGCAGGCCGCGCAGATGCGCCACCGGCGCCTTGTCGCTGATGAGACCGCGCGCACTGTCGCGCAGCATGGATTGTTCTTCGGTGAGGACGAGGGCCATGGATGGATTCCGCTCTTCGATAATTCAGACAATGTTGAATTCGTCATGCCGGGATGGCCCGAAGGGCCAGGCCCGGACTCCATAACCACGTTCGGGCGTATGGAGTCCGGGTTCGCGACTGCGTCGCGCCCCGGAATGACGCGTGGTGAAACGGTGCGTCACGCCCCCGGCAGATCGAGGATGCGCTTGGCGACGATGCCGAGCATCACCTCCGAGGTGCCGCCCTCGATCGAGTTGGCCTTGGTGCGCAGCCAGGCGCGCGGACGGGCGCCGCCGCGGGAACGGTCACTCTCCCATTCCAGCGCGTCGATGCCGCCCGCCGACATCAGGATTTCGTAGCGGCGCTTGTTGAGCTCGGTGCCGTAATATTTCATCGCCGACGAGAACGCCGGATGCGACTGTCCCGCCTTGGCAAGATCGACCGCACGCTCGGCGGCGGCGGCGAGCGCAGCCTCGTCGACT
>CALRXG020000565.1:0-4711 GCA_943372075.1 Bordetella parapertussis | reverse complement strand
CGCGAAATCGTCGTCGCCATCATTCTCGGAGATCGAGACCGCCATCGCCTACTCCGCCGCCGCGGCACGCCCATGGGCGCCGTGCGGAACACTGCCGTGGGTGCGATCGAGATCGCGCGACAGCAACCGCCCCGCAGCGCCTGAAGCGCGGTTGACGAGCTCGAGATACACCTTCGTGACGCGCGAGAAGTGGTTGTAGATGATCACGGCCGGGATCGCCGCGACGAGCCCGATCGCGGTCGCGAGCAGCGCTTCGGCGATGCCCGGCGCGACCACGGCAAGATTCGTGGTCTGCGACTTCGAAATGCCGATGAAGCTGTTCATGATGCCCCAGACGGTGCCGAACAGGCCGACGAAGGGCGACGTCGCGCCGATGGTCGCCAGCAGACCCATGCCGACGCGGATCTTGCGGGCCTCGGCACGCACGATCTCCGCGAAGCTCGACGCGGCGCGTTCCTTGATGCCGCTGTCGCTCGAGATGCCCGCCGACAGCCGCCCCTCGCGCATCGCGGCCGCAATGAACGACGACAGCACGCTGCCCTTGGCGCCGAGCGCGAACTGCGCCTCCGCAAGCGAGCGCGATTCAGCAATCTTGGCCAGCGCGCCACGCAGCCTGCTCTGCGCCACGGTCAGCTCGACCATCTTGGCGATGAACACCGTCCAGGTCACCAGTGACGCGAAGGCGAGACCGAGCATCACCGCCTTCACGATGATGTCGGCGTTCAGGAACATATTCCAGGGCGACAATTCGTGCAGGCCGGTGCTGGTCGACTTCGGCGATTTGGCATCGCCGCCTGCGGGGGCAGCCAGGGATGCCTCGTTCGCCGCCGGTCCGGGAGCAGCCGCCGCGGGTGCCGGCGCGACCTGGGCTTGCGGCGCCGCGGGTGCCGTCTGGCCGGCGGCCGCAGGCTGGGCGACCGCCGTGGGCTGCGCAGCGGGCGCCTGAGCCGCCTGAGGGCGGGCCACGGGCGCCTGCGCGGCAGGCGTCGTTTGCTGCTGCGCCGAAGCCGGCGCGGTCAGCATCGACATCGCCAGGGCGGCGATCATGGCGGATGCAGCGAGGAACTTGGATGTCATCATCAGTTACACTTCAGCCCAGTGACGGATCAGGTTGTGATAAATGCCGGTCAATTTGACCGTTTCAGGGTCATCGCGCCCCAGCCGCTCCACCAGGGCCTGGATCGCAGTATCGAGATCGAAGATCAGGCTGCGCGCGTGCGCATCACGTACCATGCTCTGGAGCCAGAAAAAAGACGCAACCCGGGTCCCCCGCGTGACCGGCGTGACCAGATGCAAGCTGGAAGCAGGATAAAGAACGAGATCGCCGGCCGGCAGCTTGATTTCATGCGATCCGTAGAGGTCTTCGATGACGAGCTCGCCGCCATCATAGTCTTCCGGCTCCGATAAAAACAGCGTGACCGAGAGATCGGTGCGGATCCTCAGGCCCGTCAGCTTGTCGCCGCGCACCGCATTGTCGACATGCAGGCCGAAATGGTGCCCATCGCTTGCGGCGTAGCGGTTGAACAAGGGTGGAAAGATTCTAAGTGGGATCGCCGCCGAGATGAAGCGCGGGCTCGCCGACAGCGCCGACAGGATGCGGTTGCCGAGCTGCCGCGCGACCTCGCTGTCGGGCGGCAGCTGCTCGTTGCGCTTGACCATCGCGGACGCAGCACCTGCGGTCGAGCGGCCGTCTTCCCATCCGCTGGCGTTCATGATGCGGCGGAAGTCCGCCACATCGGCCTTGCTCAATACATTGGGAACACAGACCAGCATCGGCAGCCGCGAAGCCTCCGTCAGTAGCGTGCTGAAACAACCAGATACGCGGCGCGTCCCGGTGCTTTCAGCACGAAAGGTGTCGCACTCTGGTAGAGCGCATCGTAGTAGCGCTTGTCGAAGATGTTGTTGACGAACAGCTTCACGGTCCAGTGCTTGTCGACCTTCGCTTCGGCGAAGGCGTCGAAGCGCCAGTAGCTCGGCAGCGAAGTGCCCTGGTTGGCCGCGAGCAGCGTGCCGCCATAGATCTTCGAGCGGTAGACCGCCTGCCCGCCGAGCTCCCACATGTCGGTGAGCTGATACTTGGTCAGCATGCTGAACGACTGATGCGCGACGTTGGCGAGCGGCAGCCCGACATTGGTCGGATAGAGCAGCGGCTGCGGCGAAGGCGCATTGGACTTCGTCACCTGCGACTGCATCAGAACGAGGCCGCCGAACACGCTCCACTTGTCGGTGATCTTGCCGCCGACGCCGAGATCGATGCCGCGAACCCAATAGGCCGCACCGGCGGTAATGCATGATACGGAGCCTGTCGTCGGCGGGTTGGTGACCGGATAGGGACAGGTCGCCGTGCCGGTCGTCGGCGTGACGTTCTGCGCCTCGCGCGCATTCTCCTTGTTGGTCTGGAACAGCGCCGCCGTCACCAGCAGGTGCCGATCGAACAGCTCCCACTTGGTGCCGACTTCGATCGCCTGGTTCTTTTCCGGCCCGAAGATCTGGTTGGAGCTGCCGTTGAGGATCGGCGACAGCCCGCCATACGCCGTGCTGGTGCCGTCGAATTCGGCACCCACCGGGTTCGACGAGGTCGCGTACGCCGCATAGACGCTGCCGTTCGGCGCGGGCTTCAGCGTCAGGCCGAGGTTGAAGTTCGGCATGCCGAAGTCGGCGCTCTGTGCGCCAAACGTCGTCGCGCCAGCCACCGTGCCGTATCCGCTGGTCTTGATGGAGTAATCGTCGTAGCGGATGCCACCATTGAGGATGACGAGGTCGTGGTAGTTGACGCTGTCGAGCAGATAGACACTGGCGGTGTCGATCGCGAGGTTGGTCGGCAGGCCACTCAATGTCGGCGTCGATGTGAACGGCGCGTAGGTGTATTGCGGCGAGAACACGTTGACGCCGGAGATAGAGCCGGCGCCGTTGAACGGCGTACCAGTCGTCAGCTCCGAACTCAGGCCGGTATACTTGTCGATATACGAGGTCTCGCGCGAGATCTCGACGCCACCGACCGCCGTGTGCCTGAAGCCGCCGGTGTCGAACTTGTAGGTCGCCTCGCTCTGGTTTGCGACCACGTCGGTGATCTGATAGCGGCTCTGCGGATTCATTGTGATCGTGGAAGCCGAGAGCGGCGTCGCGATGACCGGCGACTCGGCGATCGTCCCGATGTAGTTGTTCATGGCGCGCGAGGCGCGGAACTTGTCGGAGAGGACGAGGTCCGGCGTGACATGAACCTCGGTGCTGATCGTTCCGATGTCCTGCTGCACCTTGAAGAAGTCGCGATTGACCAGGCCATAGAAATTGTTAGCTGGCGAGCCGAACTGAGGGAACGGTCCGCCCGCGGTGCTGGTGAAGACGTTTCCTGGCGCCGGTGAACCCGGCCGGTAGTAGGGAACGCCGAAGTCCGGAATACCGTGGAGATCGGTGTGTACGTAATCGGCGGTGATCTTCACTGCGTCGATCGGCGTCCACTTCGCCGCGACGAATGCCCCGCTGCGGTCGTCGGTGGTGTTGTTGCGCCCGGCGACGTTGGCGTCCTGGAATAGGCCGCCGGCGCGGATCGCCAGCGTCGGGCTGATCACCTGGTTGACGTCGAGCGTCACACGCTTGGTCTGGTCGGTGCCAAACGTGGTGTCCATGTTGTAGAAGCTCTTCTCCGTGGTCGCCTGCTTGGTCACGATGTTGATCGCGCCGCCGGTGGTGCCGCGGCCGGCAAACGACGAGCCGGGACCGCGCAGGATCTCGACCTGCTCGGTGAAGAAGTTCTCGCGGACGCTGACGCCGGGATCGCGCACGCCATCGATGAAGATGTCGTTGCGAGCGTCGAAGCCGCGGATGAAGAAGCGGTCGCCGAACGCGTTGCCGCCCTCGCCGGTGCCGAGCGTGACGCCGGCGGTGCTCAGGATCGCCGATTTCAACGAGGTCGCGTTCTTATCCTCGAGGATGTCCTTGGTCAGCACCGTGACCGATTTCGGTGTGTTCAGGATCGGCTCGGGAAACTTCGAGGATGCCTGCAAGCGGTCGCCCTTATACGGCGCCGCCGGATCAGCGTAGGGGTTACGGTCGGCGGAAAGACCGCCGGCGTTGGGAAACGGTACCGGAGCCTGCTGCGCCTGCTGGTTGTTGCGGCGCGCGGCTCGGCGCAGCGCGTTGCGCGCGCGGACCTGATCCGACGTAGGCCTTGACGAGACGGGCCGCGGGCGCGCGACCGGGGCATCGACATTCACCGGCGGCAGGCTGGACTGCTGGGCTTCAGCTCCCGAAAACGATGCGACCGCGATCAGGCTCGCGACCGCCGAGACCTTCGCGGCAGAATAGCCCGTCTCATCAGCCGAACCAGTCGCCGCCTCGAAACGCAGCGACCTCGGCGCCCTCACATTGCTCATTTCTTGCACGCCCCCAAAAGCAAGTTCGTTCGCGAAATGAAGCTGCGACGAACTGTCACCTTCGGTTATCGAGCGTGACTTTCTTTATCAATGCGATCAGCGCCACAGTTCGCTTGAATCGCCCTAGTTCAAAGGGATTCTAATCTATGGTTTGAAATCGTTCTAAACTGCAGTTTTTAAGTGTTCTAATAATCGTTCTAAAATGGAGTCCGCGCTCCGTCGGCAAGCCTTGCGTTTGCTCTCGAAAGCGACACCGGTCACTCGGCGCTTGGCGGCTTCATCAGTGCGAACAACTCGTCGATGGTCCGTTGCGCAACCTGCCGCACCCGATCGCTGTT
>CALRXG020000564.1:0-4728 GCA_943372075.1 Bordetella parapertussis | reverse complement strand
CACTGTCGACAAGCCCATACACGGCTTGCGTCCCACCGCGTGCCTATGCTCTCGTCGCCTTGCTGAGGACCTCACCGGAATTTGCAGTAAGAGTTTGAAGTCGTGACTGAGCGCGTGACGCTGATAACCGGGGCATCGGCGGGCATAGGCACCGAACTGGCGCGCGTGTTTGCATCGAATGGCCATCGCGTGGTGCTGGTGGCGCGGCGTGCCGAGCGTCTGCAGGCGCTTGCCGCCGAGCTCGGGGCCAAGGGCTCCGCGGCGCCGATCGTCATTCCCTGCGACCTCCAGCAGACCGACGCCGGCGACAAGATCGCGCAGGCCCTGACCGAGGCCGGGGTCGAGGTTGAATATCTGGTCAACAATGCCGGCTTCGGCCTGTTCGGCCTCGCCGTCACGCGCGATCGTGCCGAACAGCTCAACATGATCACGGTCAATATCAGGGCATTGACCGATCTGACGCTGCGCTTTGCCGATCAATTGATCCGCAACCGCGGCGGCATCCTCAATCTCGGATCGATCGCGGGCTTCCTGCCGGGGCCCGGGATGGCGGTGTATTACGCCAGCAAGGCCTATGTGCTGTCGTTTTCCGAGGCAATGCGCTGCGAGCTGGCGCCGCAGGGCGTACGCGTCACCGTGGTTTGCCCAGGCCCGGTGCCGTCCGAGTTCCAGGATCGCGCCGGCTTCGCCCCTGGATTCGATTCCGCGATTCTCAACGTTGAGCCGGCCGAGGTCGCCCGGCAGGCCTATCGCGGCCTGATGGCCAACAAGCGCGCCGTGCTGCCCGGCCCCTTCATCAGGATGGTGCCGTTCCTGCTGCGGCTGTTCCCGCGCTCCTTCATCCTGGCGGCGGTCGGCGGCTTTCAGCTCCGCAAGCGCTAACCCCTCGCTGAAAAAGCTTCCATTGAACGCCGCTTAGGCTGTTTTGGCCCGCGATTTGCTTCGCCTCGGTGTGCGCGAACTCACACGATGTTAACGACCACTTAGCTATGATCGTGCCCTACGTGCCGAAGATTCAAGCAGAGGCAATGTCTTTCCGGTCTGACCATCACCGTGTCGTGGTGCCCTTCGCAGGCCGAAGGCTGGCCGCGGTCACGCCGGTGGAGCCCGCGCTGCGGCCCGTCCTGATCGTGCTGCATCAGGAAACATCGACCCCTGGCCGGATCGGCAACGCGCTGCGTGCGCTGGGTTACCCCCTCGATATCCGTCGTCCGCGGTTCGGCGATTCGCTGCCCGAAACGCTCGACGCGCATGCCGGCGCGGTGATCTTCGGCGGCCCGATGAGCGCCAACGATCCCGATGATTACGTGCGGCGTGAGATCGACTGGATCGCGGTCCCGCTGCGCGAGCAGCGGCCGTTCCTGGGCATCTGCCTCGGCGCACAGATGCTGGCGCGGCAACTCGGCGCGCGGGTTGCGCCGCATCCGCAAGGGCGCGTCGAGGTCGGTTATTACCCGGTCAGGCCGACGGACGCCGGCCGCGCGCTTTGCCCGGACTGGCCGGCGCGCGTCTATCACTGGCATGGCGAAGGCTTTCAGCTGCCGGACGGCGCGCACCTGCTCGCGACAGGCGACGATTTCCCGGTACAGGCGTTCCGGTTCGGCAACGCCTTCGGCCTGCAATTTCATCCCGACGTGACCTACGCGATGATGCATCGCTGGACCACGCGCGGTTGCGCGCGGATGGATTCGCCAGGCGCGCAACCGGGTCATCTGCACTTCGCCGAACGCGCCGTGCACGATGCCGCCGAGCGTGCGTGGCTGAAGCATTTCGTCGATGGCTGGATCACGCGCGTGCCGCGTGCGGTGATGCTGCAGGCCGCCGAATAGCCGCCACGCGGAATTTCACGCCGCCTTTTCATTTGCAGGGATGTGCTACTGTCGGCTGCCGCACGCGGCCCGCATCGTCGCGCGCATCAAATAAGAACAAGCAAAAGGGAGATCGCCGTGAGCTACGAACACATCCTCTATGAGGTCAGCGACAGGATCGCGACCATCACGCTCAATCGCCCCGACCGCATGAATGCGTGGACGGCGATCATGGAGCGCGACGTACGCCACGCGATGGATGCCGCATCCAACGACGACAATGTTCGCGTCATCATCTTGACCGGCGCGGGCCGCGGCTTCTGCGCCGGCGCCGACATGGAAGCGTTGAAGGGGATCGATCCCAACCAGGTCAGGCGCGGCGAGGGCGTCGCGTTCGACATGAACCGCCGCGCCGACTGGCAGACGCGCTACGCCTATTACCCGGCGATCAAGAAGCCGGTGGTCGCGATGCTCAACGGCGCCACCGCCGGCATCGGCCTGGTCCACGCGCTGTATTGCGATTTGCGCTTCGCGGCCGACAGCGCGGTGTTCACCACGGCCTTCGCACGCCGCGGCCTGATCGCCGAGCACGGCATCAGCTGGATGCTGCCGCGCATCGTCGGCCATGCCAACGCGCTCGATCTGTTGATGTCGGCGCGGCGCGTGTCGGCCGCGGAGGCGCTGCGCATCGGCCTCGTCAACCGGCTGTGCGCGCCGGACAAATTGCGCGAGGAAACCTATGCCTATGCCCGCGACCTCGCCGACTTCGTCTCGCCGAGCGCGATCGCGGTGATCAAGCGCCAGGTCTACGACGTGCCGTTCCAGACCCTCGCGGAAGCCACCATCGACGCCAACCGCGAGATGCAGATCGCGCTCAAGGGCAATGATTTCAGGGAAGGCGTCGCGAGCTTCGTGGAGAAGCGTCCGCCACGGTTTACCGGGACGTGAGGGGGGAGGGTTGGGGCTTGCTGCACCGGTCCGTCTTCGCCCTTTGGGCTTCGCCGGACACCACGCTTCGCCCTTCAGGCAACTCGTGGCTGCGCCACGCGTAGCCCGAAGGGCGAAGCGTGGTGGAGCCAGGCGGGATCGAACCGCCGACCTCGTCATTGCGAACGACGCGCTCTCCCAGCTGAGCTATGGCCCCATCGCGGCCGGGTAATGCTGAGTGTCCCGGCCGACAGCAGGGCGCCATTTACAGTGCCGCCCAAGGCCAAGTCAAGAACGGCGAAACGGCTGTTTTCAGCCCGCCCTGCCGGGAACTTCCCTTGTTTGCAGGGGGATGAACCGATATCTAGCAGGGTATCCTACCTGCGAGCCCCCACCACATGCGCGCCGTCCTCGAAGTCATCCTGCTAATACTAGACCTGTACGTCTATATCCTGATCGGCTCGGCCATCCTGTCCTGGCTGATCGCATTCAACGTCGTGAATACGCGCAATCAATTCGTGGCGGCGGTCGCCGAGTTTCTCTATCGCGTGACTGAGCCGCTGCTGCGGCCGATCCGGAACGTGTTGCCGAACCTCGGTGGGCTCGATATTTCACCCATCATCCTGATCCTCATCATCTATCTGATCCAAAAACTCATCGTCTATAATGTAATGCCGCTCGTCATCGGATACTGATGGATCCCTGGCGCTATTCGACCCAGGGCGTCAGCATTGCCTTGCGCGTGACGCCGCGCGGCGGCCGCGACGACATCGACGGGATCGAGACGCTGGCCAATGGCCGTTCCGTGGTGAAGGTCCGGGTCCGTGCCATTGCCGAGGGCGGCGAGGCTAACCGCGCGGTGACCGAGTTATTGGCCAAGGCGCTCGGCGTGCCCAAGGCCAGGGTGAAGTTGCTGTCGGGCGCGACCTCACGGCTGAAGCAGGTGGCGGTCGACGGCGATCCGAGGCAGCTTGGCGACGCCCTGAGGAAATTGACCGGGCCGAACCGAGACACAAAGGACTGACATGACCGCCCGCATCATCGACGGAAAAGCCATCGCCGCCGAGCTTCGCGCCCGCGTCGCCGCCGAGGTCGCCCGTGTCAAGCGCGACCACCAGCTGACGCCGGGCCTTGCCGTCGTGCTGGTCGGACATGATCCCGCAAGCGAGGTCTATGTCCGCAGCAAGCACACCCAGACCCAGGCCGCCGGCATGGCCTCGTTCGAGCACAAGCTGCCGGAGGACGTGTCGCAGGCGGATCTCCTGGCGCTGATCGAGCGGCTCAACCGCGATCCGCTGGTGCATGGCATCCTGGTGCAATTGCCGCTGCCGAAATCGTTGCACACCGAAACCATCATCAACGCGATCGATCCGGCCAAGGATGTCGACGGCCTGCATCCGAACAATGCCGGCCGGCTCGCCGGCGGCCTGGCGGCTTTGTCGCCCTGCACGCCGCTCGGCTGCATCATCCTGACCAAGAGCGTGCATGCTTCGCTCGAGGGCATGAATGCGATCGTGATCGGCCGTTCCAATCTGGTCGGTCGTCCGCTGGTGCAATTGCTGCTCAACGAGAACGCGACGGTGACGATCGCCCATTCGCGCTCGCGCGATCTGCCGAAACTCTGCGCCCAGGCCGATCTGGTCTATGCCGCGGTCGGCCGGCCGGAGATGGTGCGCGGCAACTGGCTGAAGCCCGGCGCGACGGTGATCGATGTCGGCATCAACCGCATTCCGGTCCCCGGCGGCAAGCCGAAGCTGGTCGGTGACGTCGCATTCCAGGAAGCGCTCGATGTCGCCGGTGCGATCACGCCGGTGCCGGGCGGCGTCGGGCAGATGACGGTGGCGTGCCTGCTGGTCAACACCCTGCGCGCCGCCTGCGGGATTGCCGGCCTGCCCGCACCTGCGGTGTGAGATAGCGGGAAGTACGTCCGCCGTCATTGCGAGCGGAGCGAAGCAATCCATCTCCCCGCTTGTGGAAGCGTGGATTGCTTCGT
>CALRXG020000563.1:0-4735 GCA_943372075.1 Bordetella parapertussis | reverse complement strand
GTCTCCCGTGAAGAACTTCCAAGCCGTTGATTTGGAATCTAGAAACGGCATCTTGCCGTGGTTGGATTTGCCAGAAAGCGGGCTCTTGGAGCGGGATTCCTTGCAAACTTGATTTGTGATTCACTCGCCTTTGACTGCTTTGGCGAGGTGACGAGATGCGACCACGGGAGCGGAACGAGACGGGAGAACAGGACCTTTTCCGCTCACGGCTCGACCAGATCATCGACATGAAGCATCCGCTGGTGACGCTGGGCCGCACGGTGGATTGGAGTTTCCTGGAGGAGCGGTTCGGCGAGGTCTACACCGATGATCCCGGGCGGCCGCCGCTGCCGACGCGGTTGATGGCGGGGCTGGCGATCCTCAAGCACACCTACGACCTGTCGGACGAAGTTCTGTGCGAGCGGTGGGTCGAGAACCCCTATTACCAACACTTCTGCGGCGAGGAGTTCTTCCAGCACCGGCTGGTGTTCGATCGCTCGTCGCTGACGCGCTGGCGCAACCGGATGGGCGAGGAGCGGCTGGCTGCGCTGATCCAGGAGAGCCTGTCGGTTGCCACCAGGACCAAGGCGATCAAGCCGTCCGAGTTGTCTCGGGTGATCGTCGACACCACGGTTCAGCCCAAGAACGTGACGTTCCCCACCGATGCGAAGCTTCTGAACCGGGCGCGCGTGAAGCTGGTGCGGCTGGCGCAGCTTCACGCGGTGCCGTTGCGCCAGTCCTATGCACGGGTGGGCAAGTTCGCCCTGATCCAGCATCAGCGCTATGCCCACGCCAAGCAGTTCAAGCGCGCCAACCGGGCGCTCAAGACGCTGCGGACCTATCTCGGCCGCGTCATCCGCGACATCGGCCGCAAGATCGACGGTGACAGTGGGCTCGAAGCGGCGTTCGCAAAGCTGCTGCCACTGGCGCGGCGCGTGCGCGAGCAGCAGCAACGTCAACGCGGGCCGAAGGTCTATTCTCTGCACGCGCCGGAGGTCGAATGCATCGGCAAGGGCAAGGCCCACCGGCCTTACGAGTTCGGCGTCAAAGTCTCCGTTGCCACCACGATCAGCCGCGCCCAGGGTGGTCAGTTCGTCACCCATGTGAAGGCGCTGCCCGGCAATCCCTATGACGGTCACACGCTGGCCACCGTGATCCCGGACATGGAGGCGCTGGTCGGCAACACCATCGCACGCATCCTCGCCGACAAGGGATACCGCGGCCACAATGCGCCGCCCGACCACAAGTTCAGGGTCTTCCTCTCCGGCCAGAAGCGAGGGGTGACGCCCAAGATCAAGCGCGAACTGCGCCGCAGGGCCGCCGTCGAGCCCGTCATCGGCCATCTCAAGGCCGAGCACCGCATGGGCCGCAATTATCTCTGGTTCCGCCAGGGCGACGCCGCCAATGCCGTCCTCGCCGCCGCCGGCTACAACTTCCGCCGCCTCATCCGCTGGCTCAGCCTGTTGCTGCGCCAAATCCTCTCGGCTCTCACTGCCGCGCTTCACACCGTTCCGGCTTGAAGCCAGTGTTCTTCACAGACGACTAAAATCTGCTTGCTGGGCGCTATGGCTACCGTTCGAGAAGTTGAAGGTAATTTTCCGCAAGGTGAGGGTGAGGCCGCCGCACTCATACGTTCTTTTGACTGGTCCACCACCAGTCTGGGGCCAATCGTTGGATGGCCAACGCACCTCAAGAGCGCACTCGGCCTTATCCTGCCGGCGAAAGCACAGATCGTGCTGTTCTGGGGAGCCGAATTCATCGCTCTCTACAACGACGCCTATGCACCCACGATAGGTCAGAAACATCCGGCGGCACTTGGACGACCTGCGTGCGAAAGCTGGGCCGAGCTGTGGGACGATTTGGAACCGCTGCTCAGGCGCGTGCTCGATACCGGCGAAACAGTCTTCGCCAAGGATCGCCCCTTCTATATCGAGCGGCACGGCTACCCCGAGACAGTTTATTTCGACATCTCCTACTCTCCAGTTCGGAGCGAGGCGGGTGAAATTGGCGGTGTGCTCTGCATCGTGAGCGAGACGACCGAGCGTGTCGTCGCGCAAGAGCGCCAACGTTTGCTCGCTCGTGAGGCGAACCATCGCGTAAAGAACATGTTTGCCGTCTTCCACGGCATCATAAGTCTGAGTGCTCGGTCGGCCAGGACGCCTCAGGAGATGGCTCAATCGTTACGGGGCCGTCTCGACGCTCTGATGCAGGCCAAGGACCTGATCCGTCCAGGGATCATGGGTACGGAGGCGCACAGCGAGCGAACGACGGTGGGAGACGTCGTGCGAACGGTCTTGCGGCCGTATGAAGACCACACGTCCGGCGAGCGCATCTTGGCAAGAGGACCCACGGTGCCCGTGGGTCCGATGGCGGTGACAAGCCTTGCACTCGCGCTGCACGAAACGACGACGAATGCGGCGAAGTATGGCGCGTTATCTGAGCCGACCGGTTCGATAAGCATCACATGGAATACGCAAGGCGGGGACTTCCATCTTGAATGGGAGGAGACGGGCGGCCCCGTGATCGTCGCCGCGCCGTCGACAAAGGGCTTTGGAAGCGTGCTTGCGGAGCGCAGCATTGCCGATCAACTCGGCGGCAAGGTGGCATATGACTGGCTGCCCAGCGGGCTCAGGCTCAGCGTTTCGATCTCTCTGGATCGTCTTGCACTCTGAGGGCGGCGACCGTTCCTCCTCGGTCGCAACACTCCGCTGTCGGAACCTCGGCGCTCGACCGAATCTGAATTCGGCCGCCCGCTTGGCCAGCCTATTTGCCCATCCGCAGGCCTTTGGTCGTGAAGCGCTGCGTCTTGTCGCCGGGGCGCAGGGGACGTCGGGTGCCGGCGGCCTTGCCGGTGCCGGGCGGTTGGTGGGCCGGCACCAGCTGGTCGGGGCGCGAGCCGATCAGATCGCGGCGTCCCATCTGGATGAGCGCCTCGCGCAGCACCGGCCAGTTGTCCGGGTCATGATAGCGCAGGAACGCCTTGTGCAGCCGGCGCTGCCTGAGCCCCTTGATCGCGTCCACCTTGTCGCTCCCGCCGCGGCGCACGCCGCGCAGCGGATTGACGCCGGTGTGGTACATCGCGGTTGCGGTCGCCATCGGCGAGGGCAGGAAGGTCTGCACCTGATCGGCGCGGTAGCGGTTCTTCTTGAGCCACAGTGCGAGGTTCATCATGTCCTCGTCGGTCGTGCCCGGATGCGCGGCGATGAAATACGGGATCAGGTAATATTTCTTGCCGGCCTGCTCGGCCGCGGCATCGAACATTTTCTTGAAGCGATTATAGGCGCCGATGCCAGGCTTCATCATCTTGTCGAGCGGGCCGCGCTCGGTGTGTTCGGGCGCGATCTTCAGGTAGCCGCCGACGTGATGGGTGACGAGCTCCTTGATGTATTCCGGGCTTTCCACCGCGAGGTCGTAGCGCACGCCGGACGCCACCATCACCCGCTTGACGCCCTTCACCTCGCGCACCTTGCGATAGAGCCGGATCAGGTCGTCATGCGACGTGTTGAGGTTCGGACAGATCTCGGGGAAGACGCAGGACGGTCGCCGGCATGCCGCCTCGACTTTCGGGTCCTTGCAGGCCATCCGGTACATGTTGGCGGTGGGCCCGCCGATGTCGGAGATCACGCCGGTGAAGCCCGGCGTCTTGTCGCGGATGCGCTCGATCTCGCGCAGGATCGAGCCTTCCGAGCGGTTCTGGATGATGCGGCCCTCGTGCTCGGTGATCGAGCAGAACGTGCAGCCGCCGAAGCAGCCGCGCATGATCGTCACCGAGAAGCGGATCATCTCCCAGGCCGGAATCTTGGCTTCCTTGTAGGAGGGATGCGGCGCACGCGCGTAGGGCAGGTCGTAGACCGAGTCCATCTCGGCCGTCGACAGCGGGATCGGCGGCGGATTGAGCCACAAATCGCGGTCACCGTGACGCTGCACGAGCGGCCGCGCATTGCCGGGATTGCTCTCCCGGTGCAGCACGCGCGAGGCGCGGGCATAGGCCTCGCGGTCCTGTTCGACCTGCTCGCAGGCCGGCAGGCGGATCACGACGTTGCCGGCCTGGCGCGCGGCGCCCTCGTCGGCGGAGTCGAGATCGTCGGCGTGCAGTTCGGCGTAATCCTCGGGCACGCGGCGGAACAGCGCGACGCCCCTGATCGAGTCGAGATCGCGCGGCGCTTCGCCATTGGCGAGCCGGTGCGCCACCTCGACGACGGCACGTTCGGCGTTGCCGTAGAGCAGAAGGTCCGCCTTGGCGTCCGCCAGCACCGAGCGGCGCACCTTGTCGGACCAATAGTCGTAATGCGCGATGCGGCGCAGTGACGCCTCGATGCCGCCGAGCACGATCGGCACGTCCTTGAACGCTTCGCGGCAGCGCTGGGCATAAACGATGGTGCAACGGTCCGGCCGGCGGCCGCCCTCGCCGTCCGGCGTGTAGGCGTCATCATGGCGCAGCCGGCGGTCCGCGGTGTAGCGGTTGACCATCGAATCCATGTTGCCGCCGGTGACGCCGAAGAACACGCGCGGCTTGCCCAGCGCCTTGAACGGCTCGGCCGACTGCCAGTCGGGCTGCGCGATGATGCCGACCCTGAACCCCTGCGCCTCCAGCAACCGGCCGATGATCGCCATGCCGAAGCTCGGATGGTCGACATAGGCATCGCCGGTCACCAGCACGATGTCGCATTGGTCCCAGCCGAGCGCGGTCATCTCGGCGCGGTTCATCGGCAGGAACGGCGCCGGCCTGTCGGGGCGTGCCTGATGGCGTGGCCAC
>CALRXG020000562.1:0-4750 GCA_943372075.1 Bordetella parapertussis | reverse complement strand
CTGAACAACTTCCTGCTGGTGAGCGCCTTCTTCCTCGACGGCCTCGCCAATGCCGCCCAGCAGCTATGCGGCCGTGCCTTCGGTGCCCGCGACGGACGCGGCTTCGCCGATTCGACCCGGCTGGTTCTGTTGTGGGGCATCGGCTTTGCGCTGGTCGTGTCGGTGCTGTTCGCGCTGTTCGGACCGACGCTGATCCGCCTGATGACGACCAGCGACGACGTGCGCCGCTATGCGCGCGACTTCCTGCCGTTCGTGATCCTGGCGCCGCTGCCCGGCGTATTCGCCTTCGGCTTCGACGGCATCTATGTCGGCGCCACCTGGGCACGCGAGATGCGCAATCTGATGCTGGCCTCGCTCGCGATCTTCCTCGTCACCTGGTGGGCGCTCAGCGGATACGGCAACACCGGCCTGTGGATCGCACTGATCGGCTTCTACGTCGCGCGCGGCGGCCTGCAAGGCCTGCGCTATCCGGCGATGTTGCGGAAGACGTTCAAGGCTCCCTGACGCGGCTAAGCCTCTCGTGTCCCGGCCGCGGTGCGGCGCGAAGTGACGTGCCGCAGAGCCGGGACCATATCGACCATGGACCCCGGACCAGCGGCGCGTTGCACTGCGTCCGGGGGACGAGAGAGCCGTTATATGACCGGCCAGTCCTCGGCCGTGATCGTCGCGGCATCGGCGCCGACGATTTCCGACAGCGAGTCGCGGCCGGTGCGCAGCAAGGTCGAGGACAGGTCGCGCTTGATGTCGTCGACCAGGCCGATGCCCTTGTAGACCAGCGAGGAATAGAGCTGGATCAGGCTGGCGCCGGCGCGGATCTTGGTCAGCGCGGCACCGCCGCTATCGATGCCGCCGACGCCGATCAGCGGAAACGCGCCTTCGACGCGGACATAGGTCTCGGCCACCATCCGCGTCGACAGCCGGAACAGCGGACGGCCCGACAGGCCGCCCTGCTCCCTGGCGCGATTCTCCTCGCGCAAGGTCGAGGGACGCGCCAGCGTGGTGTTGGCGACGATCATGCCGTCGACGCGCCGCGAGCGCGCGACGTGCACGACGTCGTCGAGCTCAGCGAGACTCAGATCCGGTGCGATCTTCAGCAGCACCGGTGAATCGCCGGCGTTCCTGCGCACGCGCTCGCGGGTGTCGATGACCCGTGCCAGCAGATCGTCGAGCGCCGCCGATTGCTGCAGATTGCGCAGGCCCGGCGTGTTCGGCGAGGAAACGTTGACGGTGAAATAGCTCGCGACCGGCGCAAAGGTCTCGATCAGCCTCACATAATCGGCGGTGCGGTCCGACGAATCCTTGTTGGCCCCGACGTTGACGCCGACGATGCCGCCGCCGGCGGCGCGCGCGACGAGCCGCCGCAGCACGGCTTCGGCACCGTCATTGTTGAAGCCCATGCGGTTGATGACGGCCTCGTCGCGCTCCAGCCGGAACAGCCGCGGCCGCGGATTGCCGGCCTGCGGCTTCGGCGTCACCGAGCCGATCTCGACAAAGCCGAAGCCGAGCCGCAGCAGCGCATCCGGCACCTCCGCGCTCTTGTCGAAGCCCGCCGCCATGCCGATCGGATTCGGAAAGTTCAGCCCGAAGGCCCGCACCGCGAGCTTGGGATCATCCACCCGTTGCCGGATCGGTGGCAGCAGCTTCAGGCCCTGGATCGCCATGCGATGGGCGTCCTCGGGATCGAACCAGCGCAGCAGCGGCAGCGAGAAAGCGTCGAAGGCACGGATCACGGCTTGAGCTCCGGAACGTCGTGGCCGCCGTCGGAGCGCGCGCGCAGGTCGAGGATTTCGACGACCGCGCCGAGATCGAGTTCGCCATAGAGATGCGGAAACAGCTCGTCATTGCGCGACCGCTCCCAGCGCAGGGCATCGCCAAGTGCTTCGGCGTCGATTGCGACCAGGAACAGGCCGGTCTGGCCGTGGTAATGTTTGCGCGCGGTCTCGGCCACCTGGGAGGCGGTGGAAAAATGGATGAAGCCGTCGCGATTGTCGTCCGGACTGCCCCGGTACACGCCCTGCCGCTCGGCCTCGCGCCAGGCCGAAGCGGGGGTGATTTTGTAGATCATAGGCACGGGCCGGCGTTCCCTTTTGTCCTTGAGTCTCTTGGTTTTATCCGGATTTGAGGGGAAAGGCCCCAGACGCCATGTGGCGAGCGAGGGACCGTATCGGCGGTGGCGGCGCAACTCAAGCGGTGCCGGGACACACCAGACGGCAGATTTGCGAAAACCCCAGGTTTGAGGCAATAATTCCTACCATCCGGGATTTCCTCGATGGCCAAACAGTCCAAAGTCGCCCGACCGCTGACCCACGCTCAGGTCTGGGCGGCGCTCGACCGGCTCGCCGAGCGCGCCGGCCTGTCGCCGTCCGGACTTGCCAAGCAGTCCGGCCTCGATCCCACCACGTTCAACAAGTCCAAGCGCATCACCGGCGACGGCCGCGAGCGCTGGCCGTCGACTGAATCGCTCTCCAAGGCACTCGGCGCCACCAACGCCAGCATGGAAACCTTCGTGCAGCTGCTCGGCGATGGCGCGCGCGGCGGCCAGTCGGTGCCGTTGATTGGCTTCGCCCAGGCCGGCGCCGGCGGCTATTTCGACGATGCCGGCTTTCCCGCCGGCAAGGGCTGGGATGAGGTCGCGCTGCCGGCGACATCAGACGAGCACGCCTATGCGCTGGAGATCGAGGGCGACTCGATGAAGCCGGCCTATCGCGAGGGCGACATCATCGTGGTGTCGCCGGCGACCGCGATCCGCCGCGGCGACCGCGTGGTGGTGCGCACCACCGGCGGCGAGGTGATGGTGAAGGAGCTGAAGCGGCGTACCGCCAAGGTGCTGGAGCTCGCCTCGCTCAATCCGGAGCATCCCGACCGCATGCTCGACACCGAGGAGGTGGCGTGGATCGCACGCGTCGTGTGGGCAAGCCAGTAAGCGCGCCTACTTCGACGCGCTCTGGCTCTGCATCCGGTCCTGGTGCACGAGCGACCAGACATAGGCCGCCACCGCGTCGACATCGCTGTCGGTGAGATCGCCGTCGCGTCCCGGCGCCAAGGCGATGTTGTTGCGGATGGTCTTCTTGATCTCGGCGAGGCTGTCGCCCCAGATCAGGCTGCCGACCGTCAGGTCATTGCCGTTGCCGGTGCCCTTGGCATCGTGTCCGTGACATTGAAAGCAGGTGCCGTTGGCCGCCTCGCCGTGGAAGATGCGATCGCCAAGCACCACCTGCTCACGCGTCGCATCGACCGATACCGGAAGCGACGTAACGTCCGGCCGCGGTCCGTCGGCACGGCCAGTTGCCGGAAACAGGGTCGCAGCGACGGCTGCCGCCATCGCTACGATCCTCATCGATGCCACGCCGGCCGACAGTGTCGCCATCATGCGCCTCCGCGTCTGCTCCGGGCGCATTGTGCCTTAGGGCAGGTTGCCGACAATCAGGATCAAGGGCGTAGTCGCGTCCCTTCCCGAACTGTCGGTTCGGATTGAATCGGAACCGAGGCATTGGTCGTCATCGGCGTCGTCCGGCGTAGGCCGGGACGACGGCGGATGGTGCGGTCCATTCGTAACGCCCTCACGTCGCGTAGTCTGGTTCCTTGCGGTCCAGCATCCGCTTCAGGGCATCGAAATGCCGTTGCGACGGGCTTGGGCCTTTGTAGAGGTGATCGTCGCGGAAATCGCGCTTGGTCTTCTCGACCACATGCTGCGGCAGTTGCTTGAGCGGCTGCTGGGTCCACATCGCGTAGATCTGCACCTGCGCGGCGCGCTCGATGTAATACAGCCGGTCATAGGCATCGGCGACGGTCTCGCCAACGGTCGAGATGCCGTGATTGGCCATGAACAGGATGCTCTTGTTGCCGATCACCTTGGCGAGCCGTGCCCCCTCCTCGGGATCGAGCGCCGGGCCGGTGTAGAGATCGTCATAGGCAATCGCTTCCGACAGTCCGACCTCGGTCTGGCCGATCTCCTTGATGCGCGGATCCTCGAGCCGCGTCAGCGCGCTCGCATAGGGCATATGGGTATGGAACACTGCCTTGGCCTGCGGCAACGCCTTGTGGATCGGCGCATGGATGCAGAAGCAGGAGCGCTCGACCTCACCCTCGCCGCGCTTCACCTCGGCATCGTCGATGCCGACCTCCATGAAGGACGACGCGGTGACCTCCGACCAGTGCATGCCGAACGGAATCTGGTAGTAGCGGTCGGAGCGGCCGGGTACCACGAAGGTGAGGTGATTGAAGATGCCTTCGGAGAAGCCGTGGATGTAAGCAAGCCGGTGCGCGGCCGCGAGATCGACCCGCGCCTGCCATTCCTCGGCGCTCGAACTGTCCTGCAACGACGTCGGCGAAACCCTGAACTGCATGCGCATGCTCCCATCTGTGCCGGCCTCTCGGCGGAGGCCGTGCTGATTTTATGCGATGGATTGTAGCGCAAATCGCCGCCAACCTCCGGTGAAATTGCCGATGGTCTGCCATCCGGATTTCGCGACCCGACGCATCCGATCGTTGAGCCTATGGCGTGTTGCGTCGCGACACCCTAGAGTCACGCCATGTCCGAACAATCCTCCCGCAAGACAATCGCCGTCGTTGGTCTTGGCAGCATCGGCGGCATCATCGCCGGCCTGCTGCAAGCTGCTGCCAATCATGACGTGATCGCCTGCGTCAGAAAGTCGCTCGATCACCTGACGGTCGAGCGGGCGGAAGGTGTGGTCGACGTCCCTTTGCGTGCGCTCACCGACCCGGCGCATGCGACCCCGGTCGACTGGGT
>CALRXG020000561.1:0-4777 GCA_943372075.1 Bordetella parapertussis | reverse complement strand
TCGTGTTCGCGATCTCGATCGCGCTGATCGTGCTGACGCTCCTGGTCGGGCCCGAGGTCAAGGGCTCGCGACGCTGGATCACGCTGCTCGGCGTCAACATCCAGGCCTCCGAAGCCGCCAAGCCGTCCTTCGTGATCGTCGCTGCCTGGCTGTTCGCGGAATCGACCAAGCGGCCGGAGATGCCGGCGACCTCGATGGCGCTGGTGCTGTTGATGATGCTGGTGACGCTGCTGGTGATGGAGCCCGACTTCGGTCAGACCATGCTGATCCTCACCGTGTGGGGCGCGCTGTTCTTCATCGCGGGCATGCGGATGATCTGGGTGTTCGGGCTCGCCGGCGCCGCCGGCGCCGGATTGTTCGGCGCCTATCTGCTGGTGCCGCACGTCGCCGGCCGCATCAAGCGCTTCATGAACCCGGCCTCCGGCGACACCTTCCAGGTCGACACCGCGATGGAGGCGTTCTGGAATGGCGGCTGGTTCGGGCTCGGTCCGGGCGAGGGCATCGCCAAACGCAGCCTGCCGGACAGCCACACCGATTTCGTGTTCGCGGTGGCGGCGGAGGAGTTCGGCATCATCCTCTGCTTGATGCTGGTCGCGCTGTTCGGCTTCATCGTGATCCGCACGCTGACCCGCGCCTACGCCACCGAGGACATGTTCTCGCGCTTCGCAGCGTCGGGGCTTGCGATCCTGTTCGGCGTGCAGGCGACCATCAACATGGCGGTCAATCTGCAACTGATCCCGGCCAAGGGCATGACGCTGCCGTTCATCTCCTATGGCGGCTCGTCATTCGTCTCGCTCGCCTATGGCGTCGGCATGATGCTGGCGCTGACGCGGCAGCGGCCGCGCACCGAGATCGAATCGATGGAGGGGGCCAGCACGCAGCGCGCCTACGCGTAGGTGACTGTGACTGCGGCGTCGGTTATCTGGAAACCATGGACAACGCGCCCCTGATTCTGCTGGCGGCCGGCGGCACCGGCGGCCATTTGTTCCCGGCCGAAGCGCTCGCCGTGGAGCTGATCAGGCGCGGCCTGCGTGTCCGGCTCGCGACCGACGGCCGCGCGCTGCGCTATTCCGGCCTGTTCGGCCGGGAGAGCATCGATCTGGTGCCGAGCGCCACCGTGCGCAGCCGCAACCCGATCTCGCTCGCGCAAACCGTGCTGATGCTCGGCTATGGCACGCTGGTGGCCGCCAATCTGGTGCGCCGGCTGAAGCCTGCGGCCGTCGTCGGCTTCGGCGGCTACCCGACCCTGCCGCCGCTGATGGCGGCGCGGCTGCTCGGCGTTCCCGGCATCATCCATGATGCCAATGCGGTGCTCGGCCGCGCCAACCGCTTCCTCTCCGGCCGCGTCGATGCAATCGCGACCTCGCTGCCCGGCGTGCTCGATCGCGATCCTGCACTGGCCGGCAAGGCGACCACCGTCGGCACGCCGATGCGGCCGGCGATCCTGGCCGCCGCCGCGGTGAAATACACGCCGCCCGAGGTCAACGGGTCGTTGCGCCTGCTCGTCGTCGGCGGCAGTCAGGGCGCGCGGGTGATGAGCGACATCGTGCCGCCTGCGATCGAAAGACTCGAACCAGCATTATGGAGCCGGCTGATCATCACCCAGCAGGTGCGCGAAGAAGACATGGCGCGGGTGCGCGCGGTCTACGACCGCCTCAAGATCAACGCCGAGCTCGCGCCGTTCTTCGCCGATCTGCCGGCGCGGCTGGCCTCGAGCCAGCTCGTGATTTCGCGCTCCGGCGCCGGCACCGTCGCCGAGCTCGCCGCGGTCGGGCGTCCGTCGATCCTGGTGCCGCTGCCGGGTGCGATCGATCAGGACCAGTTCGCCAATGCAGGCGTGCTCTCGCAGGCGAACGGCGCGCTGCGTATCAAGCAGAGTGACTTCACGCCCGAGCGGCTCGCCGCCGAACTCGCGGCCTTCGCCGCCGCGCCCCATAAATTGACTTCGATGGCGGAAGCCGCGCGCGGCGTCGGCCGGCTCGACGCCGCCGAGCGGCTCGCCGATCTGGTGGTGAAAGTCGCGGGGATTTGATGCGCCAATCCGGCACAGGACCGGGGGAGACTTGATCATGACGGGCCTTTTGATTCACTCCGTCTCGGAATTTTCGGACCTGATCCTCGAAGGGCTGCGCCTTGCGGATGCGCGCAGTATCGTCGAGATCGGCGCCGAGTACGGCGGCATGTCGGCGCTGCTCGCCGATCACTGCCGGACACGGGGCGGTCAGCTTACCAGCGTCGATCCCGCGCCGAAGCGCGAATTCCTCGATTGGGCGGCTACCAATCCGGATGTGCACCACGTGGCGAAGACCAGTCTCGATGCCTTCGGCGAACTGGATGCCGCCGACGCCTGGATCGTCGATGGCGACCACAACTGGTACACGGTCTATCACGAGCTCCGGCAGATCAAGGCGATCAGCCGCCGCGCCGGCAAGCCGGTTCTGGCCTTCTTTCACGATGTTGGCTGGCCCTGCGGGCGGCGCGATGCATACTACGCGCCCGATCAGATTCCCGCCGAGCATCGCCATCCGCACAGTTACGAGGCGGGCGCCTTGCTCGATCGCGAAAGTCTGGTGGAGGGCCGCGGATTTCGCGGCATGGGCCAGTTCGCGTTCGCGAACATTGCCGGCGGCGCGCGCAACGGCGTGATGACCGCAATCGATGACTTTCTGGCCGAGCAGCTTGCGCAGGGCCAGGAGTTCGGCTTCGCCGAGATCCCCGCCGTGTTCGGCCTTGGTGTGCTGTTCGACATGAATGCGACCTGGAGCGCATCGCTTGCCGAACTCGTGCTGCCTTATCACCAGAGCAAGCTGCTGCGGGTGCTCGAGACCAACCGGCTGCGCAACTATCTTCGCGTGATCGAGATGCAGGACGAGGCCGCGGCGCCCGTCGCGCGATCGGGAGCGGCGTAGCCGAGAGATGCCCGGGATGTCAGGTCGCGAACGCTGCCGGTTAGTCGAGGATAGCGACATTTCCACGGCCGCGGGGCGGAAAAAGCCCTTGTCACGCATGGGAAAAGCGGGGCATCCAGTAGTCCGCGCCGCCGTCGGGAGCCGCGCAGAGCAGCTGGATCGATCGCCCCGTGGCGAAGCCCGCATTGGGCCGACGATGACATCAGGAACCGGATCATGAGACTGCCGCGCGAGATCGGACCCATTCACTTCGTCGGGATCGGCGGCATCGGCATGAGCGGCATCGCCGAGGTGCTGATCAATCTCGGCTACACCGTGCAGGGCTCGGACGCGTCGGACAATTACAATCTCGACCGGCTGCGCAAGAAGGGCGCCAAGGTTTCGGTCGGCCACACCGCCGAGAATGTCGACGGCGCCGACGTCGTCGTGGTCTCGACTGCGATCAAGCGCGACAATCCCGAATTGATGGCGGCGCGGGCGCGGCGCATCCCGGTGGTGCGGCGCGCCGAGATGCTGGCCGAATTGATGCGGCTGAAGAGCTGCGTCGCGATTGCCGGCACCCATGGCAAGACCACGACGACGACGATGGTGGCGACATTGCTCGATGCCGGCGGGCTCGATCCGACCGTGATCAATGGCGGCATCATCAATGCCTATGGGTCCAATGCGCGGCTCGGAGCGGGCGACTGGATGGTGGTCGAAGCCGATGAGAGCGACGGCACCTTCCTGAAGCTGCCGTCCGATGTCGTGATCGTCACCAACATCGATCCCGAGCACCTCGATCACTTCAAGACCTTCGAGGCGATCCAGGATGCATTCCGTAATTTCGTCGAGAACGTTCCGTTCTACGGCTTCGCCGTGATGTGCACCGATCATCCGGTGGTGCAGGCGCTGGTCGGCAAGATCGAGGATCGCCGCATCATCACCTATGGGCAGAACCCGGAGGCCGATGCGCAGCTGCTGGATCTCACGCCGATGGGCGGCGGTTCGAAATTCAAGGTCGCGATCCGCGATCGCAAGACCGGCGCGACGCATGAGATCGCCGACATCATGCTCCCGATGCCCGGACGCCATAACGCATCCAACGCAACCGCGGCGATCGCGGTCGCGCATGAGCTTGGCGTGTCCGACGAAATCATCCGCCAGGCGATGGCCGGTTTCGGCGGCGTCAAACGGCGCTTCACCAAGACCGGCGAATGGAACGGCGTCACCGTGATCGACGATTACGGCCATCACCCGGTCGAGATCGCGGCGGTGCTGAAGGCCGCACGCGAATCCACCAACGGCAAGATCATCGCCGTGGTGCAGCCGCATCGCTACACCCGTCTGCAATCGCTGTTCGAGGAATTCTGCACCTGCTTCAACGATGCCGATGCGGTCGTCGTGGCCGAGGTCTATCCGGCCGGCGAGGCGCCGATCCCGGGCATCGACCGCGACCACTTCGCCGCCGGCCTGCGCGCCCACGGCCATCGCAACGTTGTCCCGCTGCCGAACGCCGGCGAACTCGCCAAGATCTTGCACGGCCTCGCCAAGTCCGGCGACCTCGTGGTCTGCCTCGGCGCGGGCAACATCACGCAATGGGCCTACGCGCTGCCCGGCGAATTGAAGGCGCTGGGGTGATGGAAGTCCCCTGTTCATCCCCGTCATGGCCGGGCTTGTCCCGGCCATCCACGTCTTCACTGCACTATCGAATCGTAGAGGTCGTCCCAGTTTGGGTTTGCCGCGACAATCTTGCGGACTTTCCAAGCGCGGGGCCAATGCTTGATAGTATGTTCGCGCTGAATGGCAGTGCGGATATCGTCAAATTGCTCGAAGTAGACCAGCTGCTTCAGTCCGTAGCGTTTGGTAAATCCATCAACAAAGCCCGA
>CALRXG020000560.1:0-4785 GCA_943372075.1 Bordetella parapertussis | reverse complement strand
TCACCACAAATCATGCGGCCTGATGGATTCCGGGCTCGCGCTTCGCATGCCCCGGAATGACGACGGCGAGAGACAAGGCTCGCTTCAGCAGCCGCGGGCCCCGCCTATTCCAGCGTGAAGCCGACCCGCAGCGTCACCTGATAGTGCCGGACCTTGCCGTCCTCGATGTGGCCCCGCGTCTGCACCACCTCGAACCATTTCATTTCCCGGATCGTCGTCGACGCGCGGCTGACGGCGTTCTCGATCGCCGCCTCGATGCTCTTGTCCGATGATCCGACCAGTTCGAGGATTTTGTAGACGTGATCCTTGTCGTGCGTGGTGGGCATATGGACCTCCTCTATGGATGTGCGATCCGGACAATTCGCAGTCCAATCCGGACAGCCTGTCGTCCGATGTCTGCCGGCGGTCGTCGTTCCATTGCTGCGCGGCAGCACAACGGTTGATTTGAATCAACGTGTCGCAGCGCTTTTGGTGCCATCATGCAGTTGGTGCCATCCCTGCACCTGCCCTTGTCGGCGCGCTCACCTATGGTAGCATGATTTCGGTTCAGCATTCGGGAGCGATACGATGTCGACTGCGTCCAGCTCACCCGCCACACCTCCTCACAGCCTCGGATCCGGGCTTGCCAACCTTCGCGCGAAGTGGGGCTGGATCGTCGCCCTTGGCGTCATCTACCTGATCGCAGGCGTGCTCGCCTTCGGCAGCGTGTTCTTCGCCACCGTCGTCAGCGTGCTGTTCGTCGGCGCCATGATGATCGTCGCGGGCGCCGCCGAGATCGTGAACGCGTTCCAGTTCAAGTCGTGGGGCAAGTTCCTGTTCTGGCTGCTGCTCGGCGCGCTCTATGTCGTGGCGGGATTCATCACCTTCGAGAATCCGCTGCTCGCCGCGGCGACACTGACGCTGTTCCTCGGCGTCGCCCTGGTGGTCTCCGGCATCGTCCGCATCTTCCTCGCCTTCGGCATGAACTCGGCGGCGCCCTGGGGCATGGTCGCGATCTCAGGCGTGATCACACTGGTGCTCGGCGTCATGATCCTGGCGCGCTGGCCGGTGTCGAGCCTCTACGTGCTCGGCATCTTCCTCAGCGTCGATTTGATCTGCGCCGGCGTCAGCTGGATCAGCATGGGCATGGCGCTGAAGCAGAGGACGTGAGGCGCGATTGCTGGGCGGGTTGGCGTCGCGTACCCGCCCGCCCCTACTTCCTGATCTGCTCGGCCGCGCGCACCAGCGGGCGGTCGGAGAGCTGGATCGGGCCGGAGAACGGCGTGCTCATTTCGAGGATCAGATAGATTGCAGCCGAGATCAGCATCGCCGCGGCGATGGTGATCGAGATCACGACCGCGTTGCGCGGCGCGCGAAAGCCCAGCGTCGCGAACATCAGCGTCAGCCATCCGACCAGGATGCAGATCAGCGGTGACGGAAACGAGCCATCGGACTGCTCGGCAAAGGTCCAGCGCTGCTGCACCGCTTGCCGATAGAAGGTTCGGGCGTCGTTCCACAGCGCGACCTTCTGCTCGTCGTCGAACTTCAGCTCGCGAAGGCTGGTGCCGACCTCGTCGAGCAGATGTTCGGAGACTTCGTTCGCGCGCGAGATCGGGGTATCCTTGAGCGCCTGCTCGACATAGGCGAGCAGCCGCTTGCGCGGCTCGTCGGCGCTGGGGCCGAGCGGCCGCATGCTGCGGTCGAGCAGGATGAGATCGGTGGCGAAGACGTGCAGGTTGCGATCGACCGCCACATAGGTGTTGGCGGCATTGTTCATCATCAGGCCGAGCAGCAGCGACGGCATGGTGACGAACAGCGTCGCGACCAGCCGTACCGAGGTATTGGTCTCCTCGCTGCGGTGATGTTCCGCAAGCCGGCCGTGGACCGTCATAGTCGCGAGCGCGGCGCCGCTCAACAGCACGAAGATCAGGATGGCGACGACGACTGCAACCACGGCTTGCGAAGACCTGCGAGAGAATCAGGTGCGCAGGATAGCAAGTGACGCGCAGCGGCGCATGTCCGGTTGACTGGCCTTCCCCACGCGCTATCCAGTGCGGACCGGCTTTGGCGCGCCTCCCGGAGGCGCGCAACGGCGCCTGAGGAGGGAAATCGTGCATTTTGTCGACGACAGCGAGGTCAACCGCGTCCTGACCTTTCCGATCCTGATCGAGGCGATCGAGGCCGCGCACCGGCGGCCCAGGATCGCCGTCAGGGACGGCTATCTCGGCGACGACAAGGGCCAGCAGCTGGTGACGCGCAGCGCGGTCGACGGCGGCCGCTTCATGATGACCAAGCTCTACACCAGCTTCCCGGGCAACCTCGCCCACGGCAAGCTGCCGGCGGTGCAGGCGGTCTGCGTGCTGTTCGACGGCAATGACGGGCGGCCGCTGGCGGTGATGGACGCTGCCGAGATCACCCACTGGAAGACCGCGGCGGACTCCGCGCTCGGCGCCAAGCACCTGGCGCGGCCCGACGTCGAGACGCTGCTGGTGGTCGGCGCCGGCGAGATGGCGCAATGGCTGGTGCGCGGGCACCGCACGGTGCGGCCGTCGCTGAAGCGGGTCCAAATCTGGAACAGGACCATCGCGCGCGCCGAGGAACTCGCCACGCAGCTCGAGGGTGAAGGGATTGCCGCCGAGGCCGTCAGCGATCTCGACGCCGCGACCCGCGAGGCCGACATCATCGCCACCTGCACCCGCTCGCGCGAGCCGCTGGTCAAGGGCGCGAACCTGAAGCCCGGCACCCATCTCGATCTGGTCGGCGGCTTCACCCCCGAGACCCGCGAGTCCGACGACGAGGCGGCGCGGCGTTCGCGCATCTTCGTCGACCGCCACGAATCCGCCTTCGACGGCGTCGGCGACATCCTGGCGCCGATCGCCAGCGGTGCGATCAAGGAGAGCGACGTGCTCGGCGATCACTACGACCTCGCCAGCGGCAAGGTCAAAGGCCGGCTGTCGGACACCGACATCACCTTCTTCAAGAACGCCGGCGGCGGGCATCTGGATTTGATGACCTGCGAGACCGTGTTCGCGCGGCTGGGGAAGGAGTTGCGGTAAGCGGTAGACGGGAGAGCGCCTCGGTCAGGTATCCCGCATGAGCGAAACGACATGCTGGACCACTCTCGCCGGATATCGCTTCGCTCATCCGGGCCACTTTCTTGCGCTACGTCTCGCGCAACCAGACTTCGCCGATCGAATGGTCGGAACGCTTGCGCAGTACGACGTCGGCGCGCGTCCGCGTCGGCAGGATGTTCTCCCTGAGATTGGCGCGATGGTGCTCGCGCCACAGCCGCTCCGCGACCTCGCGCGCATCGCTCGGCGGGAGGTCCCGGTAGTGGTGGAAATAGGATGCCGGGTTTCGGAACGCGGTCGGCTGCAGCTTGAGGAAGCGTTCGACATACCAGGACTGGATGTCGGCCTCGTCGGCATCGAGATAGATCGAGAAGTCGAAGAAGTCCGAGACCACCACTGGTGCTGCGCCGCGCGCCAGCAGCACGTTGAGGCCCTCGAACACCAGGATGTCCGGCAGCCGGATCACCTGCCGTTCCGACGGCACGATGTCGCCGATCAGGTGTGAATACACCGGCAATTCCAACTCGCCCTCCCCCGCTTTCGCCGCCGCGAGGAAGCGCAGCATCCGTGGCAGATCGTAGCTGTCCGGAAAACCCTTGCGCCGCATCAGGCCACGCTCTTCCAGAACGGCATTGGCGTGCAGGAAGCCGTCGGTCGTCACCAGTTCGACGCGCGGATGATCCGCCCATCCGGCCAGCAGCGCGCACAGCACACGGGCAAAGGTGCTTTTGCCGACGCCCACACTCCCGGCCAGCGCGATGATGTAGGGCGAACGCCGTGCCGGCCGGCCGAGAAACTCCGCCTTGACCTGCGCGAGATTGCGCGCCGCCGAGAAATGCAGGTTCAAGAGGCGCGTCAGCGGCAGGTACACATCACTGACTTCGGCAGCCGTGATCGGCCCGTTCAGGCCGCGTAGCGCGGCGAGGTCGGCATCCGACAACGTCAGCGAGGTGCTTGCCCTCAATGCCGCCCAATCGCTGCGGCTGAAGATCATGTAGGCCGAGAGCTCGTGGTCGGGCTGGGTCATTCTCCGATCTTGCCGAGGCAGAGACCGCCACGTCAATGGCGCAGAACCGTGGAGCGGGTTAGCAAAGCCTAACCCGCCCCACGCTCCCTATTCCGCCGCTTGCTGCGCCGGCGCATCCAGCATCTCCGACACCTTCGGTGGCGACATTGGCAGGCTGTAGAAGCGTTTGCCGAGCGCGTTGTGGACGGCGTTGGCGACCGCCGCCATGACCGGCACCAGCGGCACCTCGCCGACGCCCTTGACGCCCTGCGGATGCTTCGGGTTCGGCACCTCGACCAGGGCACAGTCGAGCATCGGCAGGTCGGAGCAAACCGGCATGCGATAGTCGAGGAAGCCGGGGTTATCGACCTTGCCGTCCTTGTTGTAGATGTATTCCTCGTTCAGCGCCCAGCCGATGCCCTGCGCGACGCCGCCCTGGAGCTGGCCCTCGACATAGCTCGGATGCACGGCGCGGCCGACATCCTGCACGGCGGTGTAGCGGATCACACGCACGATCCCGAGATCGACATCGACCTCGACGTCGCAGATATGGGTGCCGAAGCCGCCTTCCGCGCCCTGGGTGTTGAGCTGCACGCTGGCGCCGATCGGGCCGCCCTGCGAGGGCGCCTTCTCGGCGAGGTCGGCGAGCGTCAACGGCTCGAACTGGCCGGCGTTCGGGCTGACCGGATGCGCGGCGCCGTTCTCCCACTTCACCGCTTCAGGATCGAT
>CALRXG020000559.1:0-4796 GCA_943372075.1 Bordetella parapertussis | reverse complement strand
TGCCGTGCAGCTATCCGATCCCGACCGACGGCCCGGTCGGCGCTCTGATCACCGCGACCAAACGTCATCCGATGCGGCCGGCGCATGTGCACTTCCTGGTCAAGGCCGAGGGCTACGAGCCGTTGATCACCCACGTCTTCCTCGATGGCGACGAGTATCTGCGCAGCGACGTGGTGTTCGGCGTCAAAGACGAACTCGTCGCCCGCGTCGAGCCGAAGAGCGAACCGGTGCTGCCGAACGGCGAGCGGGTCTCCGGCCCGTGGCACCTGATGACCTACGACTTCCAAATGAAGCCGGGCGCGGGCCTGGTGCCGCGGCCGATGATGGCCGCGTAATAACGATCACAACCAACAACACGACCAAGGAGAGGACCATGACCAGCAAACCTGTTGAGACCGACGTGCTCGTCGTCGGCAGCGGCCCGGCCGGCGCGACCGCCGCGGCGCTGCTCGGCATGTACGGCGTCAAGCACATCCTGGTGACGAAATACGGCTGGCTGGCCGATACGCCGCGCGCCCACATCACCAACCAGCGCGCGATGGAGGTGCTGCGCGACCTCGGCCTCGAGGAGAAGGCGGTGGCGCAGGCGGTGCCGCAGCACCTGATGGCCAACAACGTGTTCTGTGAGAGCCTCGCCGGCGAGGAGTTCGGCCGGCTCTATTCCTGGGGCAATCATCCCTCGCGCAAGGCGGACTACGACCTCGCCAGCCCCGCGCGCATCTGCGACCTGCCGCAGAATTTCCTCGAGCCGATCCTGATCGAGGCGGCCGGCCAGCGCGGCACCTCGCTGTGCTTCAACACCGAGTTCGTCGACCTTGTGCAGGACGCCGACGGCGTCACCGCGACGGTGAAGGATCGCCTGTCCGGCGAGACCTACCAGATCCGCGCCAAATATCTGATCGGCGCCGATGGCGGCCGCAGCCGGGTTGCCGAAGTGATCGGACTGCCGATGGAGGGCCAGATGGGCCGCGCCGGCAGCATGAACATCATCGTGCAGGCGGACTTGAGCAAGTACGTCGCGCACCGGCCGAGCGTGCTGTACTGGGTGTTGCAGCCGGGTGCGGAGATCGGCGGCATCGGCGCCGGCCTAATCCGCATGGTGCGACCATGGAACGAATGGCTGATCATCTGGGGCTACGACATCGAGCAGGGCGAGCGCAAGCTCTCCAACGACGAGGCGATCTCGATCGTGCGCAACCTCGTCGGCGACGAGACGCTCGAGGTCAAGGTCCGCTCGACCTCGACCTGGACCGTGAACGAGATGTATGCCGGCCACTATTCGTCGGGGCGCGTGTTCTGCGTCGGCGACGCGGTGCACCGCCATCCGCCGACCAACGGCCTCGGCTCCAACACCTCGATCCAGGATTCCTTCAATCTGTGCTGGAAGCTGAAGCTGGTGCTGGAGGGCCACGCCGCGCCGTCGCTGCTCGAGACCTATTCGGCCGAGCGGCAGCCGGTCGGCAAGCAGATCGTCACCCGCGCCAACAAGAGCATCGGCGACTTCCCGCCGATCTTCGAGGCCGTCGGCCTCGTCGCATCGACCGATCCCGCCGAGGCGCGCAAGGCGATTGCCGCCCGCAAGGCGCCGACCGCTGAAGGCAAGGCACGACGCAAGAAGCTCTATGAGGCGATCGCCAACAAGAGCTACGAGTTCAACTGCCACGGCGTCGAGCTGAACCAGCGCTACGGATCGACCGCGGTCGTCTCCGACGGCACGCCGATGCCCGCCTTCACCAGGGATCACGAGCTGTATTATCAGGCCACCACCTGGCCCGGCGCGCATCTGCCGCATGTCTGGGTCGAGCATCACGGCGAACGCAAGTCGACGCTGGATCTCACCGGCAAGGGCCGCTTCACGCTGCTGACCGGGATCGGCGGCGACGGCTGGAAGTCGGCCGCGGCGGCGGTCGAGAAGGCTTACGGCCTGCCGGTCGATGTGGTGACGATCGGCCCGCAGGGCTGCGATGCGCTCGACATCTATGCCGACTGGTATCGCCAGAGCGAGGTCGACGAGGACGGCTGCGTGCTGGTGCGTCCAGATATGTATGTCGCCTGGCGCGCCAGGGAGGCGTCGGCCAATGCCAGCGATGTGCTGCTGGATGTGTTCGGCCAGATCCTCGGCCGCAACGCGCAAGCGAAGTCCGTCGCCGCCGCGTGATGCGGCGGGACGCCGGCAATTGTTCTTCAGAACCAGATCAACGGCGGTCGGTGTGCGACCGGCTTGCCTCAAGGGAGGGGAAAATGACCAACGATCATTTGAACGTCATGTCTTTCGATCGCCGCCGCGTGCTGCAGGGTATCGCCGGTGGCTTCGCCGCCGCAGGTACGACAACGTTGTTCGCGCCGGCCGTGCGCGCGGCCAACAAGCCGATCAAGATCGGTTATGTCTCGCCGAAGAGCGGGCCGCTGGCGGCGTTTGCCGAGGCCGACGACTTCGTGCTCGGCGAATTCCGGAAGTTCATCAAGGACGGCGTCAAGGTCGGAGCGCAGACCTATCCGGTCGAGGTGGTGACGAAAGACAGCCAGTCGAATCCGAACCGCGCCGCCGAGGTCGCCAAGGAGCTGATCACCCGCGACAATGTCGGCCTGATCGTGGTCGGCGCTACCCCCGAGACCAACAATCCGGTGGCGACGCAGTGCGAGCTCGAGCAGGTGCCGTGCATCTCGACCGTCGCACCTTGGCAGACCAACTTCATCGGCCGGCAGGCCAATCCCGGCGATCCAAAGAGCTGGAAGCCGTTCGATTACACGTTCCACTATTTCTGGGGGCTCGAGGACGTGATCGGCGTCTTCACCGGCATGTGGAGCCAGGTCGCGACCAACAAATCGGTTGGCGCGCTGTTCCCGAACGACGCCGACGGCAACGCGTGGGGTGACACCACGATCGGTTTCCCGCCTGTCCTGGCCAAGCAGGGTTTCAAGCTCACCGATCCCGGCCGCTTCCAGAACCTCACAGACGATTTCTCTTCGCAGATCGCTGCGTTCCGTGGCGCCGATGCCGAGATCATCACCGGCGTGATCATCCCTCCCGACTTCACCACCTTCTGGAACCAGTCGCGGCAGAAGGGACTGAAGCCGAAGGTCGTCTCGGTCGCCAAGGCGTTGCTGTTTCCGGCGTCGGTGCAGGCGCTCGGCAAGGGCGGCAACAACATCTCGACCGAGGTGTGGTGGACGCCGACGCATCCCTACAAATCGAGCCTCAGCGGGGTCAGCGCCAAGGACCTCGCCAAGGGCTATGAGCAGGCCTCCGGCAAGCAATGGACCCAGCCGATCGGCTTCGTGCACTCATTGTTCGAGGTCGCGATCGACGCGATCAGGCGCTCCGGCGACCCGAGCGATGGCGCAGCGCTGGCGAAGGCGATCGGAGCGACCAAGCTCGACACCATCGTGGGCCAGGTCGCGTTCGGCTCCAGCGCGGTACCGCCGTTCGCGGCGAAGAACATCGCCAAGACGCCGCTGGTCGGCGGCCAATGGCGGCTCAACGGCGACAAGTACGACATGGTGATCACCGACAACAGACTGGCGCCGCAGATCCCGCTCGGTGGCGACATGCAGGCGCTGAGCTAGCGGGCGCACCGCAAGCATATTGTCGATCGAGGATGCGCGGCCCGCCCGCGCGTCTTCTCCCAGCGAATCCACGCGGTGAGCGAACATGCTCGAACTCCATTCTGTCTCGAAACGGTTCGGCGCCATCGTGGTCGCCGATGCCATCGAACTGACGCTGTCGTCCGGCGAGGCGCTCGGCGTGATCGGGCCGAACGGCGCCGGCAAGTCGACGCTGTTCAACCTGATCACCGGCCTGTTGCGGCCGGATGCCGGCCGTATCGTCCTTGATGGCGTCGACATCACGCATCTCTCTCCGGAGGCGCGCTGCCGTACAGGTATCGGGCGCTCGTTCCAGATCCCGCAGCCGTTCGACCACCTTTCGGTGTTCGAGAACCTTGCGGTCGCCGCCCAGTTCGGCGGCGGATTGTCGGAGGCCGACGCCGTGCAGCACTGCGGCCGGATGCTTGATCTGACCGGCCTTGAAGCCAAGGCCAATCGTCTCGCCGGCAGCCTGCCGCTGCTCGATCGCAAGCGGCTTGAGCTGGCGCGGGCGCTGGCCACCAAGCCGCGCACGCTGCTGCTCGACGAGATCGCCGGCGGGCTCACCGATGCCGAGTGCCATGAGCTCGTCGAGACCATCAGAACCATTCACGCCGAGGGCGTCGCCATCGTCTGGATCGAGCATGTGGTGCACGCGCTGCTCGCGGTGGTGCAGCGGTTGGTCGTGCTTAATTTCGGCAAGGTCGTCGCCCAGGGCGTGCCCACCGAGGTGATGCGCTCGCGCGAGGTCGAGACCATTTACATGGGCGTGCCAGCATGACCGCGCTGCTCAATGTCTCCGCGCTCGATGCGTTCTATGGCGACTTCCAGGCGCTGTTCGGCATCGACTTCGAGCTCGGGCAGGGCGAGGCGGTCGCGGTGATCGGCGCCAATGGCGCCGGCAAGTCGACCATGCTGAAGTCGCTGGCAGGTCTCGTGAAGAACCGCTCCGATGCGATCCGGCTCAACGGGCGTGCGATCGGCGATGCGTCCGCCGCCAGCATCGTGCGGCTCGGGCTCGCGCTGGTCCCCGAGGGACGCCAGCTGTTTCCCTCGCTCAGCGTCGAGGAGAACCTGCTGATTGGCGCCTATGGCGGCGAGCGCACCGCGCCGTGGGACCTCGCCGCGGTCTACCGGATGTTTCCGGTGCTCAAAGAGCGCCGGCGCGGCGCCGTCACGGCGCTGTCCGGTGGCCAGCAGCAGATGGTGGC
>CALRXG020000558.1:0-4808 GCA_943372075.1 Bordetella parapertussis | reverse complement strand
TCGCCGGACAACGCGGCCACCGAGAAGCCACGCTCCAGCAACGCTGCCTGCAAATGCCTGACGGCTTCGCGGGTGTTGCAGAACACCAGCGCGCTCGGCGCCTCATGGAAACGGAGGATATTGACGACCGCGTGCTCGACGTCGTCGGCGGCGACCCGGATGGCCCGGTACTCGATGTCGGCATGGCCGCCTTCGTCGCCGGCGACCTCGATGCGGAACGCCTGCTGCTGATATTGTTTGGCAAGTGATACGATGCCGCGCGGAAACGTCGCCGAGAACAGCAGGGTGCGCCGGCTTTCCGGCGTGGTTTCGAGGATGAATTCCATGTCCTCGCGGAAGCCGAGATTGAGCATCTCGTCGGCCTCGTCGAGCACGACGACGCGCAATCCCGAAATGTCGAGCCGGCCGCGCCGCAAATGGTCGCACAGCCGGCCGGGCGTCCCGACCACGATGTGGGCGCCATCAGCCAGCTCGCGCTGCTCGCGGCGCGGATCCATGCCGCCGACACAGGAGACGACGCGGCCATCGGCATGCTCATAGAGCCAGGCCAGTTCGCGCTGGACCTGCAAGGCGAGCTCGCGCGTTGGCGCGACGATCAGGGCCAGTGGCGCCGCGGCCGGCTCGAACCGTTCGGCGTCGCCGAGCAGGTCCTTTGCCATGGCCAATCCATAGGCAACGGTCTTGCCGGAGCCGGTCTGGGCGGAAACCAGCAGGTCGCGGCCGACGGCGTCGTCGGCGAGCACGGCGAGCTGGACGGGGGTCGGCTGATCATAGTTGCGCTCAGCCAAGGCGCGGGCGAGCGGCGAACTTGTGGTCGGAAAGGGCACGAGATGGGAAACCTTGATTGGTCCGGGCGCGGAACGTCGAGCGGGACGACCTGAAGCTGCGTACCCGGCAGGCGGCACAGCCGCATGACGATTTGGGGTGCTTTACGCCAAGAACAACCAATTCGCCATGCCTCGATGGCAGAAAGATGGTCCGCGGACCAAACCGGCTGCCCGATCGGGCATACCCAGGGGCGGTCCGGTCCAAGCAATCCGGCCGAGGGTTCGGGGACCGACCGGCCGCCCTCAGGCGACCCTGGCCAGATAGATGAAGACCTCGTCGAGGTCGCGGCACTTGAAGCGCTCGGCGAGCTCCTGCGGACGCCCCATTGCGACGATACGGCCGTGGCTCATGATCACGACGAAGTCGCAGAGCTGCTCGACCTCGGTCATGTTGTGCGACGACAGCAGGATGGTGGCGCCGCGGCGCTCCTGATAGGCGCGGAGCCGGCTGCGCACCCATTCGGCACGGTCAGGATCGAGCGATGCGGTCGGCTCGTCGAGCAACAGCACGTCCGGATCGTTGATCAGCGCCTTCGCCACCGCGACGCGGGTTTTCTGGCCGGCCGAGAGCCGTCCGGTGACGCGGTCGAGCACGTCGCCGAGTTCGAAATCCTCGACCAGCTCGTCGATCCGCGCCTTGAGGTCGGCAACGCCGTAGAGCCGCCCGAACACCGTGAGATTCTGGCGCACCGTGAGTCGCCCCGGCAGCGCGACATAGGGACTCTCGAAATTCATCCGGCTGAGCACCTTGTGACGCTCGGTCGCCATGTCGTGGCCGAGCACCATGGCGCGGCCGAAGCTCGGGATCACGAGGCCCATGATCATGGCGATGGTGGTGGTCTTGCCGGCGCCGTTGCCACCGAGCAGGCCGACGGTCCAGCCCTTCGGCACGATGAAGCTCACGTCGTCGACCGCCCAATGGGTGCGGTACTGCTTGCAGAGATTCTCGACCGCGATGACCGGCGCGTCGGCGATGTCGATCCGGACCGGCGCATCGCCCTCGAGGGGAGTGGTGTCTGCTGACACGGACGTCAGATGCCTGTGCGGCAGCAAGCGTTCGATGCGGCTCATCTTTATCTCCCCTTACTCGCCCATGGTGAGCAGGCCGCCCTTGTGGCGGGCGCTCTGCAACAGGGCGACGAATGTGGTGAAGCCCACGCCGAGATAGACGGCGTTGAGCGCGAGGCATTCGAGCATCAGATCAGTGCGGAAGGTGCCGTCGAGCAGCACGGCGCGCATACCCTCGAACACATAGGTCGGCGTCAGCGACCAGGCGACCGGATGCAGCCAGAGCGGCAGCGCCGCGACCGGATAGTAGACGCAGCACAAGGGCAGCAGCACGATCATGATCGAATAGGCCAGGCTCTCAGCGCCAAAGCCCTGGCGGATCACGAGGCCGGCGACCACGAGCCCGATCGCCCAGCTGGTCAGCACCAGGTTGAGGAAGAAGGCGAGCAGCCCCGGCCCCATCGCAAAGACGTTGAAGCCGAACAGCACGAAGGTCAGCAGCATCACCGGCAGCGTGCCGATCACGAGCCGGATCAGGCTCATCAACATCAACGAGGCCGCGAGCTCGAACGGCTGCAACGGGCTCATCATCAGGTTAGCGAGGTTGCGTGACCAGATCTCCTCCAGGAAGGTGAAGGTGAAGCCGAGCTGGCCGCGAAACAGCACGTCCCAGAGCAGGACGGCGCCGAGCAGCAGGCCGGCAGTGGAGGCCATCGCCGACTTGCTGTCATAGAGGTAGGTGTAGAGGAAACCCCACACCAGCATCTGCATCGCCGGCCAGTAGACGATCTCGAGCAGCCGGAGCCATGACGAGCGCAGGATGTAGTAATAGCGCGTCGTCATGGCGGCGATGCGGTTCAGTGACTGGGTCATGGCAGGCACCCCTGTTGCCGCAGCTAGTCGAACTCGCGGCGGATCGGGCGACGCTTGCCGACCTTGGGCGGAAACGCGAGCAGCGCGTGGGCCTGAACCCGGACCGGATGCTCAAGGCAAGCCTTGAGCAAATCCTCGAGATGCGCGACCGAGCCGCGCAGCCGCGACATCGGCGTGTCCTGGCCGAGCACGACACGGGCCTCGACGAGGTCGACGCCACGTTGCACGATCTCGAACTGCGCCAGATGCAGGTTACAGTCGAACATCCAGCGATAGGTCGCATCCAGGATGCTGCCGGCCGGCACCTTGCGGCCATCGCGGTTGACGAAGGCGTCGTTGAGCCGGCCGTCGATGCTGGCGATCTGCGACCAGTTGATGTCCGACGGCGCCGGATCGGCCGGCTGGGTGATGTAGTCGCCCTGCACGTAGCGGATGAAGGGCATTGCCTCGTTGAGCAGGTTGGTGATCACGGCGATGCCGGACTGGCCGGGCGCCTGCGGCTGCATCGTGACGGGATCGAGCACGTCGAGATGCACCGTGTCCTCGCAGACGTGATACTGGCCATCCGGCATTTCGAGCGCGATCCGGGTCGCCTCCTCGGAGGAATATTCGTCGAGCACGGGCACGCCGAGTTGACGCGACCATTCCTGACGCGCGGCACGCGAGGAGTATTCCGAATGCGTCACCGCGAGATTGAGGGAGGAACGGAATTCGTCGACATGCGGCATCAGCGCATCGAGGCTCGACGGATAGAGCGACAGGATCTTCGGCCCGAGATAGCGCAGATGCCGGGCGACGCGCGCCGGCGGGATCAGGTTCGAGATGAACGCGGTCGGATAATCGCCGCCGATCGAATCGAACCACCACGGCACGGTGTAGACATGGGCGAGCAGGTCTTCGGCGCGGTAATTGCCGCCGCTCTGCATCGCGAACTGGCGGACACCCTGGATGGTGTCGGTGATCACGGCATCGTAATCGACGCGGATCAGGAGGGTCTGACCGGACGAGCCGGATGAGCGGGTCGGAAACAGGTTTTCCGGCTTGTACGCCTTGTTGACGCACTGGTCGGGGAAGGCCGCGACCAGTTCCGGCTTGGTGATGACGGGGATCTTCTGGATGTCGTCATAGTCGCGCAGATGCGCGGGCTTGAAGCCGGCTGCGTCATACTTGGCGCGGTAAACCGGGATGTCGCGATAGGCGAGCTCGACCAGCTACTTGGTCCGGGCAAACTGCCGGGCGCGGATCTCGGCGACCGGCAGATAGGGATGCCGCATGCATTCGCCGAGATAGTTCGCGGTGGCCGCGACCAGTTCGGGCGCAGCGTCGTCGGACAGCTGGAAGTCCGGACGGGTGTGCTCGGTCTCCCAGAACTGGCGCTGCGGCACAGTCGCGGCGGGAACAAGCGACGCGGCGGCCTGGTCGTGCTCCGGCACCAGAGCAAGACTGTCATCGGAAGTGCTGATTGCAAGGGTGGACGTCATCTTCAGCTCCATGATTGACGGGACGACCGCCCGTTCATGGCGCCATCAATGGCCCGCGGCGCTTGCCAGCGCCGTGACACCGGTCACACGCAGCCGCACCCGGTCGCAGCACGCGCCGTCCGGCAGACGCGGAAGATGTTTATCTGCGCTGGATCACTTCGCCTTGAGCGCCTTGTCGCGGCTCTCCAGCGCGGCCGTCATCAGCTTCGGCAATTGCCCGGCGTAGGCCTCGATGAAGGTCGCATCGCCGCAGCCTTGCGGATCGCGCGCCGCCTGCTCGGCGATGCGCGCCGCCTTGGCTTCGCATTTCGCGAACATGTGCCAGAACCAGTCCGGGTTCTTGTCGAGCGAGGCCTTGTTCTTCTTGATGACCGCGGCGCCGACCGCACTCATCGCGCTGACGACGCCGGCGCCCAGCGTGCTGATGGCACGCGCGTTCAGGATATCTTCGCGCGCCTGCGCGGTGGCGTTGGTCGCGGTCGCTCGTCCGGTCGTTCGTGCCTTGGCCGGCATGCTCAAGCTCCTTGTCGATCCCGTCTCGGTTTCCTGCGGCGCGGGCAGCATCGGCCGCGGAAGTTGAGGAAGGCTCAAGGGGCATGGTTGAAAAGCGCTATGGATT
>CALRXG020000557.1:0-4818 GCA_943372075.1 Bordetella parapertussis | reverse complement strand
TCCCGGCCGGGCTTTGCTGCAAGCCCGGCGGCTTTCACATCGATCCTGTCAGGCCGGTCGAGCGGGCCCTGATCACGCATGGCCATTCCGACCATGCCCGGGCGGGCCACGGCGCCGTGCTCGCGACCCGGGAAACGCTCGACATGATGCGTCTGCGCTATGGCGAGAACTTCGCGGGCTCCGTGCAGGCGGTCGCCTATGGCGAGGAGATCAGGCTCGGCGACGTCACGGTGGCTTTCCATCCTGCCGGGCACGTGCTCGGCTCCGCTCAGATCGCCGTCACCTGCAAGGACACGCGCATCGTCGCCTCCGGCGATTACAAGGACGCGCGCGACCCAACCTGCGCGCCGTTCGAGCTGGTGCCCTGCGACGTCTTCATCACCGAGGCGACCTTTGGATTGCCGGTGTTCCGCCACGGCGATGCCGCCGGCGAGGTGAACAAGCTGCTGGCATCGGTGAAGCTGTTTCCGGAGCGCGCGCACCTGGTCGGCGCCTATTCGCTCGGCAAGGCGCAGCGCGTGATCGCGCTGCTGCGCGAGGCCGGCTACGACGCACCGATCTACCTGCACGGCGCGATGGAGAAGATCACCTATTACTATCAGGAACGCGGCATTCCGCTCGGCGAGCTCAGGCCGGCGCGCGGCATGAAGAAGGCCGAGCTCGCCGGCACCATCACGCTGGCACCGCCGAGCGCGACATCGGACGTCTGGACGCGGCGCTTTCCCGATCCGGTGACGGCCTTCGCCTCGGGCTGGATGCGCGTCCGCGCCCGCGCGCGACAGGGCGGCATCGAGCTGCCGCTGGTGATCTCGGATCACGCCGACTGGGACGGGCTGACGGCGACGATCGCGGCAACCGGTGCCGGCGAGATCTGGGTCACCCACGGCCAGGAAGACGCGCTGGTGCATTGGTGCAAGGGCAAGGGCCTCGCCGCGCGGCCGCTCGATCTGGTCGGCTATGGCGACGAGGACGAGGGCGAGACGGCAGCGATCACCGGCGATGCTCCGCCCGCCGGAGAGGCCCAGCCCGTCGGCGAGACCAAGAAGCCATGAACCGCTTCGCCGAGCTGCTCGACCGCCTCGCCTATGAGCCCGGCCGCAACAACAAGATCAGGCTGCTGGTGGCCTATTTCCGCGAGACCGCGGACCCCGACCGCGGTTACGCGCTGGCGGCGCTGACCGGCGCATTGTCGTTCAAGCACGCCAAACCCGGCCTGATCCGCGACCTGATCACCGAACGCACCGACCCGGTGCTGTTCGGCTACTCCTATGATTACGTCGGCGACCTCTCGGAGACCGTTGCGCTGATGTGGCCGAAGGCCGAGCTGCCCGGCCACAACAACCCGCCTCCTCCTACCCTGACCGAGGTCGTCACCACGCTGCGCACGCTCGGCAAGGCCGAGCTGCCGGCGCAGCTGGCGCGCTGGCTGGACGAGCTCGACGAGACCGGGCGCTGGGCGCTGTTGAAGCTCGTCACCGGCGCGATGCGGATCGGGATCTCGGCGCGGCTGGCGAAAACGGCGGCGGCGGCGCTCGGCGACAAGGACGCGCACGAGATCGAGCTGATGTGGCCGGGCCTGTCGCCGCCCTATCTCGACCTGTTCGCCTGGCTCGAAGGCCGTGGCGACAAGCCGGTCAACAGCGATCCGACACCGTTCCGTCCGGTGATGCTGGCGCATGCGATCGAAGATACGGACTTCGCCAATCTCGACGCCGCCGATTTCAGCGCCGAATGGAAATGGGACGGCATTCGTGTGCAGGCGGTGTCCGGCCGCGATGCGCACGGCCACGTCCAGGCGCGGCTCTATTCACGCACCGGCGAGGACATCACCGGCAGCTTCCCCGACCTGGTGCCCTCGCTGCATCTGCCCGGCGCGATAGACGGCGAATTGCTGGTGCTGCGCGACGGCCGCGTGCAGACCTTCAACGTCCTGCAGCAGCGGCTGAACCGCAAGGTGGTTTCGCCGAAGCTGATCAAGGAGTTTCCGATCCACCTGCGCGCCTATGACCTGCTCGGCGATGACGAGAACGATCTGCGCGAGCTGCCGTTCACCGAGCGCCGCGCGCATCTCGAAGCCTTCGTTGCCAAGCTCGACGATCCGCGCATCGACCTGTCGCCCACTGTCCCGTTCGCGAGCTGGGAAGACCTCGCCGCCGCGCGCGCCGATCCCAGGAGCGCCGGCGCCGGTGACGATGCCGACGCGGTCGAGGGCGTGATGCTGAAACGACGCGATGCGCCCTATCTGCCGGGGCGACCGAAAGGCCCGTGGTGGAAATGGAAGCGCGATCCGCACATCATCGACGCGGTGCTGATGTATGCGCAGCGCGGCCATGGCAAGCGCTCGTCCTATTACTCCGACTACACCTTCGGGGTCTGGACCCGCGGCGATGCCGGCGACGAGCTGGTGCCGGTCGGCAAGGCCTATTTCGGCTTCACCGACGAGGAACTGTTGCAGATCGACCGTTTCGTCCGCCGCAACACCACCGAGAAGTTCGGTCCGGTGCGGCATGTCGTGCACGAGCCGGATCAGGGGCTGGTGCTGGAGGTCGCCTTCGAGGGCCTGCAGCGCTCGCCGCGTCACAAGTCCGGCGTCGCGATGCGCTTTCCCAGGATCAGCCGGCTGCGCTGGGACAAGCCGCCGCGCGAGGCCGACCGGCTGGAAACGCTTGAACGGATGTTAATCTCCATGACAGGAAGTTAAACCCGCAAGCCACGCGGCGGCCATTGATCACGCCTCGCGGGTTTCCCATGTGCACCGCCGTGACTTATAATGCGGGCGATTCCGCGAGGAGAGAGCGATGCCAGACAATATCCGGGACTTGCCGGCCGGCGGCCAGAGCGACGGCCTGTACCGCTTTCTCGGCGGCTCGCCGCTCTCGGTGGCGTTCCGGCTGATCCTGCTCTCGATCCTGGTTGGCGTCGTGCTCGCCGCGATCGGCCTCGATCCCTGGAATATCCTCTATAGTGTCCGCAGGTTGTTCCAGACGATCTGGGACTTCGGCTTCGATGCGATCAACTGGGCCTGGCGCTACTTCCTGCTCGGCGCCGTGATCGTGATCCCGATCTGGCTGTTGTCGCGGCTGTTCGGCGCGCCGCGCGGTCGCTAGCCCAAAGGAAGGCCCGCAGCCGATGCAATTGCAATTTGTCGGCTGCGGCGATGCGTTCGGCTCCGGCGGCCGTTTCAACACCTGTTTTCATGTCAGCGGCGAGCGCGCCAATCTCCTGATCGATTGCGGCGCGTCGTCGCTGCCGGCGCTGAAGCGGCTCGAGATCGACCGCGACGCGATCGACCTGATCCTGATCACGCATTTCCATGGCGATCATTTTGCCGGATTGCCGTTCTTCCTGCTCGACGCGCAGTTCACCCGCCGCAGCCGGCCGCTGGTGATCGCCGGACCGCAGGGGATCGAGACGAAATTGCCTCAAGTGATGGAGGTGATGTTCGAGCACTCCTCCAGGGCCAGACAGCGCTTCGATCTCTCCGTCGTCACGCTCGCCCCGCAGGAGCGACGCTGCTTCGGCGAGGTGACCGTAACACCCTATCCGGTGGTGCATGGCGAATCCGGCGGGCCGTTTCTGGCCTATCGCATCGAGGCGGAAGGCCGCGTCATCAGCTACAGCGCCGACACCGAATGGACCGACGCGCTGATCCCGGCAGCGCTGGACGCCGATCTCTTCATCGCCGAGGCCTATACCTACGACAGGATGGTCAAGAACCATCTCAGTCTGAAAGCGCTGGAAGCGCATTTGCCCGCGATCAACGCCAGGCGCGTGGTGCTGACGCATATGAGCGACGACATGCTGGGCCGCGTCGACGACCTGCCCTACACGGCGGCGAGCGACGGCATGGCCATCGTGTTCTGACGGCAAATTTCCGCGTCACGCTGCCCACCCCTCGCCACCGCATTGCTCTCAGAACAATTCCACCATGGTCGCGCGACGCACGACGCGGTAAAAACCCAGATTGCTCGCAATTCTGGCCATGCACGCGCCCATTCATCAAAAGATCACATCCCGCCAGGTGTTCGCCATCGCCGGACCGGCGATGGTCGCCAATTTGACCACGCCGCTGATCGGCATCGTCTCGACCACCGCGATCGGCCGCCTCGACGATGCCGCGCTGCTCGGCGGGGTGGCGATGGCCTCGGTGATCTTCGATTGCCTGTTCTGGCTGTTCGCCTTCCTGCGCATGAGCACGCTGGCCTTCACCGCGCAGGCGCAAGGCGCCGGCGAGCCGCAGGAATATGCCGCGATCCTGGTGCGCGGCTTCATCGTCGCCGGCCTGATCGGGGCTGCGCTGATCGCGCTGCAGCTGCCGCTGGCCGCGGTCACGTTCGAGCTGATGGGCGGCAGCGAGGGCGTCACGCGCGCGGCCAGGACCTATTTCATGATCCGGATCTGGTCGGCGCCGCTGGCGCTCGCCAATTACGTCATCCTGGGCTGGCTGGTCGGACAGGCGCGCGCCAACCTGGCGCTGGTCCTGCAGATCGTGATCAACCTGATCAACATGGCCGCGACCGTGCTGCTGGTGCAGCTCTACGGCGCCGGGATCGCCGGCGCTGCGATCGCCGCCGTGCTCGCCGAGACCAGCGGCTTCGCCGTCGGCATCGTGGTCGCGTGGCGGATTTCGCAAACCGGCTTCGCCGTTCCCGCAGCCACGCTGTTCGAGCGCGCCAAGCTGATGCGCATGCTGGCCGTCAACCGCGACATCATGGTGCGCACCGCGGCGCTGATCGTCGTGTTCCTGTTCTTCACCGCCAAGGGCGCGCGCGAGGGCGACGTCACGCTGGCAGCGAATTCGGTGCTGAACAACTTCCT
>CALRXG020000556.1:0-4847 GCA_943372075.1 Bordetella parapertussis | reverse complement strand
GCGCGTGCCTGCGGCCGCGGTCCGGCCGCACTAATGCCGCACCACCAGCACCGAGCATTTGGCGTAGCGCACCACGTGGCCGGCGTTCGAGCCGAGGAAGTAGGTGCGCATCGCCGGGCGGTGCGAGGTCATCACGATCAGGTCGGCCTTCATCGTCGCGGCCTCCTCGAGGATCTCGTGATAGATGCCGCCCTGGCGGACCACGCCCGAGATGCGGCCGGCCGCAATGCCGGATTCGCGCGCGACGATCGCCAGCGCTTCTTCCGAGGTTTCGCGCTGCTGGCTGTCGAAATCCGCCGGGACATATTCGGCGAGCATCACCGGGGTCATCGGCAGCACGTTGAGCAGACGCACCGTGCCGTTCCATGTCTGCGACAGCGTCGCGGCGGTTGCGATCGCAGGCTTCGCCAGATCGGTATCGGCGAGGTCGATCGGCACGAGAATGGACTTGTACATCTGCGCCTCCTGTCCGCGATTGGTCTGGAGCCGTTTGGTCCCTCGTCCGGGACGCGCGCCTTCTTGGTCTTGAGCCAGGCTGTGCCCGCGCTGGCCTGTGGTGTCGACGCAGACCGGGTCCCCCTGTCGCGTGAGCGTCAACATAGCATGGCCCGGCGGCGATGTCCGCTCGCCTCAGTTGCGCGAGGCCTGCTTCAATAGTTTAGGGCTGACGAACAGGACGAGCTTGCCGCGCCGGAACGACACCTCGTTCCAGTCATCGGTCGCGAACTCGAAGACCGCGAGCCCCGAGGTCGGCAGATTGTCGCTGAGCGCGCGCTTGGCCGCCTCCTCGCCGCTGCCGGTCAAAGTCAGCGCGAGTTCGTGCATGCCGGGGTTATGGCCGATCAGCATCAGCCGCTTCGGATCGGTGACGGCAGCCATCCGGATCGCGGTCAACAGTTGCGCCGGATCGGCGCCGTAGAGGTCGGGCACGAATTCGACGTTCGGCTGCGGTCCGGCGCCCTTGATCGCGTCGCGCACGATCTCCCAGGTTTGCGTGGTGCGGACCGCCGGCGACACCAGCGCCAGCTCGGGAATCGGCGGATGGCTGGCGATCCAGCCGCCGATCTCCGCTGCATCGCGGTGGCCGCGTTCGTCAAGACGGCGGTCCTGGTCGTGCCCCGAAGGCGCGTCGGTTTCGGTCTTGGCGTGACGCAGCAGCAGCAGACGGCGCATGGACTTCCATTTCGATTCGGTCTGGTCGAATTAATTCTACAGGCGCATGTCCCGGACAAGGTGACAAGCGCCGCGGCGGTTCGTAGAAAACGCCATGAGCGAGACTTCCACAAGTGCGGCGGATGGCCTGGACGAGGCGGCCTCGCCGTTCCGCAATCGTATGGCGTTCGACCTCGATGTCGACATTTGCGTGGTCGGGGCGGGGCTGGCCGGCCTGACCGTGGCGCGCGAGGCGGCGCGGCTCGGCGCCAGCGTCGCCGTGCTCGAGGGGCGCCAGGTCGGCTGGAACGCGTCCGGCCATCATCTGGGCACCGCGATGCCGGGTTTCGGCCTGCCGATCTCGGACGTGGTCGAGCGGGTCGGGCTCGATGATGCCCGCGAATTGTGGGCGCTGTCGAAGCAGGGCGCCGATTATGTTCGTGCTACCGCGACCGAGGATCTGATCCCGGGCATCAATCCCAGCGACGGCGCGCTGGAGGTGTCCAATGTCGATGCCGGCGAGGCGCTGGTCAGGCGCTTGCAGATGCTCGGTGAGGATCTGGCGACCGAGGTCGAAGGCTGGCAGGTCGATCGGGTGCGCAGCGCGCTCAGGACCGGCCGCTATTTCCACGGCATCTATTATCCGAAGGCGCTTCAGATCGATGGCCGCAAATATGTGCACGGGCTCGCGGCGCTGGCGACGCGGGCGGGGGTGCGGATCTTCGAGGAGACGCCGGTCGTCAGCATCGATTTCTCTGGCATCCGCAAGCGTATCGTGACGCCGTCGGCGCGGTTGCGCGCCAACCATATCGTGCTTGCCGGCAATATCCACCTCGGCGCGCCGCTGAAGCGCTTGTCGGACACGCTGCTGCCGGTGTGGCGCTACGCGGCGTTGACCGAGCCGCTCGGCGAGCGGCTGTCGGAGACCATCGCCTTTTCCGGCTCGGTCGCCGACAGCGACGGCATCGATCACTTCCGCGTCGTCGAAGGTGATCGGCTGCTCTGGTCAAGTCCCGAGACCACCTGGGACGCCCGGCCGAAACGCTTCGGCGCGGCGGTGCAGCGCCGCATCGCCACGGTGTTCCCACAACTCGGCAAGGTTCCGATCGCAGACATGTTCGGTGGCGCGGTCGGCGTCACCGTGCATGGCATGCCGCAGATCGGCCAGCTGCGCAGGGGTCTGTGGGTGGCGAGCGGCTTCGGCCGGCAGGGCCTCAGCACCTCGGCGCTGGCCGGGCAATTGATTGCCCGCAGCATCCTGTGGGGCGACGACCGCTGGCGGCTGTTTTCGCCGTTCGAGCTGGTCTGGGCCGGCGGCACCACCGGCCGGGTCGCCGGCCATTTCGTCAGCCTGTGGGCGAGGGGGACCTCGTCCGCGGCGGGCGTGCTGGCGCGCTACCGGGAGGGGGCGCGCGCCAGGGAGCGGGTCCGCGAGGCGCGACTGGCCGAGGCCAATCTCAAGGCGGGAACCAGGGCGCCGGCGCTCCGCCGGCCGCCACCGGCCACGGTGCGGCCGATGCCGCCACGGCCGGCTGGGGACGGCGAGGCGACGCATCCTCACGCCTCGCAAGAAAGTGAGCGGGTCTCCGACCGGCGGATGTAACGTCGGCCGGCGGGGTTCGTATCTGTTGACGAACCCGTTCGCCATACTGGCCGTCCGCATCGGAGATGATTGATGATCGATCGCCGCATCCTGCTGGCTTCCGTCGCCAGCCTGCTGAGCTTCGCCGCTTTCCGCTGGCTGCGCGCCGGGCCGGCGCAGGCCGCCGAGAAATTCGAGATCGAGAAGACCGATGCCGAATGGAAGGCGCAGCTAACGCCGCAGCAGTACGAGATCCTGCGCAACCAGGGCACCGAGCGGCCGGGATCGAGTCCGCTGCTCAAGGAACACCGCAAGGGCACCTTCGCCTGCGCCGGCTGCGACCTGCCGCTGTTTGCGTCCGAGACCAAATATGAGAGCGGCACCGGCTGGCCGAGCTTCTACCAGCCGCTGGCGAATGCGGTGGGTACCACGTCGGACCGCACTTTCGGCATGCTGCGCACCGAGGTGCATTGCCGCCGCTGCGGCGGTCATCTCGGCCACGTCTTCGACGACGGCCCGAAGCCGACCGGGCTGCGCTACTGCATGGACGGCTTCGCGCTGGTGTTTCACCCGGCGGCGCCGTCCGCGACCTGATCGCGTTTTCGAGCGACGCCTGTCCCGCATTTGATGCGGGATGGATCGGTTCGCGCTCAAGAAAACACGTTCAACAACGGGAGGAGGGCGGTCAGAATCGCCCTTTTTTCCCGGCAATTGTTGCCGCCCCGGCAATTGTGCCCCGGTTAAACGGCCGCGGCGTTTTTTTCAAGCGCATGATTTTGTTACGATTCGTTTCCTGGCACGACCCTTGCGACATGCTCCACCGATGCGGCCATCGTTCTGATTGCCAGCCGCCGGGAATTGAATTGGAGAATATGTCATGGGTATCTTCGGCGCTCTCACGACGGCGGTCGGTGGCCTGCGCGCAGGATCGTACGCACTCGAAAACATTTCCGGCAACATCGCCAACTCGCAGACGACCGCCTTCAAGCGCATCGATACCTCGTTCCTCGACCTCGTCCCGCAGACCGCGCTGACCGCGCAGCTCGCCGGCGGCGTCACGGCGCAGTCGCGCTCGACCAATTCGGTGCAGGGTGACGTGCAGCCGGCGTCGGTTGCGACCTTCATGGCGATCAACGGCAACGGCTTCTTCGCGGTGCAAAAGCCCGGCAGCTTTGCCGACGGCTCGCCGGTGTTCGATGGCGTCGACCGCTATACCCGCCGCGGCGATTTCCAGCTCAACAAGGACGGCTATCTCGTCAACGGCGCCGGCTATTATCTCGAGGGCGTGCGGATCGACCCGACCACCGGCAACCCGTCGGGATCTTCGCCGCAGGTGCTCCGTTTCGCAAACGACTTCTTGCCGGCGCAGCAGACCACCAAGATCGACTACCGTGCCAACCTTGCGTCCTATCCCCTGACCACCGCGCACGACACGTCGGTTCCCGGCTCGGAGTTGCTGCGTCCGGGTGCGTTCAGCAGCGGAAATAATCCGTTGGTGCTGGGCACGCCGGCCGCGCCCTATACCGATTCTTCCGTTACCGGCACCGCGCAAAACAACAAGGGGACGCCGTCGGTGGCGAACACCGCCGCGACCTTGCTTTCGGGCGCTGCGGGCAGCGATTCGATCAATGCCAGCTTCAGCGCCGGCTCGGCCGGTCCGCCCGTGGTCCCCGCCGACACGATCACGGTCAACGGCACCGTCATCACCTTCGTGGCTTCGGGTGCCACCGGCAACCAGCTCAACGTCACGGACAGCATCGGAACGCTGCTCGCCAAGATCGACGCGATCACCGGGACCGCAACGCCGTCGACGATCAGCGGCGGCAAGATCACCCTGCATTCCGGCACCGCGTCGGACTTGCAGGTGACAAGCTCGAACTCGACGGCGCTGGCGGCGCTCGGCTTCACCGGGCAGGCGGCGGCGACGCGCGGCGGTGGCGGCACGGTCGGCACCGGCCAGGTGATCGGCAATGACAACTCGACGTTCCTGAACGAGTCCGTCTCGGGCGGCGCGGTCACCTCCTACGACGTTTCCGGCGCGCCGGTGAACCTGCAATTGCGCTGGGCCAAGAGCGACAGCGCCTCGCTCGGCGCCGGACATACCGACACCTGG
>CALRXG020000555.1:0-4858 GCA_943372075.1 Bordetella parapertussis | reverse complement strand
CGGCGGGATGGTGAAGAAGCCCGGCAGGAACAGCACCAGGCAGGTCAGCGTCAGGAACGCGATCGAACGCCAATGGCTGGCCGTCGCGAACTCGAACGCCATGAATAGCCTGCGGCTCGAATGCGCAGGTTTTACAGACTGTTGCCCTGCTCCGAAGCGCCGGGGTTGGAGGCTATCCACCATGGGTTTCGCATACGATGAAACCGCAGCGCAAACAACCGTGCTGTTCCCCTTTCCACCCGTGCCGTTCCGCTTTCCCGCGCCATCATTGCACGCGGATCACAACGGTATCCGCCGCGCCGGTGGCATCGATCACGGTCAGCCGCGCGAAGCCCGGCCCGGGCGGCTCGATCAGGCGCTGCCGCCGGCTGTCGATGTCCCCGGCTGAGACACCATTCACAAGGACCGTCAGGGGCAGCACCCCGCCGGCGACCTTGACCGGCATCGCCGCATTGCGGCCACCCTCGGATTGATCGACATCGATGCGCGAGCCGTTCAGCGGAAACTGGATGTGCGGCGCCTGGTCGTTGCCGCTGCGGACCAACTCGCCGAGCGGCCGGAAGCGGCGCAACGGCGGCGGCAGTTTTGCGTTCGAGGCGACCAGCACGCCGCGCGGCGGTTTTGGCAAGGCCGCCGGAATCTTCCCGGTGCGCGCGAAGGCGTCGAACAGGATCGGCGCCGCCGCCGTGCGGCCGACCAGACCCGGCACCGGCGCGCCATCCGGGCGGCCGACCCAGACGCCGATCGTGATGCGGCCGTCGAAGCCGACCGACCAGGCGTCGCGATAGCCGTAGCTGGTGCCGGTCTTGAACGCGATCCGGTTGTGCACGCCGTTCTCGGGTGGCGGGGTGCCGAGCAGGACATTGCCGACCTGCCAGGCGGCGGCCTGATCCATCAGCCGCATCGTGTCGCGGCGATCATTCGCCTGCATGATCTCGCGCAGCGGCCGGGTGACGCCAAGCCGCGCCAACCCGGAATAGAGCTGGACCAGATCCTGCAACGTGATGCCGACGCCGCCGAGGCCCATCGCAAGACCCGGCGCCTCGTCCTTCGGCAGCACCAAGCTGGTGCCGGCCTGCTTCAGCCGTGACGACAGCCGGCTCGCCCCGACCCGGTCGAGCAATGCGATCGCCGGCACATTGAGCGACAATTGCAGCGCCTTGCGGATCGGCACCGTGCCCTGGAACGTCATGTCGAAGTTTTCCGGAGCGTAGCTGCCGAAGCGGATCGGCCGGTCCTCGATCAGGCTGTCGGGATGGACGAAGCCATCCTCGAAAGCGAGACCATAGATGAACGGCTTCAAGGTCGAGCCCGGCGAGCGCACCGCGCGCGTCATGTCGACCTGCCCGGCGCGCCGCTCGTCGAAATAGTCTGCCGAACCGACCCGTGCGAGCACGTCGCCGGTCTCATTGTCGACCGCGACGATCGCGACCGAGACATCGGGCCCCTGTGCGATGGCGCGGTCGCGCGCCAGCGTTTCCAGGTTCCGTTGCAATGGGGCGTCCAGCGTCAGCTTGATGACGGGCACGTCCTTCATCGTCGCGATCGCCTGATCGGCGGAATGCGGCGCCAGGATCGGGATCTGCTTGCGCAGCTTCGGCACTGCCACGGCCTCCGCTTGCGCGGCGTCGTCCTTTGACACCACGCCATCCTCGACCATGCGGCCGAGCACGCGATCGCGCGCGGCATGCGCGGCCTCGGGGTAACGGTCAAGCCGCCGGCGCTCCGGCGATTGCGGCAACGCCACCAGCAGCGCGGCCTCCGCCAGCGACAGCCGCTTCGGCTCCTTGCCGAAATAGGCGATCGAGGCGGCGCGGACACCCTCGAGATTGCCGCCGAACGGCGCCAGCGCGAGATAGAGATCGAGGATCTGGTCCTTCGAGAGCTGCCGCTCCAGTTCGACCGCCCGCACCATCTGCCGCAGCTTTGCGTACACCGAGCGCTGATGCCGCGGCTCGATCAGCCGCGCCAGCTGCATCGTGATGGTCGAGCCACCGGAGACGATATGACCGCGTGTAAGCAGTTGGAATCCGGCGCGCGACAGCGCCAGCGGATCGACGCCATGATGCTCATAGAAGCGCTTGTCCTCATAGGCGAACAGCAGCTTCAGATAGCCCGGATCGACCGATGTCCTGGCGTCGACCGGCAGCCGCCAGCGCCCATCCGCCATCGCGTACGCGCGCAACAGTTTTCCGTTGCGGTCAACGACCGTGGTCGAGACCTGCTGCGCCTTGTCGAGCGGCAGCGGCCCGAGCGAGACGACCCAGGCCGCGAAGGCACCGGTGATCGCGACAAGCACGACAGCAACTGCAGCCGCGATGCGGAACACCAGTTTCTTGCGACCACCGTCATGACCGGACTTGTCCCGGCATGACGACTGTTGCTGGTTTACCGCTTCACTCATTTCGCCGGTTTCACCTCGACCGCGCCGGTGCCGCTGCGGCCGTAGCGCGAGGGGTTGTACATGTCCTCGACATAGGCCTGCGGCAGCACATATTTGCCTGGCGAGACCGCGCGCACCACATAGGCGACCGTGAACACCGACTTGTCGTTGGCGGCGCGGTCGATCGCCGCGGTGAAGCGGTCGTCGCGGAACTCGGTGTTCTTCGGCTCGACGCCGTCCTCGATCCATTCGAGCGTCCCGGAATCACCCGACGACACCAGGTTCGGATTGTCGATCTCGAGCCCGGCCGGCAGATAGTCCGCCACCATGATGTGCCCGAACTCGGGTTTCGCTTCCGTGACCTTCAGGACAACCGCGAAACGGTCGTTCTGTTTCGCCTTGGTGACATCGGCCGGCTTGCCGTCGAGCGTGAAATAGCTGCGCTCGATCTTGAAGCCGTTGGAGGCGGCGGGTTCCGGCGTCACCGGCGAGCCCGACACCGAGATCACCGCCTGCACCGGGGCATCGCCGGTGTTGGTGATCTTGAGCGGCTGGCCCATCATCTCGTCGGCCTTGTAGCTCCGATAGACCGCGGTCTTGACGCCCTGGCCGTTGATGTCGAGCGCCAGCGTCTCCTTGGCGAGGGCGCGTGCCGCCAGCACCATCCACGCATTCTCCTGCGTCGAGGTGTAGGGCGACAGCCCCCGCGCCGCTTCCACCCGCAGCACGGCCTGGGTCAGCGTGGTGCGCGGCGCATTACCCTCGCCCGCGAGCGAGACCAGCGCGGCCGCATCGCGCAGCGCCGAGCCGTAGTCGACCCGGCCGAACTCGAGCACGGGTTTCGGGTTCAGCGCGTCGAGCGCCGCACCATACACCCGCTCGGCCCGCGCCTTGTCGCCGACCAGCGCCAGCGCCGCGGCGAGCTGCGCCTTGGAGATCGGCGTCGCCAGATTGTTCAGCTTGGTGTCGGCAAGATAACGCAGGTCGCCGATCGGGGCTGCGCCATTGCGCGCGAGCACATAGAGGCCGTAGGCCAGATCACGGCCGCCGTCCTTTTCCGGCTCGTTGGCATTGACCACCGAGTTCCTGACGCGGTCGAGCGCGCTCTTGAACAGCACGTCCGGCACCGCAAAACCCTTTTCGCGGGCCCGGGTGAGGAAGTCGGTCACATAGGCATCGAGCCACGCATCGTCGCCGCCTGCGGACCACAGGCCGAACGATCCGTTGGAGCCCTGGCGCGCCAGCAGACGATCGATCGCGTCGCGGATACGCTGGTCGACCGCGGTATCCATCGCGAGATGCGCGCCGGCGGCAAGATCGTTGACATAGAGCAGCGGCAATGCGCGGCTGGTGATCTGCTCGGAGCAGCCATAGGGATAGCGGTCGAGCGCCTTCAGGATACTCGCGGCATCGAGCGCGGTCGACAGGCTCGCAGAGATCGACACGCTGCCGGTGCCCGGCACCAGATCGGAGAACATGTCCGACGTCAGCGTCAGGCTCTCGCCCTTCGCCAGGGTGCGGATCGAGCGCCGCGCCAGCACTTGCGTGGCCGGCTTGACGTCGAGCGCGTAGTGCCGCGCCAGCGTCAGCCCGTTCGGCCCTGATATGTCGACGTCGAAATCGGCACGGCCTGCACCGCCGGCCTCGAGGCCGAGCGACAACGACGTGCGCTGCTTGGCGGCGAGCTTCACGGTCGTGGTCGGACTGCCGGAGGCCTTGATCGGGCCGGTTGCCTTGACGCTGACGGCATAATCGCCGGCGGCGCCTTCGACATTGTCGATATCCATGCTGATGGTGCCCTTGTCACCGGTCAGCAGGAAGCGCGGCAAGGTCGCGGTCAGCACCACGGGATCGCGCACCGTCACGTCGACATTGGCGCGGCCGAGCTTGGTGGCGCTCCACGCCACCGCCATCACGCGCGCGGTGCCGGCGAACTCCGGAATGTCGAAGCTCACTTCGGCGGTGCCGTCGGGACCCACTGTGACGATACCGGAATAGAGCGCGAGCGGCTTTTGCGTCGGCGGCGAGCCCTGCAACTCGGCGCCCGCGGAATCGCCGCCGCTCCTGATCTGACCACGCGTGCCCTGCATGCCGTCGATCAGCTGGCCATAGAGGTCGCGGATCTCGGCGGTCAGACGACGCTGGCCGAGATAGTAATCGTCCGGCGCCGGCGGCTTGTAGTTGGTCAGATTGAGAATGCCGACATCGACCGCGGCCAGCACCACCTTGGCGTCCTCGCCGGGATTGAGCCCGCCGAGCTTGACTGGAATCTTCAGCGTCGAGCCCGGCCGCACCAAGGCGGGCGGCGACAGCGTGACCGCAAGCGTCCGCGTCTTCTTGTCGATGCCGAACCATTTCAGCCCGATCGCGCGGCCCGGCATGCGCCCGGCCGCGACATCGAGCGGACGGCGCAGCGTCGTCATCACATAGGCGCCGGTGCCCCAGTCCTTGCCGACCTGGAGCTTAACCTGCTGG
>CALRXG020000554.1:0-4862 GCA_943372075.1 Bordetella parapertussis | reverse complement strand
CCGGTGGGCGCGAGCGCAGACGCGAAGTAGGACGCGCGCTTTCAAGCAGCGATAGTTTCAGACGTCGCTACGCGATGCGTCTTTCAGCGGAGCAAGCGGCACCCCTCTCCGCGCAGCACGCTTATGATTTTGAAATGATTGCGCGGCCCGCTCCCGCGCACGCCGCCCGGCCTCAGCTGCCGAGCTTGATGTCTTCCAGCAGCGAGGACGATACGCTCGGCACCTGCTCGCCTTCGCTGGCGCGCGAGATCGCGACGCGGGTCTTGTTGAAGGCGGTCTCTGCCCCGGCCTGGGCGTTGAGGTTGTTGAGCAACTCGGAGACCAGCACGCTGTTGGTGCCCTTGCCGTCGTCTACGACCTTGCCCGGTGTCGCCGAAGACAGCACGATGGTGTTCTCCGGCGGGCTGATCGGAGCGAGGCCGTGCGAGAAGGCGCGGAAACGGCGCTCATAGGGATTGCGGCGCGAGGCGTCGAGCACGACGAGCTTGGCCTTGGCGCCGCGCTCCTTCATCGCATCGAGCACGGACTCGACGCTGACGCCGGTGCGCTTGACGTCGGATTCCTTCCAGATCGTGGCGTCGACCGGGATCATGTAGCTCTCGCGGCCGACCTGCACGCCGTAGCCGCCGAAGAACAACATCACGACGGTGTCGGGGCGAATCTTGGCCTTCATGCGCTCGACGGCGCGGAACATGTCGTCCTTGGTGGCGTCCTCGACCACGTCGACGTCAAAGCCCTCGCGGCGCAGCGCCGATGACAGCGTGCGGGCGTCGTTGATCGGCTGCGCCAGCGGCGCCGATGCGTCCGGGTAATGGCCGTTGCCGATGATCAGCGCGAGGCGCGAGGTGCCGGTCGGGATGCTGCCGGTGGCGCCCGCGACGACAGCGCCAGCGGTGCCCTTGGGGGGATCGAACATGCGCTTGTTGAGCGCGGCATGGGCGCCGATCGCCAGCGACACCGTGCCGGCCACAGCCACCGCGAAGGCGATGGTGCGGCGGGAAATATGAGGCTGCCTAAGGTCCATAGCGTTCCTGGTCCCAATCCTTATCCCGATGGCGCTCAAGCGAATTCGCGCCAGTTAGTCGCGTCTCAGACGATCAGGTTTAATGGGGTTGTGCCGTGTGTGCCGTTGAATTGAACTCAATTTGCGGCGCCGCAACAAACAGACCCTTAACCCGGCCGGGCGGCCGGGGCAACCCGATTTGGTGCATGCTGCCGTCGGGCAAAGACTATTGACGCCGTTAAAATCTCGTTACGTGATTTCGGTCACATTTGTGTTTTGTACGGATTCATATAGCTTTCCAATAGCTTGCGGGAATTGGGGAGGAGCGCGGGAAACACCGCCGGGGCGGCGGCGTTAACCGGTTCCAGCAGAAAGAGATTCTCCTTGGGTTTCTTGGGCCTTCACGAGATCGCCGGGGCGGTGTGCCGGTCATTGACCGCGAGCAAGGACGGACCGTCGCTGTACGAGGTCTGCGACCCGGTGCTGCAATCCTATCGCGGCGGCGATGCCCATCTCGGAAAATTCTACCGGACCGCGCTCGGCAATCCGCCGCTGCGCGCCCTGCTCCGCCGTACCGGCCTGCCCGACCTGAAGAACCCTGACCGCCTCGCCAGCCTGCGCGCCGCACTGACCCAGGCGCGCGACGCCGAGGCGCCGGACTGGACGGCGATCGGCGCGCCCGTCGCCGACCTGATGGACGGCCTCGCCTTGCGCCATCCGGCGCCGCCGACCGTCATCGCGCCGGCACGGCCGCCCGCGATGGCCGAGATCGACCGCGTGATCCGCAAGACGGCCGCACATCTGCTGCGCTCGTTCGGCAACAATGGCTTCATCCCGACCTACGCCGCGTTCAACCTGATCGGCGATCCCGACATCGGCGGCCGCGAGATGCTGATGGCGCTGACCGGGCTGAACGCGCGCGGCTACAAGAACTCGACCTTGCTGTTCAACCTGGCCCGCATCTTCATCGCGCATTCGCCGGCGCGGGCGCTGATCAACCCGCCCTGGCGCGGCATCGCCGAGCCGATGTGGGAGCCGGTGCAGATCCGGCACCGCTCAGCCTATTACGACGCGTTCTTCACCGAGGCGCTGCTCGGCTTCGTCGAGAGCGGGCTGGCGTCAGCGGATGAGACCGCGGCTGCGCGGCGCGCGATCGGGGACATGGTGGATTTCTGCGTCAAGACCAGCGCCGAGGAGGTGCCGTCGCATGACGGCTCCAACGTGAAGGTCATCACCGCGCTGGCACCGGGGCGGCATCCGCGCTTCTCGCGCTTCTTCACCCAGATCAAGCAGGACCTCGGCTTCGGCATCTATGTGCCCGACTGCGACACCACGGCGTGCGCGTTCTCCGCCGCGACGCAGGCCGGCTCCGACGATCCGATCCTGGCGCAGCCGCTGCTGGATTTCTATCGCGGCTACCAGGTACGCGCCGGCGCCAACGAGCCGCGGGTTACCGTGTCGCTCAACGACAACATCGACTATGAGGGCGGCGTCGTCACCTGGATCGACAATCTCCACGGCGAGCGGCCTTACGGCAACGACCTCGATCCGACCTTGAACCTCGACATCCTCGAGGTTTCGTTCCGCAACCTCGCCCGCTGGCAGATCATCGAGACGCCGCAGCGGCTGGAGACGTTGCATCGCATCATCGCTTTCCAGAAAAATCTGGTCGAAAGCGGCGCGTTCAGGAATCCGCGCTCGCACATCTATTATCTGCCCGAGCTCTATTCGGCCTATTTCGGCCGCTGCTATGCCGCCTTCATCGCGCTGCCGCTGGCGGCACAGCGCATCATCGACCCCGGCAACGTGTTCGCGCTGATTCGCGCCCGCGTGCTCGGCTACGTCATGGGCGATTTGATCGGACATGAGATGAACCCGTTCGACGCCGCGCTGGCGCTGATGGCGCTGGCGCATCTCGGTGCCGAGGTCTCGACCTTCACGCCGGCACTGCATTGCATCGTGCAAAACCTCGGCGAGGGCGGACGCAAGGGACCCTACAAGGCCTATGAGTGGAACAAGATGAAGACGCCGACGCGCATCCTGGTCGGCGGGCCCGAGGTGACATCGGCGTTCGTGCTGATGGCGTTGGCGCTGGCGCGGAAGCGGATGGCGGTGTCATAGCCGGAATAGCGCATTCATGGGGGGATGACGCGAAGTTGAAACTGGCGGAAACACTCCGCCACTGGCACGGTTGCCCAATTGCCCGCACAATCCTTGGGCACTGAACGCAAAGCCTCTGAACGACAAGAACCTGGCCGGGAACGCCGATGCTGAAGACGCTGCTCACTGCTGGCCTGCTGCTGTCGCTGCCGACGCTGGCTATGGCTGCCGACATCACCGGCGTGCCGAAGATCCGCGACGGCGACCAGGTCATGATCGGCAGCGTCCGCATCCGGCTCGGCGGCATCGACGCGCCATCGACCGACCAGCTCTGCCTCAACACCAAGGGCGAGCGCTGGACCTGCGGCGTCGCCGCGCGTGACGAACTGGTCAAGCATGCCGGCAACAAGAGCTGGACCTGTCACGCCCGCTCGGTCGACCGTCGCGGCCGCACCATCGCGCGCTGCGAGGTCGACGGCGAGGACATCCAGAAATGGATGGTCAGCAATGGCTGGGCGCTGGCCTATCTCCGCGTCTCGCACGACTACGAGGCGGACGAGAAGGCGGCGCGCGAAGCCAAGGCCGGGATGTGGCAGGGCGCGTTCATCGCGCCGTGGGACTGGCGGGTGCGCAACAAGAAGACCACCGTGCTCGGTGCGGTGAAAGTGCCGGAGAGTGCACACGCGATCCTGCAAGCCTCCGCCTCCGGCCCGGTGGCGCCCTCGCCCGACTGCACCATCAAGGGCAATGTCAACCGCTCCGGCGAATGCATTTTCCACCAGCCGACCAGCCGCTGGTACGCGCGGATCGAGATGAAGATCTCCAAGGGCACGCGCTGGTTCTGCTCGGTCGAGGAAGCCGAAGCCGCCGGCTGCCGCGAGACGCGGCGCTGAGGCGCGCGACGTAGTGATCTGGAAGCGTGTGCCGTGACCGACGTCGAGATCAACCCGCCTGCGGCGCACCGTCGCAAGCGGCTGCGCTATCTGCAACTGCTGCTGTTCATGCTGGTCACCTATTTGATCGCAGCCTATCTGGTGCTGCCTGCACTATGGACGCATCACGAGCACCAGAAGGGCCTCGCCAATCTGCCGATGGTGACCCGCACCGCGCAGGGCATTCCCGGTGACCCCATGAATGTCGGGCTGATCGGCGACACCAAGGACGTGGTTTGCGCGATGCACGAGGCCGGCTGGTTTCCCGCCGATCCGGTCACGCTGAAATCCTCGATCGAGATCGTCGGCTCCGTGCTGCTCGATCGGCCCTACAGGGACGCGCCGGTGAGCAACCTGTTCTATCTCGGCCGCCGCGAGGACCTCGCCTTCGAGCGGCCGGTCGGAACGAGCGCGGATCGCCGCAACCATGTGCGGTTCTGGCGGGTGCTCGACCAGGGCGAGGAGAAACGGCCGGTGTGGCTTGGTGCCGCGACGCTCGACAGCGGCGTCGGCGTCAGCCACTACACCGGCGCGGTGACCCATCATATCGCCCCCGATCTCGACGCCGAACGTGCGCTGCTTGCCACCGATCTCGAGTCCGCCGGCATGGTCACCGCGAAATATCAGGTGACCGGCATCGGCCCGACCTTCAATGGCCGCAATGGCGGCGGCGATCTCTATTACACCGACGGCGAGATCTGGGTGCTGCGGCTGGTCGAGGCCTGCAGCAAGAACCACGGCAGCGTCGCGCAGATCCCGAGCCCCGCCGCGACCGAATTCAAGGACCAGATCTGGCACGCGGTGGTGGAATCGATCGACAAATAAGG
>CALRXG020000553.1:0-4877 GCA_943372075.1 Bordetella parapertussis | reverse complement strand
GCCACTTCTCAGCGAGCCGCACTCCGCCGGCTCCGGCAGCAGCGCCGGCCACCAGCACGGCAAGCGCTACGCCTGCGAGCAGACTGCGATGCCGGGTCTGCGGGCGCGCGGTGGGCGCCGGGCCAGCATCCGAAGGTAATTGGCTTTCGGTCATCGGACCGTCCTTTCATCGATTGCGATGACCGGAGCCTAGGGCACCCTCCCCAATCCAGCCTGAACCGTTTCGTTCAGGTTGGGTTAAGCTCCCGGGCATAGGTGCAGCCGAGGTGAAAGCGGAATGAAAATCCTTCTGGTCGAAGATGATCGCCTGCTCGCGCAAGAGATCGCCCGCGCCCTGCGCGAGGAGAACTTTGCGGTCGACGTGGCCGCGAACGGCGAGGACGGACAGCATCTCGGCGAGACCGAATCCTACGACGCCGCGGTGCTCGATCTCGGCCTGCCGAAAGTGCCCGGCATCGAGGTCTTGCGCGGATGGCGCAAGCACGACCGGCATTTGCCCGTATTGATCCTGACCGCGCGTGACGGCTGGACCGACAAGGTGGACGGCTTCAAGGCGGGCGCCGACGACTATCTGACGAAACCGTTCCGGACCGAAGAGTTGGTCATGCGGCTTCGCGCACTCGTCCGCCGCGCCTCCGGACATTCCGCGCCGCGAATCTCATGCGGCCCGCTGAGCTTCGAAACGCAGACCGGCGTGTTCGAGCTCGATGGACTGCCGTTGAAGTTGACCGCGCTGGAGTGGCGCGTTCTGGAATGTCTTGTCCTCCGCAAGGACACCGTCGTCGAGCGCAGCCTGCTCTCGGAGAAGGTCTACGAAGGCGACGTCGGGACGGATTCCAATTCGATCGAGGTGATCGTCGCGAGACTACGTCGCAAGATCGGCAAAACGCTGATCGAGACCGAGAGGGGTCGTGGCTACAAGCTGAACTCGGGTTCCCGATGCTGAGCCGGACGACATCGCTCAGCCGACGCCTGATGATCGGAGCCGGCGTGTTCATCGCCGTCGCGCTCATCGTCGCCGCAGTCCTGATCTCATTCGTCCTGCATCGCTTCGTGCAGGGGCAGATCGATCAGAGGCTCGACGCCCAGATCCTGTTCCTGTCTTCGATGCTCGATGCCGACGGGAGCGGCAATTTGCGTCTGGCGGGATCCGCCGACGGCCCGCCTTTCGACCGCCGCCGGCACGGCTGGTATTGGCAAATCTCCGGACCGAAAAATACGCTGCGATCCCGGTCGCTCGATGGTGCCGATCTGGCTCCTCCCGATCTCTACCACAGGCCGCCGCCACCTCCGCCCCCACCCCGCCGGGCCGACGACGATCCGCCGCCGCGAGACCGTCCGGCACCGTCCGATGGCATCGGCCCCGACGACCGCAAGCTCCACTTCCGCATCCTGAACGTATCGGCATCCGGAGTTCCGGCCACGATCGTGGCTTCGGCTCCGAGAGACGCCGTGCTCGGACCGTTGTGGGAAGCAATGCGCACATTGGCGTTGTCGCTCGCCGCGCTCGGTATCGCATTGATCTGCGCCATGCTGATCCAGGTCAGACTGGGACTGCGTCCGCTGGAACAACTGCGCCGCGCAGTGGCCGACGTAAGATCGGGGGTTCGCGAGCGCGTACCCGACGCTCAGCCGAGCGAAGTGCAGCCGTTGGCCACCGAACTCAACGCGCTGCTGGTCCAGAACGCGGCAAACCTCGAACGGGCACGAAAGCACGTGTCAAATCTTGCGCACGGCTTGAAGACGCCGCTGGCGACCTTGGCGATCGCGCTGCAAAAGCAACCGCCAGGCTCCGCGGATCTCCATGATCTCGTCGTCCTGATGGATCGCCGCATTCGCCATCATCTGGGACGCGCCCGATCCGCCGCGCTCGGCGGACCGGTCCGTAGTCGAACGGCGGTTGCATCGCGCGTCACGGATCTTGCCCTCGTCCTCGGCAAGGTGAACGCCGACAGGCAAATCGACTTCGTCAACCACATTCCACCCGAACTCTCGGTCGCCTGCGAGCAACAGGATATCGACGAGATGCTCGGAAACGTGCTGGAGAACGCGTTCTCCTGGTGCCGGAGCAAGGTCGTCGTCGGATCGAGCGAGGACGGCCGGGACGTCGTTATCGTCATCGACGACGACGGACCGGGGCTTTCGCCCGAGCAGATGTCACAGGCGATGCAGGCGGGCCGGCGGCTCGACGAGAGTGCTCCGGGTTTCGGCTTCGGACTGTCGATCACCCGCGAACTCACCGAACTCTATGGCGGCTCCCTGACCCTGGACCGGTCCTCGCTGGGCGGACTTCGGGCAGCGATACGCCTTCCCTCCGCAGGCCTGGTCTGACCGACACGCATTCGTCTTGCCTGTCACGGACCGCCGATCTCGAAGGCGAGCAGGACGTTGCCGGATAACCCGCCCCATTGGGCGTAGCCTGAATTGACGTACAGCATGCCGTCGACGACGATCGGGCCGGGTCCGTCCATCGCGCCGCCATGGGCCGGAACGCCATTCACCGTGGTGTAGTCGCGCGCGGTGTCGATTTCCCAGAGCAGCCGCGCGTCAGCGGTGGCATAGGCGCGCAGGAAGCCGCTCACGCCGCCCGAGAACACGACGCCGGGAATGACCGTAACCGCAGCCGACAACGCCGGACTACACGGGGCGCGGTCGCCGCAGGCAACCGGCGCCACCTGCATGGTGATCTTACCGGTCGCCAGATCCAGCGCGAACAGGCCGCCACCTTCCTTTGAATTGAGACGCCGCGTGCCGTCGGTCAGAAACCGCACGTCCGAGTTGGCGACGTAGATCCGGTCCTGGTCCGCGGCGGAGCCCCACTCGGTGCCACCGAGCGCGCCACCCTTGCCGATCCGCGTCTGCCACAGGATCTTGCCGTCATGGTCGGGATCGAGCGCATGGACCACGCCGGACTTCTGGCCGACCGCCAGCACGCGCTGTCCGCTGCGCAGGCTCACCAGGATCGGCGATTGTCCGAAGTCGTAATCGGGGCCGCGGTCCTGCGGACAGTTGGACTGGTCGAAACCGAAACAGGCGACGACGAAGCTGTCCTTGGGCGTGGCCTGCTGGTGCCAAAGCATCCGGCCGGTCGCAAGATCGAACGCGAGGACGGCATCGCTGGTGTCGGTTGCCGGATCGGCATAGCTGTTCGACGTGGCGACGTAGAGCGCCTGGCGCCGGACGTCGATGGTCGGCGCGGACCAGACCGACGCGCCGGCCGGGCCGAACAGCTGCGTTCCGTAACCGTTGGTCCGCGTGGGGTGCGCCGCTTCCGGGATAGTATAGGACTTCCAGATCTGCGCGCCGGTCGCGGCCTTTAGCGCGACGACGCTGCCGCGAAACGTGCAGCATTGGTAAGTCGGCCGCGATCCCGTGGCTTCCTCGATCGATGAAACGCCGACATAGACGACGCCGGCATAGACGGTTGGTGCACCGGTAATCCGGGCGGCCGGATGATCGTCGACCTTGCTCTTCCAGATCAGCGCGCCGGTCGCAGCATTCACCGCGTAGACGTTGGCGCGCACATCGCCGAAGACGACTGCAAACTGGTTGTCATCCAGCGGCGCGAAACTGATCGCGGCTCGGACCGGCGCGTCGGTCGGAAACACCCACCTTGTGCATCCGCTGCTGGCATCGAGCGCATGGACCTTGCGGTCGCCGCCACCGACGAACAGCAGGCCGCCGACAACGGTCGGCTGCGCATTGGCGTTGGACGTGTCAGGAAATCCGTACGCCCATTTCAGATGCAAGCGGGAGACCTGGTCCGGCGCAAGACCGGCCATCGCCGCCGGCTGAAACCGGCTGTTGTCGAGATCGGCGCCCCAGCCGTTCCAACGCGGCCCGTCGATCGGGCGCGGAAAGCCGGTCTCGCTCGCCGCGCATCGGCCGGCGCTCTCCGTTGCCGCCTGCGCAGCGACCTTGCCGGTGACGAGCGAGGCGATGGCCGTCCGCTCGTCATTGGTCAGGCCTTGCGCGAAGGAGGCCATCGGACCCGTGGTGATCGTGCCCATCACCTCGGCGAACGACTTCGATTGCAGCACGGCACGGCTCGGCGCGCGAAGATCCGGGTTGCCGCCGTCATGGCACTGCGCGCAACGCTGCGCATAGAGAGCGGCGCCGATAGGCTGTCCCGCCACAGGCAGGCAAGACCCGATCACTATCGCGGCTGTCAGGGCAATCAGCTTCATCGTGCTTCACCGGCGTTGAATTCGATGACACGTGCGGTCGCAGCGTAGCAGAACCGGAATGATTGCCAATGCGCATGACTACACAAGCAGAAGCCGCACCGCGCCTGAGGCGCGTCACCCGGCCGCGGAGAGAGCGCGTCAACGGCGATACTTGACGCCGGGCGCGGAGCAGCGATCATGCGAGCACACACCGAAGAGTGTGATCAATACTTGGGGAGAGACTCGCCATGACGCTGCGTTACCCACGTGCATTGTTCTGCGCCCTTGTTCTGGCGGCCGCAGCCGCCCCGGCCCACGCCGAGAAGAAATACGGCCCCGGCGTCACCGATACCGAGGTGAAGATCGGCCAGACCATGCCTTACAGCGGCCCGGCGTCCGCGTACGGTACCCAGGGGCGCATCGAAGAAGCCTATTATGCGATGATCAACGCCAAGGGCGGCGTGAACGGACGCAAGATCAAGCTGATCTCACTGGACGACGCCTATTCGCCGCCGAAAACCGTGGAGCAGACGCGACGCCTCGTCGAACAGGACGAGGTGCTGGCGATCGTCGGCACCATCGGCACGCCGACGAATTCCGCGAGCCAGAAATATCTGAATCAAAAGAAGGTCCCGCAGCTCTTCATCTCGACGGGGGCGGCGAAATGGGACGACCCGAAGAACTTCCCGTGGACCACCCAGCTCTACCCGC
>CALRXG020000552.1:0-4905 GCA_943372075.1 Bordetella parapertussis | reverse complement strand
CGATGATGATCAAGAACGTGATGGTACGCGACAGCGTGTCCGCAGCCGAAGCGGCCCGGCGCGGTAACAAGGCGGGCGCCGTGAGCGACAAACTCGAAGCCAAGCTCCGGGACCGACCGGCGCGGCTGCAGGAGCCGGTCGAGTTGTGGCGGTTCGAGGCGTTCGACGAGATCGCAGTACGCGAAACGCGGACCACCCATTTGTTTGTTGCAGTGCGGCCCAATGGCTCGTCACAGGAACCCGAACATCCGATCGCGTGCTCCCGTTCGAGATGGAACTGCCCTCGGCTGCCAAGCGTTTTCTCCCGATGCTAGAAATCAACAAGCCTCGTTCTCAAGAAGTCGCGGGCGAGGATCTGCGGGGTTTCGTCCGCGTGCGTGGAGCACGCGAGCATAATTTGAAGAGTATCGATCTCGCCATTCCCCGCGACGCCCTGGTGGTATTTACCGGCGTGTCCGGCTCGGGCAAATCGTCACTGGCCTTTGGAACGCTCTACGCGGAGGCGCAGCGGCGGTATCTCGAATCCGTCTCCCCTTATGCGCGGCGTTTGTTTCATCAGATGGCGGTTCCCGAGGTTGACGAAATCGACGGCCTGCCGCCGGCCGTGGCCTTGCAGCAACAGCGCGGGTCGCCCACCACGCGCTCTTCCGTCGGCAGCGTCACGACACTGTCCAACCTGCTTCGAATGCTGTACTCGCGCGTCGGCGACTATCCACGGCAACAGGCGCATCTCGATGCCGAGGCTTTTTCACCCAATACGCCGGCGGGAGCCTGTCCCCGATGCCATGGGCTCGGTCGGGTCTACGAGGTGACCGAACGTTCGATGGTGCCGGATGATTCTAAAAGCATTCGCGAGCGCGCGATTGCAGCCTGGCCGCCCGCCTGGCATGGCGGCAACCTGCGCGACATGCTGATCACGCTCGGCTACGATGTTGATCGTCCGTGGCGCGAGTTGCCGAAAAAGGCCCGCGACTGGATCCTGTATACCGACGAGCAACCGGTGGTCCCGGTTTACATCGAGTATGACGCGAATGAGGCGCGAAGGGCGATCAGACGCAAGGAGGAGCCCAGTTACCGCGGCAATTTCTCCAGCGCCAGGCGATATGTACTGAACACTTTTGCCACCACTGAAAGCGCGTCGATCAAGAAGCGGGTATCGCGCTACATGGTGAGTACCGACTGCCCGCTCTGTCACGGCAAGCGGCTTCGCCGCGAAGCGCTGTCGGTCAAGTTTGCGGGCTTCGATATTGCCGATATCTCCGTGATTCCGCTGGCCAGGCTCGCTGACCTCTTGCGTCCCTATGCCGAGGCTACCGCCCCTGGCCTGACAAAGCTCAGGGCGCAGCATCCGGAGAAGGCGTTGGTGGTGCAGCGGATCGCGGAGGACTTCGGCGGCCGCCTCGAGGTTCTGCTTGACCTCGGGCTTGGCTATCTTTCGCTGGAGCGGAGTACCCCGACGCTTTCTCCGGGCGAACTGCAGCGCCTGCGACTGGCAACCCAAGTGCGTTCCAACCTGTTCGGCGTCGTCTATGTGCTCGACGAGCCCTCCGCCGGACTTCACCCCGCGGACACCGAGGCGCTGTTGACGGCGCTCGACCGATTGAAAGCCTCCGGCAATTCGCTGTTCGTGGTGGAACACGAGATCGATGTGATCCGGCACGCGGATTGGGTTGTCGACGTCGGGCCAGGCGCCGGCGAACTCGGTGGCCATGTGCTCTACAGCGGTCCGCTGCAAGGGTTGAAGCAGGTAGAGCCATCGCAAACCCGCCGTTACCTGTTCGGCGACCACATTATGCCAAACCGAACGCCGCGCTCGCCCATGGGCTGGTTGCGGCTGCGTGGCGTCAGTCGCAACAACCTCCATGAACTCGATGTCGATTTTCCGTTGGGAGTATTCACCACCGTGACTGGCGTTTCCGGCTCGGGCAAGTCGAGCCTGGTGAGCCAGGTCCTGGTGGAATTGGTTGCAAAACAGCTCGGCCATCCTCTCCCCTCGATCGACGATGACGGCGACGAACTCGGGCGGACCGTTGTGACCACACTCGGCGGCCGGATCGCAAGCGGAATGGAGAGTATCAAGCGATTGGTGGTCGTCGACCAGAAGGCGATCGGACGCACGCCACGGTCCAACCTCGCGACGTACACGGGGCTGTTCGATCACGTTCGCAAGATATTCGCGGCCACCAAGTCGGCGCGCGCCCGCCATTACGACGCTGGACGCTTTTCCTTCAATGTTGCCAAAGGCCGCTGCGAGACCTGCGAGGGCGAAGGCTTTGTTTGCGTCGAATTGCTGTTCCTGCCCAGTGTGTATGCACCGTGCCCAAGCTGTCATGGCGCCCGCTACAACGCCAAAACCCTTGATATAAAGTACCGCGACAAGAACATCGCCGCCGTACTGGGAATGACGGTCGATGCCGCCTTCGCGTTCTTTGCCGAGGAGCCTCAGGTGCGCCGGTCCCTCGATGTGCTGCGTCAGGTCGGCCTCGGCTATCTGCGATTAGGCCAGCCGGCGACGGAGCTTTCCGGCGGCGAGGCCCAGCGGATCAAGCTTGCCACCGAGTTGCAACGAACGCAGCGCGGCCTCACGCTCTATGTCCTTGACGAGCCCACCACGGGACTGCACCCGGCTGACGTCGAGAAGCTCATCGCACAACTCGACGGGCTGGTCGAATCCGGCAACACCGTCATCGTGGTGGAGCATGACATGCGCGTTGCAGCCGGCAGCGACTGGGTCATGGATATCGGCCCGGGTGCAGGGGACGAAGGCGGTCATGTGGTGGCGTTTGGCACGCCTGCCGAGGTCGCTGGATCGGCCATAAGCCGCACCGCGCCATACCTGTCGCGGTTCAGGGCTACGCGCTGATCGACGCGCTTGCGCGCCACCGACGGACGGCTACCCAAGAGACCGCCAGACCTCTACTTCGCCAATTTGTCCGCGATGATACCCAATTTATGAATTTCCGGCGTCTTGTCGAACATGTCGCCTCCCTTGATCTTCTCCATCAAAGCGGCGGCAACCTTTCCGTTGAGATGCGCGTCGCGGCCAGCTTCGTCGTCGAAGGTATCGAAGATCGCGAAAGAGGAAGGCCCTTCCTGAATCGCATACCATGAGATCGTTCCGGGTTCGGCATTCACCAAAGGAACCGCCGACCGCAGAAAGTCCGCGACCTCTTTCTCCTTGCCGGGCTTGGCCACAAGCGGAACGTACAGCGCGAACTTCACCATTCTACTCTCCTGTTCTTATCATCGCGAGTATCAATAGGTTTGATCAATGGCGAACATGTCTGACGTCATGTCCGAATGCGGGTTCGGTTCCGGGAAGCAGACATGCAGCGGCATCCGGCTCTCGCTTTGAGACGAATCCGTGGGTAGATGTTCCGTAGAATCTGGTCGTAACACGCGTCTCGCCAGCCTTTGGCCGGGCGAAGCATGACAGTTTGCAGGCTATGATCACACGTGGGATTTCTTTCGCTGATCCAACTGTTCAAATATCTGTATCGTGGGGAAACGCGCGCTGCATTGACCGATGTCAGTGTCGGCGAACGAGATCTTCGATGGATGGAAGAGACCGAGTGGCGCGCTCGCGTCAAACGACCTGCCATGCAGCAGCGAATGGAAATTCCGAGTGATCCCTTGGCGGATGCTGCTGTCCTCCTCACAACCAGGACAGCGGCTGCCAGTTCGCGACCCGCCAGAGGTGAAAGGCTGCATTACTGGAGTGCGGGAGCAGGGGGCGCCGGCCCGTAATTTGAAACCGCTACGATCGGGCGGCCAGATATTGCGAGATGTCGCCGACGCTCAGGCCGGTCAAGTCCTTTGCAAGCTCCGCAACAATGGACTTTTGGACTGTGGAAGAAAATGATCGACGCAGATCCGCGAGCGTTCGCGGCGGTGCCACGATTACAAGACGCTCTGTCTGCAGCTCTCTCAGAAGGCGATCCAGAGCACCGGCGACGGTGCGCGCGAACCTGTGTTTCTCGACGTCATGCCAGTCGGTCTGTTCCATCGCGCTGCGATTCGGCTCGGTGCCAAACTGCGCTCGCCCCGGCTTGTCCGATCCTTGCTGATGGGTCGGCGGGTTCTGATCTTCAAATGCCTGTTGGACTTTCAGGCGTGGTTTTATACCATCCCCTTCATTAAGCAGAAAAAGGGCCTTGCGGCCGTCTCCGACAAAAACAACCGCGCGATGCGGCAACCTGATGTACGGCTCTTTGGTCGGCATGGACGCCTCGCACGGTTGAGCTTTCAATCACGCACTGCGAAGGATCTATCGATCGCAGGATAGGGGGCCGGATGTGGTACACTCGACGCACGGCTCGCGGACAAATAGCTGCGACGGCGCGAGGACTGTTCCGCCGCACTACGCGAGCTCGATTTCAACACCGGCGCTGGCTTTCTCCGCCGCAGCGACAATGGTTGTCACGGCAAATTCCGCATGATTAGCCCGGGTCACCTCGTCAACCCTAGTTTCTAACGAAGCAGCTTTATCCAGCCATGACGGCCGTCAATATTTCGGTAGGGCTTTCGCGTATCTGATTCACAAACCAGGGCGCTGCCTTGCCGCAAGCTCCATCCTCGCGGATGCGCGCGAATCATTCGCCGCAACAAAATTGAGGGTTATCAAGGCGGCCGTCCTCGCCTGATGCGAAAAGGACGGTGCGGATGCTGGGCGCTCAATCGGCGCATGACCTTGGGCGCATACTCGTTCGAGACCCGACAGAGATTGACATGCAACGTCTGTAATCCCGCGCATCGCGTACCCGTGGAGTCAGGGATGGCCGATACCGAAGACGGTCCGACGTTCCATTCCTTGAGCCACCTGACGCGCCGCGACGTCATCGCTGCCGGTGCCGTGGTTCCCATTGCCATGGCATGGCCGCCGGGCGCCGCAGCTCAGTCGCCCGC
>CALRXG020000551.1:0-4911 GCA_943372075.1 Bordetella parapertussis | reverse complement strand
ATGAGCGATGTGATTGAAGTTTCGATGACAGAGACGGATCACGCACATGGAAAGGAAATAATGGGGCAGGTTTGCGACCAACATGGCTCCGGCAAAAATTTTCCTGATCAGGTTCCACAACCTGATCGCGAAACATTGAATCGATGGCTGTATTGTGTCCTTGCGACGGGAGAAAGCGGCGACGATGCGACACGCGGCGAGATGAGCGCTGCTGGACTGACCACGCGACGCGACCAACAGCATGAAATCATTCGGCGATCGTTGATCGCCGCCATCGTCATTGAAGCTGACCGCAGCACCTGCCCGTCATCGCAATGTCGACACGTCGATGGCACGCGCTTGAGGGCGTGTCCGGGTCCCGAACCAGATATTCCACCAATGACAGCGCGCAGACACAAAATCTGCTGCGGACAATCAATTCGGTCGCGCTCCGTGCATAACAGGTTGAACCGAGCGGCATGGATGAGGCGACACTCATGGTCTGCTGCACCGATCGGAAATATTTCGAACCGTTACAGGCATCGAAACAGCGCCGGATGCGATCGATTCCGATCGATAAGACGACGCGGAGGAAATGTTTCAACGCTCCGCGTCCGATCCTGTACGATGTTGTCGCCGCGATCGGGGCCAAACCCGGCAATGTTATTCTAGTTCACAACGCGCGCCGACAAACCGAAGCCTTCGCATCTCGTCTCCATCGCAAATGCCTGCTCTTGCATCGCGACGGATACGCACGCTTCGCCGCCATAAGCATCTCTAATTCGGATCGCGCGTCGCGGCGCTATTTTGCCTTGGAGGACGTGTCGTCGTCGATCTTGCCGCCATTGGCGAGACACTTGTTGAAGTAGTCCCGCTGGTCCTTTGCGTTACCGATCGCGCTGCCTGACGCCGGATTACCCTTCTGTCGCGGCGGAAATGCCTTCGCGACCAAGGCGTCGCAGGCGCGCGCCACCTGGGCGCTGATCGCGTGTGCCGGTGCGATGGCATTGCAGACGACGATCATGACTGCAACGGTGGCAAAACCACTGATAACTCTCATTGCGCGCCTCCGTTCCGTAACCGACGCAGATTTTCTCGAGGCGATTTCCCGGCGAGATCATCTGTGAACAAAGATCGTGGCGCGCTGACAGCGCGTCGTGGCGCTACATCCGGTCGACGTCGTGGTAGGCCCGATACCAGGCGACGAATTTGGCAATGCCGTCCTCGATCCGCGTCTGCGGCCGAAAACCGATTTCGCGCTCGAGATCGGAGACATCGGCCGATGTCTCCGGGACATCCCCAGGTTGCATCGGCAGCAATTGCTTTTCGGCCTTCCGGCCGAAACCCTGTTCGAGCAGCGCCACCACATGCATCAATTCTTCCGGCCGGCTGTTGCCGATATTGTAGACCCGCCAGGGCGCCTTGCTCGACCCGGGATCGGGATGGGCTCCGGACCAGTTGCCGTCGCCCTCGGGCGCGCGGCCGATCAGCCGCACCATCGCCTCGACCACGTCGTCGACGTAAGTGAAGTCGCGCCGCATGTTGCCGTTGTTGAACAGCTGGATCGGCTTGCCCTTGGTGATCGCGTCGGCGAACGCATAGAGCGCCATATCCGGCCGGTACCAGGTCCCGTACACGGTAAAGAAGCGCAGCCCGGTCGTCGGGATACGATAGAGATGGCTGTAGGAATGCGCGAGCAGCTCGTTGGCCTTCTTGGTCGCGGCGTACAGGCTGACCGGATGGTCGACATTGTCGTGGATCGAAAACGGCAGCTTGGTGTTGGCACCGTAGACCGACGATGAAGACGCAAACAGCAGATGCCGGCACCCGGTATGCCGGCAGCCCTCGAGGATGTTGAGGAAGCCCTCCAGATTGGACTCCGCATAGGCATGCGGGTTCTGCAGGGAATAGCGCACCCCGGCCTGCGCGGCGAGGTGCACAACGACCTCGAAGCGATAGCGCTCGAACAGCGCCTTCATGCCGGCGCGATCGGCGAGATTGAGTTCCAGGAATGTGAAGCCGCGGTGCTGCTTGAGCAGATCGAGGCGCGCGCGCTTCAGCGCCGGGTCATAGTAATCGTTGAGATTGTCGATGCCGATCACCGGCTGCCCTCTCCGCAGCAGCTGCTCCGTCAGGTGAAAACCGATAAAGCCGGCGCAGCCCGTGACCAGTAGGTTGCCTGCGATCACCACGTCCTGCCTGTACCTTTCGCCGTTCGCCGGCAGCCGCCATCAGGCGCGACCCGCTGCGGCGTGTGCGTTCCCGCCGCAAGGCGCGTCAGTTGCCGGCAGCCGGAGGTTTGTAGTCCGGAAAGCGGCTCAGCACCGCGGCCTTCATGAACTTGAAGTGCGCGATCTCGGTCGCCAATTCCTTCAGCCGACGCTGGCCGTTGGATATTTCGGCGTCAAACAGGTCCTGATGATAATTGTCAAGCGCCTCGCGTTCCAGATATTCGTCGGTGCCGTTGCCGAGCGTCACCGCAGCGCGCGCCAACACATCATCAACCCGGCGGCCAAGGCCGGATTGCTCGCCTTCGGCGGCCAGCAACGCGGCTTCGATCGCCGCCATGATCGATCCGATCCGGGCACGATCGGTCTCGGCGTCGCGCTCGGCCGAGCGTGCCTTGAAACCTTCCCCACCGCGCCGCGACCTGATCAGGTCATGCGCGCGAGCCCGCAAAAACAGCTGAAACATCGGTCAGGATCCGGTCCGGGCCCAATCAGGCAGTATCGGACGAAAATCGCCCGGTCTTAGTTAAAAAAGAGTGAATTGCACTGTTGCCCGGCCCTCAGATCGGCCTTCCATTTGATCCAGGCCTTGTCGTGCTTGTCGTAGAGTTCGAGCCATCGTCCCTCGACTGGCGTCACCGGCCCGAGACCCGGCTCGTCCCGGCTGGGCAGCGTCGGAAGCGAGGTGTCGAGATCCTCGAACTCCGAGGTTTCTTCGAGCGTAAGGCCGACCAGTACCCGCCGACCACTGACATCGGCGACATAGCGCCTTGGCGACTGCCCCCTGAGATCACGCATGCTGTGCAAGTTCCCTCACCTGCGTCCGCAAACTAGAAGGCGCGGCGCACGTGGCCGAATGCGCTCACCGGCCGTTCCCGTCTGGACGACTTGGCCGGCGGCGGCGCCATATGGGGCGCGGAGACCCGATGGCGCGCCGGGGTCTGATGCGATCGCCAGGAGCGCGCGGCGAAACCGGCGAAGAAGCCTGCGACGAACGTTGCCGCGAGAATCAGAACGGGAGTAAGCATCACGATCGTCCATGTTAGTCAGAATGTTATTAACATTCAGAGTTGTGACGACATCATGATGGGGCGCGCCGAAACGATGTTCGGCCGCTGGAATCTTTGTGCAATCGAACGGCGCAAAAATGATCAGGCGCCAATAGCGGTTGTTTCCCGCGCGGGGCGCCCTCAGGAAAACCACCACAGCATGAACTTCAGGAACATCGAGCTGAGAAGGTAAATCCACCCTGCCATCGCCAGGACCGTCAGTCCGACGAAGACGCCTGAAGCGCTTTTCTCCCTGAGGCGCGCCAACAGCGACGTTTTTTCTTCTTGCCGATAGAACATCTCAAGCTCAAAGCAGATCTGATTCAAATCAGCTAGCAGTCAATTTCGATGATCTCGTGACGCGGCGCGAGGCGGCCTTGCTAGGTCACGAACCACGCGCCGTCGCTCGGAAAGCTTCCGCGAGTGCTCCAGAGAACTTGACGCGGCATCATCAGGATCTGCCTTCCGGGATTGCAGCGATGCTAACCGTGACGGACCGCACGCATTGTTACGTCGGGATATCCCGCGGGGCTGGTTTCAGGCAGCTGGCCGATGTGTCGGATGCGGTCCGTTGCGCGGCATGTCGCTTAACATCGGGGGCCTTCTCGCGCGGCGATCAACGATATTGGTGTCAGACGCGGAAAAACGCGAACCAGATGACTCCCAGGATCAGGAACGCGAGCCCTGTCGAGACTGTCAGCAGCGCGAGAACCGAAGGTCCCGGCTCGGCCTGGCGCGCCTCGGTCGGGGTTTCAATGATCTGACCGTGTCGTTCCGTTGCCATAGCGACCTCTTTGCTTAAGTGCCTGTAATTCCGGCGATTGCTGCTCCTCTTCGCGGAAAGCCAACGCATGATCCGGAGCGATGTTCCGAGCCGGTTGCCCCGTTCGCCCGCACTCCCATCGCGCCAAGCCGGCGCAAGGCGAGGCTACGGTTAACGCCGTTGCCAGATTCACCGGGCCGCGTTGTTTCAAACTGGGGTTCCCGGTGTTATCCTTGACCGTTCCGTCGGTTGCGTAATCGGAGTTTTCCCTATGGCCCCCCGCGCCAACTGGAAGGGCTTTTTGCGCCTTTCGCTCGTGACCTGCCCGGTTGCCCTGTACCCGGCGACGTCGGATACCGAAAAGGTTTCCTTCAACCAGATCAACCGCAAGACCGGGCACCGCATCAAATACGCCAAGGTCGATGCGGAGACCGGTGAGGAAGTCTCAACCGACGACATCATGAAGGGCTACAAGGTCGACACCGACACCTATATCGAGGTCACCAAGGAAGAGCTCGACGATATCGCGCTGGACTCGACCCGCACCATCGAGATCGACGAATTCGTCCCGCGCAGCGAGATCGACAGCCGCTATCTGATCCGCCCCTACTATCTCGTGCCCGACGGCAAGGTCGGCCACGACGCCTTCGCGGTGATCCGCGAGACCATCCGCAGCATGGACAAGGTCGCGATCGGCCGCGTGGTGCTGACCAACCGCGAGCACATCATCGCGCTCGAGCCACTCGACAACGGGCTGATGGGCACGCTGTTGCGCTACCCCTACGAGGTGCGCAGCGAGAAGGAATATTTCGACGACATCCAGGATGTGAAGATCACCAAGGACATGCTGGATCTCGCCAAGCACATCGTCGAGCAGAAATCCGCCGAGTTT
>CALRXG020000550.1:0-4913 GCA_943372075.1 Bordetella parapertussis | reverse complement strand
GTTCGATCGACCCCGCCTCGGCCTGTCAGCGACCGAGACCGGCCGCGCGCTGTCCCGGACGCTAGCGAGCTACGCCGAGCTCTGCCTCAACGGCCGTCAGCGCGCAACGACCTCGACGATGATCGGCACGCACATTGCCGAGCTGATCGCGCACGCGCCGGACATCCTCACCGACATCCCGTCGGAGCGCGTGCATACGCCCGTGCTGCTGTCGATGATGCTCGATCATATCACCCGCCGCAGCGACGACCCCGACCTCGGCGCACTCGCGCTCGCCACAAAATTCCACTGCTCCGAGCGTTACGTGCACCGCCTGTTTGCGGACACCGGCCGTTCAGTGGGCGAGCACGTCAACGCGGAGCGGATTGCCGCATGCACGCGCGCGCTGCTCGATCGCAACTCCGCCCACAAGACCATCGCCGAGATCGCCTTTGCCGCGGGCTTCCGCGACATCTCGCATTTCAACCGCCTGTTCAAACGCCACAATGGCATGGCCCCGCGCGAGTTCCGCCGCACCGTCTTGACCTGACGCGACGGAGACAGGTTCACTCCGCGCCAAGAAATCTGGCGCTGCTGTCCAAGATTTCCCGAACACGCCGGGATAGCCATTTGCCCCAACGGCCGACACAGAGGGCATTGACATGGCGATCGACTTCACGCTCACGGCGCAGCAGCGCGAACTGCAACTCGACGCTCGGAAGTTTGCCAGGGAGGTGCTGGCCGAGGCCAGGGCCGCCGAACAGCTGCCGACGCCGGAGCAGCGCTTTCTTGCGACCAGGCCGACCTACGAGGCGATGGTCGCGGCCGGCTATCTGCGCAAGTGCATTCCGGCGCCGGCGGGCGGCGACAATGCCGGCATGATCGACATGGCGATCCTGGCCGAGGAATTCTACAGCGTGAACCCGAGCGTGACCCTGACCATGCTCGGCAGCGTGCTCGGCCTGCTGCCGCTGCTGCTCGGCGGCACGCCCGAGCAATGTCAGCGGCTGCTTGCGCCATTCCTGAAGACCAGCGGCGCGCCGCTCGCCGCCTTCTGCTCGAGCGAACCGGGCGGCAGCGCCAATGCCGCCTCACCGGCGCCCGGTGAGGGCGTCCGCACCACCGCGCGGCGGGAGGACGACAATTGGGTGATCAACGGCCGCAAGAAATGGGTGTCATCGGCGACCGGCTGGAATCGCGAGGGCGCCGATCTTCTGACCATTGTGTGCCGGACCGATCCGACAGCCGCGCCCGACGCGGCGATCTCGATCATTGCCGTGCAGGGCCCGGTGAGCGGTCTCGTGTTCGAACATGCAATCGACAGCATCGGCCATCGCGCCCATCTCGTACCGCAGTTTGGCCTCCAGAATGTGCAGGCGCCGCACCACAATCTGCTTGGACAGCAGGGTGCCGGGCTGGCGCTGACGGCAGCCGCGTTCACCGGCACTGCGGCGCTGGTCGGCATCTTCGGCGTCGCGCTGATGCGGGCGGCCTTCGCGTTCGCGCTCGATTTTGCCCGTACCGAAAAGCGCGGCGGCATCCACCCCATCATCGAGCATCAGGCGGTCGGATACGCGCTCGCCGACGCCAAGACCACGATCGAGGCTGCGCGTTATCTCAGCTGGCGCGCCTGCCATGCCCTCGATACCCAATCGCCGGCCGCCGAGGAGCTTTCAGTGCAAGCCAAGATCTTCGGCTCCGAAGCCGCCGTGCGTGTCATCACCGATCTGATGCGGGTGGTCGGGATCGACAGCTACGATCATGAGGCGCCATTTGGCGGCCTGCTCCAGGACGCGCTCGCGCTGCCGATCTTCGACGGAGGCAATCTGGGCATCCGGCGGCGACAATTGCACACGATGTTCAAGAGCCGCGACTACGATCCTCTTGCCGCAAGCGGAGCGGCATGATCTGTCCCTCGCTCCCCGACAGGCTCAAGGCCTTCGAGCACGAACGGGCTCATATCCAGCGACGGGCGGTTTTTACGAGAACCGCCCGTTCGCTCCTGGAATACTGAATCACCCGCATGTGAGGGTGATGACACCTAACAAGGCGACACCGAACCAACACCGCGACATTGCGCCGCGAGCCGCGCTGCGGCGCAACAATCAAAATGAGACTGCCCGTTAAGCACTCCTGCGGCGACGACATCCGCGCCGCGCCTGCCTTCGGCTAGCTTTGCCGGCAACAACCGGACGCCCATCAGCCTTCGTGCCACGTGGACGCCGGCGACAACACAGAGGGAGGAGAGCGATGTTGAAAGGCAGTTTGGGACTGATTGCGTTGAGCAGCCTGTTGCTATCAGGCACGGCGTTCGCCCAGGAGAAGATCAAGGTCGGTGTCACCGCGACGCTCGAGGGCACCTACACCGTGCTCGGCGAGGACGGCATGCGCGGCTTCCAGACGGCACTCAATGTGCTCGGCAAGAAGATCGGCGACAAGGAGCTCGAATTCGTCGTCGCCTCGACCGACGCGACGCCGGACTCCGCGGTGCGCGCGGTGCGCAAGCTGATCGAGCAGGACAAGGTGCAGATCCTGCTGTCGCCGCTGTCCGGCGACGAAGGCATCGCGGTGAAGAACTTTGCGAAGACCAAGCCCGAGCTGACTTTCGTCAACGCCGCCTCCGGCGCGCAGGAAGCAACCTATGTCGATCCGGCGCCGAACTTCTTCCGCTACAACATGGACGGCGCGCAGTGGCAGGTCGGCCTCGGCAAATACGCCTATGAGACCAAGGGCTATCGCAAGATCGCGACCGTCGGCGAGGACTATTCCTTCATCTACACCCAGGTGTTCGGCCTGGTGCTGGAATTCTGCGGCGCCGGCGGCCAGGTGACGAGCCGGCAGTGGGTGCCGCTCGGCACCAAGGACTTCGCTTCCGTCATCGCAGCCCTCCCCGACGATGTCGATGCGATTTATCTCGGCCTCGGCGGCGCCGACGCCGTGAACTTCCTCAACCAGTATCAGCAAGCCGGCGGCAAGGCGCATCTGATGGGCGGCTCGATCATGATCGACCAGACCATCCTGTCGTCAAAGGGCAGCGCCAAGAACGCGCTGGTCGGCACCATCGCCGCGAGCGGCCAGGCCGATACCTGGGAGGATCCGGGCTGGCAGAAATTCGTCAAGGCCTACCAGGACGCCTTTCCGCCGGCCAAGCGCTTCCCGAGCCCGTCGCTGCTCGCCACCAACTATTACGATTCGACCATGGCCTTGATCCTGGCGCTGCGGCAGGTCAATGGCGACCTCTCCAACAACCAGGCCAAGCTCAAGGATGCGCTGGCGAAGATCGAGATCGACGCGCCGAACGGCAAGATCAAGCTCGACGCCAACCGCCAGGCGATCGGCACCAATTTCGTCACTGAAGTGGTCGATGACGGCAAAGGGGCGCTGTTCAGCAAGGTCGTGAAGGTGATCCCGAACGTCAACCAGACGCTGGGCTACGATCCTGCGGTGTTCGCCAAGATCGGCCTGCCCAGCCGCACGGTTCCGGAGTGCAAGAAGTACTGACGTATTTGTTGCAGTGCAGGCAAAGTGGCCGCAGCATGATGCGCGGTTGCATCAACAGCCCTGCTCGCCCTTGCTTTCCGCGGGCGGATGATGAACGCTTGTCGAAAAGACAAGAACATCCCGCGGGAGGGGAGGCATGAGCAGGGCGCTTGCCGTCTTCCACGGCCGGTTCGGTCGCGCGACGGTCTATCAGCTGAACCGTCCCTTCAACGTGCATGCGCACCGCGAGGGGCACCTGATCTTCCATGTCGGCGGGACGCCGGCGCAGATCGACGTCTCCGATCAACGCCTGCTGCTCAAGGACGACACCGTGGTTGCGGTCAACCCGTGGGAACCGCACAATTTTCTGCCGACCGACATCGATCACGGCGCGATCTTCTTCGTGCTCTATGTCAACGCCGAATGGTTCACGCCGACGGCGAACGCGCAGGCGATGCGGTTCGGCCGCACCTTCTTTCCACGCACCGAGGCACTCGACCGGCTGATCCGCCGCACCGCAGCGCTGGTGTGCGGCGCGCCGTCGCTGCGCAGCCTCGATTGCGAGCTCCGGCAGCTGATCGATTCCTGCTACGAGGAGAGCTGGCAGACCGCCGAGAGTGCGCCCACGACCGCCGCGGTGACCGATTTTCGGGTCCGCAAGTCGATCCGGCTGATGTCGGAAAGCCCCGGCGCCGAGATCGAGCTCGATGCAATCGCGCGCGAGGCCGGGCTGTCGCGGCCGCATTTCTACCGGCTGTTCCGCACCCAGACCGGCGTCACCCCTCACCTCTACATGAACACGCTGATCATGGAGCAGGCGCTCGACGCGCTGGTGGCGACAGAATCACCGATCGCCGATATCGGCTTCGATCTCGGCTTCTCGTCGCAGAGCGGCTTCACCCGCTTCTTCGCCGCCAATGTCGGCATGGCCCCGACCGACTATCGTCGCGCCGCCAAGGTGTTGCGGCCGTGACCAAGTTCCGCGCAATGATGGAGCCGCGATAAAAGATACTGTCGATCAAATCCGAAGCCTTCGCCCTCGGTAGGATGCGCGGCACGCGGCCCGGCAGACGGTCGCGACGTGAGAGGGAAACGCGACGGAGATGGCCAGGTTCATCGAACGCCATCCGGCCTGGGCGCTGATCGTGATCATCGCGGTCGCGGTGCTGGCGTGGCTGGTGTTCGCGATCTGGCCGCCGGGACTGGAGGCCGCGATCGGCCGCAAGCGCGTGTTCCTCAACGCGGTGCTCAACGGCATCACGCTCGGCGGGCTGTATTTCCTGGTGGCGAGCGGCTTCACGCTGATCTTCGGCCTGATGCGCAACGTCAACCTCGCGCACGGCTCGCTCTATTTGTTCGGCGGCTATATCGGCTACGCCGTCAGCACCTGGACCGGGTCGTGGATTCTCTCCTTCATCGTCGCCTTCATTGTGGTGGCGCTGGTCGGCGTGATC
>CALRXG020000549.1:0-4920 GCA_943372075.1 Bordetella parapertussis | reverse complement strand
CGCGCCGACGCCGCGTTGTCGGTGTTCGGCAGCCGCGGCGACGTGCTGCGGGCCGCCGCCCGCTTCGTCGCCGAGCGTAAGAACTAGCTGGAAACGGCACGGAATGAACAAGGAGTTCGACGATCGCCTTGTTCGTTTCCGCAAGCTGCCGATGCCGGCCCGCATCGTCGTGGGCCGGCCGCGGACCTTCGTCTCGATCGCGGTCGGCATCGCCGTCGCGCTGCTGATCCCCGGCTCGACGCGCCTGGTCACGCGCCTGCTCGCCGGCTGGGACGCCTTCGCCGCGCTCTATCTTCTGCTCGCCTATGTGATGATGCTGCGCTGTGGGGTCGCCCACATCAAGCGCAGCGCCATCTTGCAGGACGACGGCCGTTTCCTGATCCTGCTGCTGACCGCGTTCGGCGCGCTGGCAAGCCTGCTGGCCATCGTATTCGAACTCGGCGCCTCCAAGGGCAGCCCGGCCGGGCTGGCGGTGGCGATCGTCACCATCACGCTGTCATGGGCGGTGGTCCACACCGCGTTCTCGCTGCACTACGCCCACGAGTTCTACCGCGGCAAGACACCGGGCGGATTGCAGTTCCCGAGCGGCGACGAGCATGTCGACGCCGATTATTGGGATTTCGTCTATTTCTCGTTCGTGATCGGCATGACCGCGCAGGTCTCAGACGTCGGCATCACCGACAAGATCATCCGCCGTACCGCGACCGTGCACGGCATCATCTCATTCGTGTTCAACACCGCGCTGCTGGCGCTGATGGTGAACATCGCGGCGAGCTTGATCTAGCGGTTCAACGCTAGAGCCTTTCCCGTTCCGATGGAATCGGAACGAGGCTCTAGGTTCTTGTCTTGACGCGTTTTCTTCACGCGAACCGGTATCCACTTCGCTCGAAAACGCTCTAATTGCAGGACTCGACATTGCCGACGCCGAGGCCGGGACCGCCGCCGCCGCGGTATTCGATGTGGCAGCCATGCCGGACCGGACGGCAGGCATAGGCATCGCACACGATCTGACCGCCGCCGCCTTCGGCCCTGGCGCGCCCGCGTGGGCGCGGGGTCTCCGCCGACGGCATCGATGGTTCGAGCCGTTCGCGCTGCGGATGGAAGGCGCGCTCGCGCCGCGACGGCCGCTCGTCGCTGTCGCGCTTGGCAACCGGCTTCCGTTCGCGCCGCTTCTCGCATTCATTGTCGTCGTTGAGGAAGGCGCCCTCGGCGCATACGATCCTGGTGCAGCGATCGCCGTCCGCCTTGTAGCCGTGCTCGCAGACCAGCGGGCAGATGCGCCCCTGCTTCAGCTTGATGGCATCGAGCGTGTCGGCGTTCGCGGCCTTGATGTCGAGCTTGGTGCCGGCGTAGCGGTTGAACAGCGTCAGCGAACGTTGTGAGGCCGCGTTCCAGTCGCCGTCGACCGCGCCGGCCAGGCAACCGACGCGGCGCAGTTCGGTCTGCACCGACTTGGCGACATCGGCCTCCGGCGACCCGGTGGCCAGCGCGGCAACGGCCGTGCTCTTCTCGGCTGGAGCCGACGCTGCGGCCGCGGCAGGCGTTGCCGCCTGATCGGTAGCCGGCTTATCCGCGGCGGCACGATCGGCGACCGCCGCATCCGCCTGCCGCTTCTGCTCGGCGGCCGCTGCCTGCTCCTGCGCGACCTGCTTGGCCCGCTCCGCGGCAAGACGCGCCGCCTCGGCCGCCTTCGCCTCGGCCTCGGCCTTGGCCTGCTGCGCCTTCTGCGCACCCTCGGCGGCGAGCCGTGCGCGCTCCTGCTCGGCCAGCCGCGCCTTCTCGGTGGCGGCGACGCGGGCCTCCTCCGCCGCGAACTTCTCCAGCTGCAACCTGGCGAGGTTGGCGTAATAGCCGTTGGGGTATTGGGCGAGGAAGGCGTTCATCGCGCTCTTGTTGCCGATCTGCAACGCGAGCTCGTAATCGCGACGGGCCTCCGACTGCGGCGTCGGTGCCGGCGCCGCAGGCGCGGCAGCAGCGGCGGGCGCCGGCTTGGCCGGTGCCGACACCAGCGGCACGTCCTCGCCACCGAGCGAGCCGTAGACGAACGGCTCCTGGCGGTTGTTGGTGGTCTTCAGCACCTCGTCGCGGACATAGCCGAAGGCGCGGCGCACATCGAGACCGGGGGTCGGCAGGAACTTGGACAGCGCGATCGTGAACGGGCTGTTCTTGCCGTCGCCGTCGGCTGCGGTCGAGCCGGCCTTCGCCGAATAGGCGATCAGCACGTTCGGGCTGGTCGGCTCGACCTTGGCGAGGCCCTGCCCGATCGCCCGGGTCGCCAGCGTCCGCTTCATGGTCTTGGCAAACGGGTTGTCGCGACAGGCATCGAGGATCACCAGCCGCAGCTTCCGGGCCGGCTCGATCGCGACCAAGATTCGGTCGAGCGAGAACGCCTCGTCATAGACGTCGGTGTCGCGCTCCAGGCGGGCATCGACCGGGATCAGGTAATTTGCACCATCGACCTCGATGCCGTGGCCGGCGTAGTACACCAGCGCGATATCGGCATCGCGGGCAAGGTCGGCGAATTCGCGCAGTGCGCGGCGGGTTTCGATCGCAGGCAGGTCCTTGCGGAAATCGACCACATCGAAGCCGGCATTCTTCAAAGTCGCGGCCATCACCGCGGCATCGTTGACCGGGTTCGCCAGTGGCGCGGTGTTCCTGTAGGCGGAGTTGCCGAGCACCAGCGCCACGCGCTTCTCGGCGAAGGCCGGCTGGCAGACGATCAGCAGAAAGGCCGCCACGGCCAGCAGCAGTCGTTTCAGTTTCAAGAGCCCAGACCCGTTCATGGCGACACTCTCGCCGTTTCCTAGCATGCAGGTCCAATTACCAGAAGCAAGCGGCCGGCATTGTGAGGCGCCTCACGATCCGTGCCGGCGCGGACCACGCATCCTGACTGTTAGTCGACAAAACAGTGCGCCGGTTCGGATTTGGCCGCTGGCGACATTTCGGGCACCATCGGGGCAACGAGAACAAGACACGGAGGATGTCATGCAGGGCGCAAGCGCACCGGTTCCAGCCAACCGATCCCACACCCTCGGCGGCATGGCCCGAAATCTCATCGCGCTTGCGCTGCTGGCAGGCTGCGTCGCGGGATGCGGCCTGGTCGACGCCGTGTTCGACGGCTTCAAGCACGCCAAAGCGGTCGAGAACGACCTCTTTGCGATGGTCGGGGTCAAACCGGCGGTCGGCTTCAACTGGCACAATGGCCGGCTCACATCGGTGACCGTCACCTTCCCGAACCTGCTCCAGGACAAGCCGTTGCAGGAACTGGCCGACGCAGCGCGCACCGCGGTCGGCAAGGAGTTCAAGCAGCGTGCCGACAACATCGTGCTCGCGTTCTCGCTGGGGCCGTCCGAGACGTCATCGGCGCAAGCGGACCAGGCTCAGGGCAAGAACTTGCCTTGAGCGGATTTATTCCCCGCCATCTATTTTCCGTCTTGCGTCACGTGCTCCTGATATTGCGGCAGGCCGTCGGCGATCTCGTACCAAGGTGCCTTCGAGCCGACGAAGATATGCGCGGTCGGCCGGATCGACGGCGCGTCATTCAGCGTCCCCATCGTGACATGGGCGTAGGCGCCGTTACGAACCTGCGAATAGAGCAGCGAACCGCAGCGGCCGCAATGCGCGTCGTGGGTGAGCTCGTCGCCGTAGATCAACAGCCGGTCGGCCCCCCTGACGACCGCGAACTTGTCGCGTTCAATCCCCGCGAACGGCTTGAACGCCGATCCCGTGGTGCGACGGCAGTTCGAGCAGTGACAATTGAGCGCATAGCCGAACGCGTCAGCCACCTCGTAGCGCACGTCGCGGCAGAAGCATTCGCCGGTCAGGATGCGATTGTTCGAATTTGCGGATGCAGTCACGACTTGTCCCTCACGTAGAATTTTGCCTTCGGCCATGGCGCGGTCCGGCAGTTCATGGCTAAATTCCAGCAGATCAAACCCTGCCGGGAGGACCGCCAATGAGCCAAGATCGATCCAGCGTCGAAAACGTCGTGCAAACCTATTTCGACGGCCTCTATGAAGGCAATGCCGACAAGCTCGCCGCTGCCTTTCATCCGAGCGCCGACCTGCGCTGGGTCGAGAAGGGCGAACTGAAGGTCTTGACCGTGCCGGACTGGCTCGCCTGGGTGCGCAAGCGGCCGTCGGCGAAGGCCGAAGGCAAGCCGCGCGAGGATTTCATCGTCACCATCGACCGCTCCGACGACAACACCGCCTTCATCAAGGTGCGTTGCCAGCTGCCGCCGCGCTATTTCACCGACTATCTGGTGGCCATGAAGCTCGCCGATGGCTGGCAGATCGTCTCGAAATCCTACCGTTACGACCTCAAGGACTGACCGGCCGGGCGCGCTGCGCCGCGACGGCTTTGTGACACGCCCGAGATCATGATGCGTTTCCACGGAATCGCATCATGATCTCATCCCTTTGTTTGAGCATGATCTCCGCGCAAACGCGTTCCGCGTTTGTCTCAAGAGGTCCGGCCTTGGCCGGACTGCATTGACTGACGGTAGTTTCCGGGCGAATTGAGCCCATCATGGAAGCCAAGTTTCAGATTTTTCTCACTTTGCTCGGCGTGCTGGCGGGAACCGCGCTGGTGGCGCGGCGGACCGATATCGCGCCGGCGATCCTGCTGCTGCTGGTCGGCATCGTGCTCGCCTTCGTGCCGGGCATGCCGTCGCTAGAACTGCCACCCGAACTGGTGCTTCTGGTGGTGCTGCCGCCGCTGATCTATTCGGCCAGCGTCGCGATGAGCTGGCGCGAGTTCAAGGCCAATCTGCGGCCGATCATCCTGCTGTCGGTCGGCTGCGTGATCTTCACCGCCTTCATGGTCGCGGCCGCGACCCATTATCTGATCGGCCTGCCCTGGAGCATCGGCTTCCTGCTTGGGGCGATCGTCGCGCCACCGGACGTGGTCGCGCCGCTGGCG
>CALRXG020000548.1:0-4920 GCA_943372075.1 Bordetella parapertussis | reverse complement strand
GATGAAGTCGCTCGACCCGACCGACTGGCGCAGCTTGTCGGCCACGCTGCGGAGGAATTCGTCGCCGATCAGATGACCGAGCGTATCATTGATCCGCTTGAACTCGTCGATGTCGATATAATGGATAGCGAACTCGCGTCCGGCGGCCTTGCGCAACAATTCTTCCGCATGGCGCTGGAACAGCATGCGGTTCGGCAGATTCGTCAGCGCATCATAATGCGCAAGATATTCGATCCGCGCCTGCGCACGCCGCCCGTCGGTGACGTCCTCCAGCGTGGTGGCCCAGCCGCCGTCCGGCGCACGCTTGTAGATCAGATGGATGCTGCGGCCGTCCGGGGTATCGATCACCACATCCTGGACCATGTCGTTGTCAGGATTGGTGAAGCGGGCGCAGTATTCGTCGACGTCGCCAACGAACGAGCCGGTCGCCTCGCGGTGCAGGATGAGGTCGCGCAGATGGCATCCGGGCTTGGCGACATCGGGCGATAGGCCGAACATCTCGATATATTGCTGGTTGCAGATCACGAGCCGCGCCGAGGCGTCGAACAGCAGCAAGCCCTGCGCCATGGTGTTGATCGCGGTGTCGAGGTGCTGGCTTTTCTCGGACAGCTTGCGCTGGGCCGCATCATGCTGTCGCTGCAATTGTCGGACGATCAGGAAGATCGTCATGATGACGATGAGCACCGCGAGCACCGCAGCGCAAAACTGCAGCTTGGTCTGGGCGCGCCAGTCCTCCAGCGCGCTGGCCGTCCGTGTGGTGGCGAGGATCATGATCGGAAAGTGCGACAGCGACCTTACCGCCCCGACATTCTCCTGTCCGGAGGCTCCGACGAACCGCCCAGACGTGTTGCCGCCGAGGCTGATAACCTTCCGGAACAGCGGCTGGTCGACGATGTTGCGGCCGACCACGCCGGCGTCTTGCGGATAGCGCGCGATGATCGTCCCGTCGCGATGGATCATCGAGATCACGGTGTCGCCGTTCAGCGCCAGCGAGCCCACGAAGTCCTCGAAATGACTGGGCTCGACGCCGCGACTGGCGAAGCCGATGATCTCACCATTGCGCCCGGTGATCTTGCGCGCAAAGATCGTGGTCCAGTTGCCAGTCACCTTGCTGACCGCGGGCTCGACGATGACGGGCGATGTCGGCCGTCCCGAGGTGAATTCCTTGAAATATCGCCGGTCCGCGATGCTGATGTCGGGCACCGGCCACATCTCGGATGAGTTGATCAGCCATCCCTTGGCATTGAAAAGATTGAGGCCGCCGACATGCGGCAGCGCCGCCAGTCGTGTCCGCAGCATCTCGTGCGCGCTCAGCAGCGACATGCTGTTCTCGAACTGGTCGGCGGTCTCGACCTGTTCGGATCGCAGATAGTTCAAGACGTCGTCGTGGATATGCTGGAGATCGCTGAGCTGTTGGTCGAAATGCCGGGACAGCAACAGCGCGGTGTTGTTGAGCTCGCGCTCGGACATCTCCAGGGCGCGCTCGCGAAACTGCAGCGCGAGATAGCCGGTGCCGAGGGTGATCGCGAGCACCAGCAGCGCGGCACTCAGGACGAGCCACTGAATGGCGCCCATCCTGATCGCGCGCAACACACCTTTGATCGACAGCCGCCGGTGCTCCGGCTTCACGCTGTTCGTTGAGACAACCGACATTTTCCTGCCCCTGCGGGTGCCCTTGTACGGGAACACAACCCAAGGGGTGGTTAGGAAAATCAGTTATCGGACGGTTAAGGCGGAGGCGCAGAAAAGCGCGATCAGTGCGACGATCGTCAGGACGCGATCGCCGCGGGCGACGATGCCGTCGCTTCCTTCAGGCTGCACTCGATCAGGGCGCCTTCGATGGTGAACTTCGAGAATGGTGAGAACGGCGTCACTGCCTTGAGCGCGGCGAAGAATTGCGAGTCACCGGGACTCTTCAGTAGAAACCGGACGTGGTTGGCCGACAGCGCATCGCGCGACAGCCAGACTACGCCGGAGAACAGTGCCACCAGCATCTGCGCGTAGTCGCCGGCACCGGCGATGCCGAGATCGTAGATCGGAGACACGTTGACGAAGCGCGCGCTGAGCGCCGGCGCCGAATATCGGCTCATCAACAGACGCCTGACCTGGCAGACCGCATGGACCCGTTCTCCGTCGGTCAGGTGATACAGCCCCTGGCTGTCACCTTCCCTCGCCGTCAGCGCCTCAAAAGCGCCCATGCCGCCGAAGGTCGCAATATCCTCGCCGACGCCTTCAGCGTCCTTCTTCCATTGTGCCTTGATTAGACGCCAGGACCGCTCGGGATCCTTGATTGGCAAAAGCCGCATAGTTACCCGAAGGTTAGCGCGAAGGCCTCGATTGGAGCGATATTATGTCGCAGGCATTAAGCCTTTGCTTACAGCGGTAGCCGGCTGCGTCGACGAGACGGTTGGCGCGCTCCGGGATTTCGCGTCGCTTCACCGGGCTATAACCTCGCATCGGGGTTCGCGATCGCACTGAACTCACCATCAGCAACGCGCTTATGGGCAATCCTTTCGGTCGGCGACGCGCGATGGATATACCGTCCCGAGCCTGCTCAGATATCGACATCGTTACAACGGGAGTTCTGCTGCGAAATGGATGCGCTGACGCTGTTCGGATTGTTCGCCGTCACCATGATGCTCGTCTGCTACGCAGCCGAAGATCGCAGCCCCTGGTTCATCCTGGCCTTCGCGGTCTCGTGCGCGCTGGGTTCGGCTTACGGTTTCCTGCAGGGCGCCTGGCCGTTCGGCCTGGTTGAAGCGATCTGGGCCGTCGTTGCGGCGCGCCGATGGCTGATACGTCGAACCGCGGACACCGTGTAACGTTATAGTATCCGCGGCCAATCTGTCGCGGAGACGAACTTGAATGCGCGCGGTCGGGGCGCTAATTAGGACGCATGGCCGCTTCGCGCACCATGATTCAGTCTTCTGCTCACGCATCGGGATCGCGCCGCTGGCGCAGCCTGCTCGCGGGACTGATTTCGCTTGCGCTGGTGCTGTCGTTCTTCCACGGCTGGACCTCCGACCGTAATGACGATGCAGCTCCCGTCGCCTCGATCGCACAATCGATCAACGACACCGGCAGCAAGGCTCCAGCGCATCCGGCTTCGCTTCACGGCGATCATTGCTTGACGCACGTCGCCTCGGTAGCCCCGCAGGAGACCGCGTTCCCGATCGCGTATGCACCGCATCGCTATGGCGACGCCAGCATTGCGCTGCCCGCGTCCGCCGATCGCCTCTCACCATTCAAACCACCCCGCGCCTGATTCGGTCGACATGACCGGCCGTGTGCCGCGACCATCGGGCCGCGCGCACCCTTTTGCACAGATCGATGTCGCGACAGCGCAGGGCCACCGGCATGCGCTGCGGAGAGGCGCATATGAAACGGGTTGTTCTATTTTTCGCCGGCGTGGCAGCCGGCATTGCACTTGTCGTGCTGGCGGCCGGATGGATCGGCTGGCCGGTCAAATTTCCGGCTACGGCGCAGGAGGCCGCGGCCACCGACGTGCCGAAGGCCGAGGCCAAGCATGAGGCGCCCGGCCATATCGAATTGAGCGAAGACCAGATTCGCGAAGCCGGTATCACCATGGCGCAGTCGAATGGCGGCATGCTGAAGCGGCATTTCCTCGCGCCGGGGTCGCTGATTCCCGACGCCGACCACATCGGGCGCGTCTCGGTGCGCGTGCTCGCGACGGTCACCGAACTGCGCAAGCGTCTCGGCGACGTCGTCGAGAAGGGCGAGATCGTCGCAGCGATCGAAAGCCGCGAGGTCGCCGACGCCAAGAGCGAATATCTCGCCGCTCGGCTCACCAACGATCTGCAGCAGACCCTCTATGCAAGGCAGAAGACGCTGGTCGAGACCCGCATCGTGTCGGAGAACGAGTTCTTGCGCACCCGGCTGAGCGCGAACGACGCCCAGATCAAGCTCGACGGCGCGCGGCAGAAGCTGTTTGCGCTTGGCCTGTCGGAGAGCGAGATCGCCGATCTACCAAACCAGCCGCAGGAGAGCCTGCGAACCCAGTTCCTGCGCGCGCCGATCAGCGGCCGGGTCTCGGAGCGGCGCGTCGATCTCGGCGGACTGATCGGGCGCGAGGGGCAGGAAAGCGAGCTCTACGTCATCGTCAATCTCGACGACATCTGGGTCGATCTCGCCGTCTCGCCGGAAGACATCGGCGCGGTCCGTGAAGGCGTCTCGGTGAATATCCGCGCCATCGGCACCGAGGACCAGACCAGCGCAAACGTCATCTTCGTCAGCCCCCTGCTCGACCGCGAGACCCGCAACGCGCGGGTGATCGCAACGCTGGCCAACAAGGACCATCGCTGGAAGCCGGGCACCTTCGTCACGGCGGAAGTGCCGCTCGCGGGAGCGCCGTCGGCCGTGATGGTGTCGAAGAAGGCCATTCAAACCATCAAGGGAACGCCGACCGTGTTCGTCCGCGATGCCGACGGCTTCGAGGCGAGGTCGGTGCGAACCGGCCGCGAGGACGATGACGATATCGAGATCGTCACCGGTCTCGCCGCCGGCGAGACCATCGCGGTGCAGAACACCTTCACGCTGAAGGCCGAGGTCGAGAAGGACGAGGCGGAGCACGGCCATGATTGAACGCATCATCGGTCTTGCGATCCAGCGGCGCTGGGTGGTCGTCACCCTGGCGGCGGTCCTGATGTTCATCGGTGGCTTCGCACTGACGAAACTGCCGATCGACGCGGTGCCCGACATCACCAACAAACAGGTGCAGATCAATACCGTGGCGCCGGCGCTGTCGCCGGCGGAGATCGAGAAGCAGATCACTTTCCCGATCGAAACGGCGCTGGCGGGCGCGCCGGGGCTGGAAAGCACGCGATCGCTATCGCGCAATGGTTTCTCGCAGATCACGGCGGTGTTCAGCGAGGCTACCGACATTTATTTTGCCCGCCAGCA
>CALRXG020000547.1:0-4929 GCA_943372075.1 Bordetella parapertussis | reverse complement strand
GCCGCCGCAAAAGCGGCCGCCGATCGCCCCCGACCTGAACAAGCTGCCGGCATTCAACGCCGACATCCAGTTCGACGTCGACACGCCGATCGTGCTGCCGGACTCCTACCAGGCCGTCGGGCGCATCGCCGATGCGCTGACCCACGCCTCGCTGCTGCCCTACACGTTCCTGATCGTCGGCCACATCGAATCGACCGGCAGGCGCGAGAACAATGCGCTGCTGAGCCAACGGCGCGCCGACGCGATCCGCGACATCCTGGTCAACACCTTCAAGATCGCGCCCAAGCGCCTGCAGTCGGTCGGGCTCGGCGAGGAGCAGCTGCTCGACCCGGCCCGCCCCAACGCACCGGTCAACAACCAGGTGCAGATCCTGCTGGTCGCGAAGGTCGCCGACGAGCCCGCAGCCGCGCACCCGGCCCCAGCGGCGGCCAAGAAGCCGCCGAAATCAATGAAGAAGCGTTAGACGAAGGCCAATCCGAGCTCACTTAACGCGGTACTACCCGGGGCATGTTGTCCGGATTGCTTGGTTCTGGAAATCGTCATGTTGACCAACAGCCGCGACATCATCCGACGCTTGGAACGGGAAGGATGGAGCCTCGTTCGGGTTACCGGCTCTCACCACGTCTTCAAGAGTGCCATGTCAGGGGAAACCTTGGTCATTCCGCACCCCAAGAAGGACTTGGGAAAAGGCTTGGTGCGTGCCATTTATAAGGGGGCGGGCTGGAAGCCCGATTGAGGTCCCGTTTGACCCACTACGTTGCCATCATCGAGGACGCTGGACCGGACTACGCCGTGGGCGTTTGGTTTCCGGATCTTCCCGGCTGTACATCGGCCGGCGATGATGTCGACGAAGCTTTGCGCAATGCGCCTGAGGCGCTGGAGCTCTATGCTGAGGGGCTGAGGAGCGATGGACAGGAACTGCCACGTCCCCGAACATTGACTGAACTGAGGGCCGACCCTGAGGTTGCTGACGACCTGAAGTCCTACATGGTCGCCTTGGTCGAACTGCCCGTCCGAGCGCACGCCGCGGAATAAATTTCTGCCCGGCCGGGTGATTGCAGAATGGATTATACGTCCCTATCTGCGCTTCACCCTCATTCCGCCCCGCCGGCCCCCCCGATCCGCGCCGGCCATCCCTCCCTCACGCTTCCGACGCTTTCATGTCGCCGATCATCTCCGTTTCCAATCTTTCGAAAACCTACGGCTCCGGTTTCAAGGCGCTGAAGGGCATCAATCTCGACATCAACCGCGGCGAGATCTTCGCGTTGCTCGGGCCGAACGGTGCCGGCAAGACCACGCTGATCAGCATCATCTGCGGCATCGCCAATCCGAGCCAGGGCACGATCAAGATCGGCGGCCACGACATCATCAGGAACTATCGCGCGGCGCGGTCGATGATCGGACTGGTTCCGCAGGAGCTGCACACCGACGCGTTCGAATCGGTGTGGGCCACCGTCAGCTTCAGTCGCGGCCTGTTCGGCAAGCCGAAGAACCCCGCCTATATCGAGAAGGTGCTGCGCGACCTGTCGCTGTGGGACAAGAAGGACAACAAGATCATCACCCTGTCGGGTGGCATGAAGCGCCGCGTGATGATCGCGAAGGCGCTGTCGCACGAGCCGCAGATCCTGTTCCTCGACGAGCCGACCGCCGGCGTCGACGTCGAATTGCGCAAGGGCATGTGGGAGGTGGTGCGCACGCTGCAGGCGTCGGGCGTCACTATCATCCTGACCACGCACTACATCGAGGAAGCCGAGGAGATGGCCGACCGCATCGGCGTGATCAACAAGGGCGAGATCATCCTGATCGAGGACAAGGCGACCTTGATGCAGAAGCTCGGCAAGAAGGAGTTGACGCTGCAACTGCAGAACAAGCTCGATGCCATCCCGGCGGTGCTAGCCGCCTACAATCTCGAACTGTCCGACGACGGCCGCACCGTGACCTATGACTACGACACCAAGGGCGATCGCACCGGGATCACCAGCCTGCTCAACGATCTCCGCAATGCCGGCATCCGCATCTCGGACCTCGATACGAAACAAAGCTCCCTCGAAGACATCTTCGTCAGCATCGTGAGGGCGCCATGAACACTCGCGCAATCCGGGCGATCTATCTGTTCGAAATGGCGCGCACCTGGCGCACGCTGCTGCAGAGCATCGTCTCGCCGGTCGTCTCGACGTCCCTGTATTTCGTGGTGTTCGGCGCCGCGATCGGTTCGCGCATCACCGAGGTCGAGGGCGTCAGCTACGGTACCTTCATCGTGCCCGGACTCGTGATGCTGTCAGTGCTGACGCAGAGCATCTCCAACGCCTCTTTCGGTATCTACTTCCCGAAATTCGCCGGCACGATCTACGAGATCCTGTCGGCGCCAATCTCCTATTTCGAGATCGTGATCGGCTATGTCGGCGCCGCCGCGACCAAGTCGATCATCCTCGGCCTGATCATCCTGGCGACCGCCGGACTGTTCGTGCCACTGCATATCCAGCATCCGATCTGGATGCTGACTTTCCTGGTGCTGACGGCCGTCACCTTCAGCCTGTTCGGCTTCATCATCGGCATCTGGGCCGACGGCTTCGAGAAGCTGCAAATGATCCCGATGCTGGTGGTGACGCCGCTGACCTTCCTCGGCGGCAGCTTCTACTCGGTGAACATGCTGCCGTCGGGCTGGCGCACCATCACCCTGTTCAATCCGGTGGTCTACCTGATCTCCGGCTTCCGCTGGAGCTTCTACGAGATTGCCGACGTCAGCGTCGGGCTCAGCCTCGGCATGACCGCGGCGTTCCTGATCGCCTGCATGGTGATCGTGGCGTGGATATTCCGAACGGGATATCGGCTGAAGAACTGATTTGCGAAAGCAAAACATTCCGGGGCGCGCCTGAGCGCGAACCCGGAATGACGATCCCGATCAGTAGCAGTGGAAGTGGCCGTGGCGATAATAGCCGCGGCAGCGGTGGCCGCGGCGATAGCCGCGATCCGGGATACCGAACACGCCCTTGACCGCGCCCATCGCGCCACCGACGCCGGCGCCGACGGCGCCACCAACCACGCCGCCCACCGGGCCGGCGACCCGATTGCCCTCATAGGCCCCCTCATGGGCTCCGCGGACGATGCCCTGGGCATGGCCGACATGGGGGACTGCTACCAACGCCAAAGCGAGAGCTGTGGCCGCAAGCAGGAGCCGTGCGGAGCGGCCGGCTGGAGCGACGGCCGCGGTCTTAACCTTGGTATTGTTCATCTTGGTTCCTTGATGCGCGACGCGAATGCGCCGCTGGGCGGGATTGTTGAAACGCCCATGCGGCCAAATGGTTGCGTACCGATGAGCAATTCCGGGCCGCGGTCGCGCCCTGCTCGCGAAAAAGTCAGCACGTCATGACGGGACGGCCTTGTTTGCGCCGCGTGCGGGATTAACGATGCGCGGGGTCCGCGACTGGAACCAAATTCGGATTCCGTGCATATTGGTTGCCGGGGACGGAGAGCCGCTGCTGCGATCGGGCCTGGAGGCCATAGGTAAAATGCGTTCGTTCCTCATTGCATTCACTTCCGTGATGCTGTTCGCGGCCGGCGCCGCGCAGGCCAAGGTCGATATCACCGTCGACAAGGACAATCAGCAGATGACCGTCGCGGTCGACGGCGTCGCGCGCTATCACTGGCCGGTGTCGACCGGCATCCCCTCGCGCGAAACGCCGAACGGCACGTTCCGCGCTTTCCGCATGGAAGAGGACCACTACTCCAAGGAATTCGACGACGCGCCGATGCCGCACTCGATCTTCTTCACCAAGATCGGGCATGCGATCCACGGCACCGATTCGGTGGGCCGTCTCGGCACCCCGGCCTCGCATGGCTGCGTGCGGCTATCGCGCGACAACGCCTCGACGCTTTACGCGTTGGTCCAGAAGGAAGGCGTGCTCAACACCACGGTGACGCTGACCGGCTCGTCCCAGGTCGCGCTGGCGCGCAATCCGCGGGGACGCAATGGCACCGCGGTCGCTCGCCGCGCGCCGCAGGACGAGCAGTACGGCACCGCCGCGGCCGGCGACCCCGTCGTCCTGACTCCGCAGCCGCGCGAGTATCCCGCGCAGGCTCGCGCCGACGACGGCTACATCTATCCGGCCGACGGCAGTTCGACCGATCGGCGTTATCCGGCGCCGCCGTCAAGCCGCCGCGTCTACGATGCGCAGGGCTACAGCCAGTACGGCAACCAGGGCTACGCGCCGGCCCCGCAGGGCTATTATCAGCCGCGGCCGTACTACCAGCAGCAGCGCAGCTTCTACGGCAACAGCTATCAGGACTGAGTGATCCGACCATCATGGTGATCCGAACGCGTGCACGCCGCGTTCGGAGACCTTGCGCACCGCGTCGACGAAGGCGCGCGCTACCGGCTCGAGGATCTCGGGGCCGGTCGAGGCGAGATCATCGGCCGGCGTATGAAAGCCGTGATGCCGTCCGGCAAGCCCGATGAAGTTCGGATAGCCCGCCGCGCGCACGTCGCGCAATTCGCCGACGGCCTGCTTCTCCGCCACCATCCGCTTGGCCTCGATGGCGCCCATCGTCTCGCCGGCCAGCGCCACCATTGAAGGGCTCAGCACCAGCACGCGTTCGCCGTCGGCCCGAGCTGTCTTGACCGCCCCCTGCGCCCGCTCGGTGAAGGCGTAGCATGCGTTCGACGAGCCGAAATGCACCCAGGCCAAAGTGTCTTTCGGCGGCGGCGCACCGTGCTTCAGGAACAGCTCCATGCCGCCATGGCCGATCTCGTGGCCGACGGTCGCCACGAAGACGTACTGACCCGGCCATTTTTGCGCGGCGACGGTGCGGGCGAGCGCCAGGAAATTGGCGATGCCCGGCCCGCGCTCGCAGACACAATCGTACCAGCCGGTCAGCGGCGTCGAGACCACGATCGCCGGGCCGCTCCCCTCGCCGATTCGCGCCACCACG
>CALRXG020000546.1:0-4946 GCA_943372075.1 Bordetella parapertussis | reverse complement strand
GGTGGAGGGCATCGACATCTCGCGGGAAGCCATCGGCTGGGCGCGGGAGTTATTCACCGCCGCTTCGCTCGCGGGAGCGTTTCACGACGGCGAAGTCTGCGCCATGCCGTTCGACGCTGGCAGCTTCGATATTTCAATCGACGGCAATTGCCTTCATTGCCTGATCGGTGCAGATCGCCGGCGTGGACTAGCCGAGGTGAAGCGGGTGCTGCGACCGCGCGGCATGCTTCTCGTCAGCACGATGTGCGGCCTGCCGAAATCGCACGATGCTCGCGCGCAATATGATGCCGCGACCCGCACCCTGCGCAGGGACGGCATCACCTATCGAACGCTGCTGCCGGCCGAGGACATTGCGTGCGAGATCGCGGCCGCGGGATTTCAGATCATCTCGCAAGAGATCGCCGAGAATTCCTGGTGGGATCATCTGACACTGCTGGCTATGCGGGAGTAACCGCCCGCGCCTTCAGCGCGGTGGCGGCTGAGGCATAGCCACCGCGGGCGCCGTCGATGAAATGGACGTGGTCGGCGCGCATCACCGACGGCGTGAAGCAAGTCATCATCGCGGCGTCCTGCTCGTGCAGGCCGTAGCGCACGATCCCCTGCGCCGCGGCGGCGGCGAGGCGCTGCGCGAGCTCGGCGGCGAGCTCCGGCGTGCAATCCAGGATCATGCGCAGGCCGTCGTCGAATTTGCGGAAGTCGGAGTTCTCGACCAGCTGCCGCACATAGGCCTTCGGCACGAACTTGCCGATCGGAACGTTGAAGCGCATCAGCGCGTAGGCCCACAGCGTGAATGCGAGCACGGCTGCGCGCCGCAGCACCAGCGGGCCGCTGCGCCGGGCGCGCGCTTCATACTCCATGCCCTGCGGCGGCCAGCGCAGCGGCGGACCGCTCGCGGGCACCGGCCGTCCGGCATCGGGGCTCCTCTCGACGCGGGCGACGATGTCCTCGATCACCTTGCGGAAGGCGGTGGGATCGGCGCCTTGCGCCGGCAGCACCAACACCGAGAGAATGACACCGCGCGCTGACGGCATCACCTCGAAGCGGCAGGACAGGCCCGACAGATCGGGCTGCGTGCCCTCGGGCGCCGGATCGATCGCGAACTCGCCGCGCTTCATCGCGGCGTCGGCGTAGGCCAGCCCGCCGCCAGAGAACATCGCATAGGACAGATTGGCCGACGGCCCGAACCGCGCGACGCGGACGTCGGCGCCCACGGCGCGGATCGCCGACATCGGAACCAGCGCGACGCGCAGCACGAGATCGAGGTCGTCGCGCACCCAGCGCGCGGTCGCGGCCAGCGCCTCGCGCGCGCTGGCGAGATCGGCCGGCGCGACCGCGAAGCTTGCGCCATCGCCACCGAACACGAACGGGAATTCGCGGCCCTCCAGCGCATTGGTGACCGACGCAACCACCGCGGCACCGGCCATGTTGACCGCCTTGTAGCGCTGCGCCGCGATCGCCTTGGTCGACTCGACGATGTCGGCGACGCCGACCGACCAGTCATCGGGCAAGGAGGCGTACAGCGCCGGGTCCATCAGACGAGCGAAGCCGCGAAACACCGGAATGCTGCCGTAGAAGATCTCGCTGCCGCCCGCCATCGCAACGCCGCGCCGTTTCCATCTCTGCAGGACTCACTAGCAGATACGGCGCGGGTTGGGGCAGGTTTTGAACCGCAGCCCGGAGTGGAGTCCCGTCATCCTGAGGAGCGCGAAGCGCGTCTCGAAGGATCGACCGCCACCAGCCAGGCCGATTCATCCTTCGAGACGCGCTTCGCGCTCCTCGGGATGACGGAGATGGTGCGCTGCGGCTACCGCATCACGCCGCCTCGCCCGCCCGGCGCCACGGCGGAAACGGATCGCGTAGCTTTTGCCAGGCTTGCGGGTCCATGCCGGGCTTGCCGGCGATGAGGCAGGCATCGAGGCGGCGGCGAATGTCGTCCTGGTTCATTCCGGAGCCGATGAAGACCAGCTCCTGGCGGCGGTCGCCATAGAGATCGTTCCAGCTTCGCTGCATCATCAGCTTCCAGTCCGGATGATCCGGCCAGCGCTCGCGCGGGATCGCGGCCCACCAGGAGCCGAGCCCTTCGGTGCGCACGATCGCGCCGGCCTGGCTCATCTCGCCGCACCAATCCGGCCGGGTTGCGATCCAGAAATGGCCCTTGGCGCGGATCACGCCCTGCCAGCTCTCGCGCAGGAAAGAATGGAAACGCACCGGATCGAACGGACGCCGCGCGCGATAGACGAAACTCGTGATGCCGTATTCCTCGGTCTCCGGCACATGCTCGGCGAAGCCATAGAGCTCCTTGTGCCAGAGCGGATGCTGCTGCGCGCGCTCATGGTCGAAGCGACCGGTGTCGAGCACGCGGTCGAACGGGATGTTCGCGAAGCTCGCCTCGACGATGTCGGCATCCGGGTTGAGCGCGCGCACGATGGTGCGGGCGGCCTCGCGCTGCGCCGGCGTCGCGGCATCGGTCTTGTTCAGCACGATGACGTCGGCGAACTCGATCTGCTCGACCAGGAGATCGACCAGCGTGCGCTTGTCGCCGTCGAGCGCCTCGCCGCGCTGGGAGAGGAAGTCGGTCGAGGCGTAGTCCTTCAGCAGATTGGCGGCATCGACCACCGTGACCATGGTGTCGAGCCGGGCGACGTCGGACAGGCTCTCGCCATGCTCATCGCGAAACTCGAAGGTCGCGGCAACCGGCAGCGGCTCGGAGATGCCGGTCGATTCGATCAGCAGGTAGTCGAAGCGACGGCTCTCGGCGAGCGCGCGGACCTCCTTGAGGAGATCGTCGCGCAACGTGCAGCAGATGCAGCCATTGCTCATCTCGACCAGTTTTTCGTCAGTCCGGGACAGGTTCGCACCGCCATCGCGAACGAGGTCGGCGTCGATGTTCACCTCGCTCATGTCGTTCACAATCACCGCAACCGTCAGGCCGTGGCGGTTGTTCAGGACGTGGTTCAGCAAAGTGGTCTTTCCAGCCCCGAGGAAGCCGGACAAGATGGTGACGGGGAGTTTTTGCATCGAGATCAAACAGTTGCTGGAGGGACAGGCGGCGGCGGGGCATGCGGCATTCGCTTGAATGTAATGTTATAACATAACATCAATATCTGAGCCGCTTGTCAAGACGCAAGCCTCCGGCATCGACGGAGGCTTCCTGCATGCGCGCACGACGCTGAAAAACCCGCCGCGCAATGTGGGCCGCTTCACGCGCGCGTCTGATCTCAGGTTGTAGTTTGGAAAAACGCCCGCCTGAACCGGAAAGGATAGCGCCGTGACCCTCGCCTACGGATACGTCAAGACCAAGGTGACTTCCGAGCCCAAGCTGAAGCCGTCGCACCGCGGGCACGAGACGCAATATCACCTGCATTGCAATCTCGATGTCGACGGCGGGCAATGGGACGTTGCCATCAATGTCGGCACCAATGACGCGGACGATCTGTTGAAGTACAAGCTGGTGTTCGACTTCCGCCATCCGATCATCCAGACGCTCGCGGCCGCTGGCGGCGGCTCGCAGGATCTGACCGGGCAGAAGAAATTGCCGGCGCTGGATTTCCTGCGCAGCAATCTGCTCGACAAGACCGGCAAATGGCGCGACAGCGACGTGATGGACGGATCCGACGACACCGAGCCGGCGGCGACGCTGAAACGGCTGTTGTCGCGCGCGCATCAGGAGAACCGAGACGTCTACATCTTCGGCCGCTTCTACGCGCAGGGCAACGGCCTGCACGACGTCCATCTCAACCAGGGCTCGACCAAGGGCTTCATCCATCGCCCGGGAGATGATTCCAACGACCACAACGATATCTGGCAGGACGGCGCCGTCATGGTCGATCTCGGCGAGCCGGAATGGGCGGCCTATGTCTCGGCCTTCACCCAGCAGCTGGTGCCGACCGATGATCTCGGCAATCCGCAGCCGGACGCCGCCACGATCAGCTGAGCGGTGCTACCCCTTCGCCAGCCCGCGCAGCACGAGCTGGTTCAGGCGGCTGGCGAATTCGGCGGGATCGTCGGGCATCTCGCCGTCGAGGATCTGCGCCTGCTCGAACAGCAGGAGCGAGAGGTCCCTGGCCTGCGCCGTGTCGGTCGCAAGGGCGGCGACCAGCGGATGGCGCAGGTTGATCTCGAGCACCGGCTTGGTGAGCTCGCCCCGGTTCTGCTGGGCGAGCAGCCGCTCCAGCGCGCGGTCGCGCGCATCGCCGCCGGCGACCAGGCACGACGCGCTCGCGGTCAGCCGCTGCGAGGCACGGACGTCGGAGACGCGCTCGCCGAGCGCATCCTTGATCACCGCGATCGTGGTCGCGGCGTCGGCCGCGGGCTCGTCCTTCTTGTCGTCCTTGTCATCAGCGAGCGGGATCAGGCCGAAATCGATATCGCCCTGGCTCAGCGACTTCAACGGCTTGCCGCCGAACTCGAGCGGCGCCGAGGTCCAGAACGCATCGACCGGATCGGTCAGCAGCAGCACCTCGATGCCGCGGGCACGCGCCGATTCCAGCTTCGGGTTCGACTTCAGCCGCTCGACGCTGTCGCCGACCAGGTAATAGACCTCGGTCTGGTTCGGCTTGAAATCGTCGACATATTGCTTCAGCGAGCGCTTCTCGCCCGCTGTCGTGGTGAAGCGTGCGAGCGCCAGCAATTTCTCGCGGCGCTCGAAATCCTCGTAGATGCCTTCCTTGATCACGGAGCCGAACGCGTCCCAGATCTTGGCGAAGGTCTCGGGCTGCTTCTCGCTCAGCGTCTCGAACTCGCCGATCACGCGGCCGGTGACCGCCCTGCGGATCTGGGCGAGCTGCGGATTGTTCTGCAGCATCTCGCGCGAGATATTGAGCGGCAGGTCCTCGCTGTCGATCACGCCACGGATGAAGCGCAGATATGCCGGCAACAGCTCTGCGTCGTCGGCGATGAAGACGCGGCGGACATAGAGCTTGACCCTGCCCTTGCGCTCGACCTGG
>CALRXG020000545.1:0-4961 GCA_943372075.1 Bordetella parapertussis | reverse complement strand
GGTCGGCACCCGCGTGGTGGTGCTGCCCGGCGGCGCAGCCCCGGGCACGACGACGGCTTCCGCGGCGCCGCCGCCGAACCCGATGGCTCCTGCGCAGGCTCAGGTCGCGCCGCTGCCCGGGACGCAGCCGACCTCGGTGCAGCCGCTGCCCGCGCCGGTGACGGTGCGCTAGGTCAACTAGGCGAATTGATTGTTGAAAAGGGCGCGCCAACGGTGCGCCCTTTTTTTGTTGCAACCTGCCAGTCTGTTTCGACGTTGCCGCTATGAGGCATGCGATGCAAGAAGCTCGGCAGGAAACCCGCCTGACCTATCCGCCGCTGAACACGCCGAAGCCGGTCGCCGACGATGTGTGGATCGTCGACGGCCCGGTGATCCGGTTCGGCCCGCGCGGCTTCAGGATGCCGTTTCCGACCCGCGCAACGATCCTGCGCCTGCCCGGCGCGCAGCTCTTCATTCACTCGCCAACCCCGTTGGTCGACGAGCTCAAGGCCGGGATTGCCCGTCTCGGCACGCCGCGCTGGATCATCGGGCCGAACCGCCTGCACTATTGGTGGATCCCTGAATGGCATGCGGCCTACCCCGACGCGCGCGTCTTTCTCGCGCGAGGGATCGCACAGCAGGCCGGCGATCGGCTGGCCCTCAATGGCGAGCCGTTGGAACGGCGATCGGGCTACCCATGGGATGAGTGGATTGCAACGCTACCGGTTGCCGGCAGCTACATGACGGAGGCTTTGTTCTTCCACCTGAAGTCACGGACCTTGCTGCTGACCGACCTGATCGAGAATTTCGAAGCCGCGCGAATTGGTTCGCCGTTGATGCGATTGCTGACCTGGATCGGCGGCGTGCGCGATCCGGACGGCAGCACGCCGCGCGACATGCGATTGACGTTCCGGCGCGACAAGGCGGCACTAAAGGCTGCCGTCGCCTGCATGGTCGGGTGGGACCCGGAGCGGATCATCCTCGCCCACGGCCGCTGGTACGACCGCAACGGCCGTGCCGAGCTCGAGCGGGCGTTCCGCTGGCTCGGCTAGAGCATGATGAGATTAGGTTGATCTGGAGCGGCGTCGATAGTTCACCTCTCCCTTGGGAGAGCAGGGCTATCGCATATGGTGTGAGCAGCCCATGTGAACGCCGTCATGGCCGGGCTTGTCCCGGCCATCCACGTCTTCCTTCACAAGAAAACAAGACGTGGATGCCCGGGACAAGCCCGGGCATGACGATGTGGAAACGTCAGTTCCAGAGCCCTTAGATGTCATATGCGATAGCCCTACCTGGGAGAGGTCGATTTGCGCAGCAAATCGGGTGAGGGGTTACGGTCTATCGAGAGAGCAAGAGCCCTCACCCGGATTGCACTGGGCGAAGCTTCGCATCGCCGGCGCAATCCGACCTCTCCCCAACGGGGAGAGGTGAACCGAGACCGCGCCAAGCCGATTCAATCAGAGCTTATCCCGCTTTAGTCGCGACGAATGCTGCGATCAGGCGAGGCGCCGCGGCGGCTCGCCGCCTTTGGTGAAGGCGTCGATGCAGGCGACCATCTGCTGATAATGCGCCTGCAGGCTCTCGCGGGTTGCGTAGCCGAGATGCGGCGTGATCACGACGTTGTCGAGCTTGCGCAGTGGGTGATCCACCGGCAGCGGCTCGACCGAGAACACGTCGATGCCGGCACCGGCGATTGTCTTGTCGCGCAGCGCGGCAAGCAGCGCGTCCTCGTCGACGATCGGCCCGCGCGCCGTGTTGACGAGATAGGCCTGGGGTTTCATGCGGGCGAGGTCGGCGGCGCCGACCAGTCCGCGCGAGCGCGGGCTCAGCACCACATGGATGGTGATGATGTCCGATGTCGCGAACAGCTCGTCCTTGCTGGCGTAGCCGACCCCGGCCTCCTTGCACCTCTCGGGCGTGAGGTTGGGGCTCCAGGCGATCACGTTCATGCCGAACACCTTGGCCATGCCGGCGACCTTGCTGCCGAGCTTGCCGAGGCCGATGACGCCGAGCGTCTTGCCCTCGATCTCGGTGCCGGCAAACGTTTGCCACGCCTCGCCGGCGTGCATGCGCGCATTCTCGCGGCCGATGCCGCGGGTAAGTTCCAGGATCAAGCCCATGGCCAGGGGCGCGGTGGGATCGCGGCTGTATTGGGTGCCGCACAGCACCACCTTGCGCTCCTTGGCGGCCTCCATGTCGATCGCGGCGTTACGCATGCCCGACGTGATCAGGAGCTTCAGCTTGGGCAATGCGTCGAGCAGGCTCTTCGGGAACGGGGTGCGCTCGCGCATCGCGCAGATGATCTCGAAGTCCTTCAGCGCGCCGGCTGCATCGGCTTCGCTGGCGAACGGCTTGTCGAACACGGTGACGTCGACCCGGTCCTTGATCGCGGGCCAGTCGGCCAGCGACAGCGCGATGTCGAAATAGTCGTCGAGGATTGCACAGCGCAGCCGCGTCATCGGAAGTCCAATCAGGGTGAGGACGACGGCGGGAGATCAACCGTCGCAATACCCGTCATGGTCGCGCGCAATCGGCAGGCGCGCAAGCGGCCGCGGTTTCAAAAATCGGCGACCGTCATGCCGGACGGGACGGCTTGTGCGCCTTGGCGGTCCGGATATCGGCGAGCATCGATCGGACCGCCGGCGACAGCGCCATCTGCTTGGCCCGGCAGGCCGGACCGGGGCCGCGCATATAGTGCAGTTCCGGGCGGTAGGGATTGAAGGCCTTGACGAAGAAGGCACGCCAAAAGGCACGGAATTCGGCGAGCAGCGTCGCCTCGCCCTTGATTGCCGGGCGCGAGATAGGTGCTGAAATAATGGTAGCCATGACGTGGCCTCAACTGTCTTGGTCGCGGTTCTGCCGCGAAAACCGCCGTTTTTTCGGCGTTGAGAACGAGTTTTGGCCTGATTTATTAAAAGATGGTTTCAATTGTCGTGATTCGGCGCACACATGGTGTCCAACCCGTAATCATCCGTGGCGCACCGATGAAACGTGGTGAACGGATGGAAAACGCCCGGCCCGCGGTTGCGCTTTCGGGGGCCGGCCGTTACATCGGCGGCAGCAAAATTTCCACACATCGGATCAATTCCAGGGACAGCGGATGGCTCGCCAGTTCATCTATTTCATGCAGGGTCTGACCAAGGCGTACCCGACCCGCAAGGTGCTCGATAACATCCATCTGAGCTTCTACCCGGACGCCAAGATCGGCGTGCTCGGCGTCAACGGCTCGGGCAAGTCGACGCTGCTCAAGATCATGGCCGGCCTCGACAAGGAATATAACGGCGAGGCCTGGGTCGCCGAGGGCGCCCGTGTCGGCTACCTCGAGCAGGAGCCCCAGCTCGATGCCTCGCTGTCGGTCCGCGAGAACGTCATGCAGGGTGTCGCCAAGCAGAAGGCGATCCTCGACCGCTACAACGAGTTGGCCGTCAACTACTCGGACGAGACGGCTGACGAAATGACCAAGCTGCAGGACGAGATCGAGGCCCAGGGCCTGTGGGATCTCGACAGCAAGGTCGACCAGGCGATGGACGCGCTGCGCTGCCCGCCCGACGATGCCGATGTCACCAAGCTCTCGGGCGGTGAACGCCGCCGCGTCGCGCTGTGCCGCCTGCTGCTCGACCAGCCGGAACTGCTGCTGCTCGACGAACCGACCAACCATCTCGACGCCGAGTCGGTGTCGTGGCTGGAAGGCCATCTGCGCAACTATCCCGGCGCGATCCTGATCGTGACCCATGATCGCTACTTCCTCGACAACGTCACGAGCTGGATCCTCGAGCTCGACCGCGGCCGCGGCATTCCCTACGAGGGCAATTATTCATCCTGGCTGCAGCAGAAGCAGAAGCGGCTGGAGCAGGAAGGCCGCGAGGACGCCGCGCATCAGAAGACACTGGCTCGCGAGCAGGAGTGGATCGCATCCTCGCCCAAGGCACGTCAGGCCAAGTCCAAGGCGCGCTACCAGCGCTATGAGGAACTGCTGAAGCAGGCCAGCGAAAAGCAGACCCAGACCGCGCAGATCACGATCCCGGTCGCCGAACGGCTCGGCCAGAACGTCGTCGACTTCGAAGGCCTCAGCAAGGGCTTTGGCGACCGCATGCTGATCGAGGATCTGACGTTCAAGCTGCCGCCGGGCGGCATCGTCGGCGTGATCGGCGCCAACGGCGCCGGCAAGACCACGCTGTTCAGGATGATCACCAAGCAGGAGGAGCCCGACAAGGGCACCATCACCGTCGGTGAAAGCGTTCATCTCGGCTATGTCGACCAGTCGCGCGACGCGCTCGACGGCAAGAAGACGGTGTGGGAGGAGATTTCCGGCAACAACGAGCTGATCCTGCTCGGCAAGAAGGAAGTCAACTCGCGCGGCTACTGCTCGTCGTTCAACTTCAAGGGCGCCGACCAGCAGAAGAAGGTCGGTGCGCTGTCCGGCGGTGAGCGCAACCGCGTGCATCTCGCCAAGATGCTGAAGTCCGGCGCCAACGTGCTGCTGCTGGACGAACCGACCAACGACCTCGACGTCGATACGCTGCGCGCGCTCGAAGAGGCGCTGGAGGATTTCGCCGGCTGCGCCGTCATCATCAGCCACGATCGCTGGTTCCTCGACCGCATCGCGACCCACATCCTGGCCTTCGAGGGCGACAGCCATGTCGAATGGTTCGAGGGCAACTTCCAGGACTACGAAAAGGACAAGATGCGCCGGCTCGGCCAGGACAGCATCATTCCGCACCGCGTGAAGTACAAGAAGCTGACGCGGTGAACTGCGACACCGTCATGCCCGGCCTTGTGCCGGGCATCCACGTCTTGCTTCGCGGCGACAAAGACGTGGATGGCCGGGACAACTGTTTAGCCCGGACAGATCACTGACGGGTGTTCGGAGACATAGCTGACACATCAACATGGGCTGGATTGGTCGATTCGGGAGGCCGTCCATGCCCTGGAATGAGGTGTCGGTAATGGATCAGCGGCATGAGTTTGTGCGGCTCGCCTTG
>CALRXG020000544.1:0-4965 GCA_943372075.1 Bordetella parapertussis | reverse complement strand
CGCCGGCGCCCGATTTCACCTAAGAGTTGATGTGGAAGGGATTTCCGCCGGAGGTGCGGCAGGAGATCGAGACCAAGGGCATGTGGCTGCGGCCGTCGGAATATGGCGACGGCTCGCCCTATCCGATCACCCGCAATTTGATCGAGGACGGCCGCAACCATCTGCTGCTCGGAGCCAAGATCGACGTCGGCTGCCCGGTGCGCATCCTGCAGGGCGCGCAGGATCCCGATGTGCCGTGGAAGCATGCGTTCGCATTGGTGCACCGGCTGCCGGCCGAGGATGTGGTGCTGACCATGATCCAGGACGGCGATCACCGCCTCTCGCGGCCGCAGGACATCGCCCGGATCATCGCCGCGGTGGCGGAGATCGGGTAGCGCTTTTCCTTCTCCCCTTGTGGGAGAAGGTGGCCATAGGCGGCCTTTGGCCGCCGTCAAAGGACGCCGATGCTACGCATAGGCTATGCGTAGTCCGTGCCGGATGAGGGGTTCTCTCCGCGGAGACAGACCCCTCACCCGTCTCGAATGAGCTCTCGCTCATTCGATCCACCCTCTCCCACAAGGGGAGAGGGAAGGAGAAGCGAGGAGCCTGGAGAGATGCCAATGGACACGACAACGATGCTGCGCGCGTTCTGCGACGCGGTCGAACAGCGCAACGGCAACGCTTTCGCTGATCTCTTCACCGAGGACGGCGTCTATCACGACGTGTTCTACGGTGCGTTCGAGGGGCACGCGAAGATCGCCGAGATGATCGACGACTGGTTCTATCGGACCGCGACCGATTTCCGCTGGGTCATGCATGATCCCGTCAGCGACGGCACGACGCTCTACGCGCGCTACACGTTCAGCTATCGCTCGACCCTGCCGGAGGCCAAGGGGGCGCGTGCGATGTTCGAGGGCGTCGCGATCATGCGGCTGCATGACGGCAAGATCACCGAGTACCACGAGGTTGCCAACACCGCGCCCGCCTTCGTCGACCTGAACTTCGCACCGGAGCGGATCGCCAAGATCGTCGGCAAGCAGGGCATAGCGCTGCGGGCGCGAGACGAGATGAAGCGGCATTTGGATTGAGCTGCGCGGCGCTCCATCCGTCGTCATTCCGGGGCGCGCGAAGCGCGAGCCCGGAATCCATTTCTCCGTTCGCCTCTGTGGCCCGATGGATTCCGGGCTCGATGCTACGCATCGCCCCGGAATGACGGCGGTGAAAGCCTACGGCGGCGGCGGGTTGCTCATCGGCTTGCGCTGGGCGAGCGCCGCCACGGTGGAGGTGCCGATCGGGCCTTGCTCGTCATAGAGCCAGCATTCGCCGATCGCGATGCCGTCGGTGGCATGGTGGTTGACGACCTCGAAGCCGATCCAGTTGGTCACCGGCAAACGGTGCAGATAGATCGTGACGTCGCTGTTGATGTAGCCGAGGCCCTGGTCGCCGGCATTGGCGAAGGGGCTGGCGAAATCGGCGCCGGTCGCGACATGGACGAACGGCGTCATCTTCACGCCGGCGACGAGCTCGCGCACCTCGCTCATCCAGAGCCTGCGCTCGCCGAGCGAACCCATGCGGCCGGTGATCGGCCGGGTTTCCCACTTGCCGTTCATGCCGAGCCTGGGATCGGCCGGCTTCGGAATCTCTGCGGGCGCCGGCACCTGCCAGTTCGGCGGCGACCACACATTGCCCGGCGCATTTTCCGTCCGGCGCAACAATTGGCAGGAGGCGCGCGCCATGCTGGTGCCGCCGGAGATGAACTCGGCCTCGATCACCTTGATGCGGAGCCCATCGCGCACGAGCTTGGTCGTCACCTCGACCGGCGTCGTGATGTTGGGCAGCCGGAACATGTCGACGGTCAGCCGCGCGGGCACGAAATCGTCGGAGCTGTGGCGCTCCTCGATGACGAAGCCGAGCAGGCCGATCACGACGCGGCCGTGCATCGATTCCGGGCTCCAGGGACCGTTGGCAACCGATGTCGGCATGAAGCCGTCGCCGTGCCGGGTGAAGAAAGGCTGGTTTGTCATGGCGGGCGACCATGACGGGAACGGCGCGATGAAATCAAGAGGCGGCCGCCGCGCGCCACTCCTGCTGCACCGTGATGTTGGGCTCGCCGCCGGCCCGCGACGCCAGTGCTGCGAACGCATCGCGCTCGATCAGTTGCGACAGCGCCCACACCGCCGCGCCGCGCACCAGCGGGCTTGTGTCGTCGAGCAGGCGCCGCGCCTCGCCGGCGAGACCGGCGTCGCCGGAATTGCCGATCGCAACCAGCACATTGCGGATGAAGCGGTCGCGGCCGATGCGCTTGACCGGCGATTTGCTGAACAGCGCGCGGAACGCCGGATCGTCGAGCCGCGCGAGATCGGCGAGATCAGGCGCCCGCAACGCATCGCGCGCGGCGAGTTTCTGCTCGCGTCCCTCTTGCGCGAACTTGTTCCATGGGCACACCGCGAGGCAATCGTCGCAGCCATAGATGCGATTGCCGATGCTCTTGCGGAATTCGTGCGGGATCGGGCCCTTGTTCTCGATCGTCAGATACGAGATGCAGCGCCGCGCATCGAGCTTGTAGGGCGCGGGAAACGCCGCGGTCGGGCAGATGTCCTGGCAGGCGCGGCAGCTGCCGCAACGGTCAATGTCGGCCTCATCGCGCGGCAATTCGGTCGCGGAATAGATCGCGCCGAGAAAAAGCCAGGAGCCGAACGCGCGCGAGACGAGATTGGTGTGCTTGCCCTGCCAGCCGATCCCCGCCGCCTGCGCCAGCGGCTTCTCCATCACGGCCGCGGTGTCGACGAACACTTTCACCTCGTCGCCGGTGGTGGCGGCAAGCCAGCGCGCCAGCAGCTTCAGCCGCTTCTTGATCACGTCGTGATAGTCGTCGCCCTGCGCATAGACCGAGATCGCGCCCTGCGACCGGCGCGCCAGGAGCTTCAGCGGATCATCGTCCGGCCCGTAATTGACGCCGAGCATGATGATCGAGCGCACGCCGCTCCACAGCACGCGCGGATCGGCGCGGCGCTCCGGATTGGCGGCGAGCCAGTCCATGTCGCCATGGCCGCCGGAGCCGAGAAACGCCAGAAAATACTTCCCGGCTTCGCTGGTCGCATCAGGACCGGTGATGCCGATGCTATCGAAGCCGAGCGCCCGCGCCTCGCGTTGCAGTGCTGCCTTGAGATCGGAGGGAGAGAGCCTGACCGCTGGGTTCAGAAGTCGAGGTCCACATAGGTGCGCGACGCCGGCACCCCCGCCAGCCACTCGCTGAGCAGCGGGCGGAACGACGGGCGGGACTTCACCCGCGCGTACCACGACTTTGCCGCGTCGTCCTCGCTCCATGGCACGTCGCCCAGATAGTCGATCGCCGAGAGATGTGCCGCGGCGGCGAGATCCGCGTAAGTGAGGCGGTCACCGGCGAGATAGTTCCGCGTCTTCGCCAGCCAGCCGATATAGCTCAGATGATAGCGCACATTGACCTTGGCGGCGCGCATGATGTCGGGCGCCGGCGGACCGCCGCCGTTGTCCTCGCTCATGAAGCGCTTGTAGATCCGCTCGGTCACCAGCGGGTTGGAGGCTTCCTCGAAGAATTTTTCGTTGAACCAGGCCATCAGCCGGCGCACCTCGACGCGCTCGGCCGAAGAGGTCGGCAAAAGCCGCCGCTCGCCGGCATCGAGGCCGTGCGTCTCGTCGACATATTCCGTGATGATGGGCGCGCCCGGAATCGGCGGAAAGCCCTCGGCGATCAGCACCGGCGTGGTCGCTGCCGGATTGAGCGCCAAGAACGCCTCGCGCCGCTCCCAGACCCGTTCCTCCACCAGGCGCAGATCGAGGCCATACTCGCCGAGCACGAGGCGGATGAATCGCGAATGCGGACAGAACGGGTGGTGATACAGCGTATACATGAAGCCCTTGGTAGTTTCGCGGCGCTTAAGAAACCATCAACCTGTGCGACCTGGACCGGTGATTTTGGACCGGTGATTTGGCCAGACTGGCCCCGATCGTCTCTATGTCGCGTCGGCACGCAAAGCAGTAGCCATTCCCGCGGATGGCGCGGGTCACAAAAACGCTATAGCCCAGCAAATCGGCCGGGTAACCCATTGTCTGACGATTTTTTGCGATTGCGGCCAATGTGCGAATAAGCGAGAAGAATCCGGTTTTCCACACAGGGCAGATCAGATCATGATGACGGATATGCTGCGGGCGGTGATTCTCGGCATCGTCGAGGGCGTCACCGAGTTCCTGCCGGTTTCTTCGACAGGCCACCTGCTGCTCGCGGAGCGCTTCTTCAATCTTGGCGAAGGCAATTTCTGGAAGAGCTTCGCGATCCTGATTCAGCTCGGTGCGATCCTCGCGATCCTCGTGCTCTATTTCAGCCGGCTGTGGCGCGTGGCGCTCGGCATGTTCTCCAATCCCGACGACCGCCGTTTCGTGATCGGCGTGCTGGTGGCGTTTCTGCCGGCGGTCGTGATCGGCCTGATCGCCGGCAAATACATCAAGGAATTCCTGTTCAATCCGTGGGTGGTCTGCTTCACGCTGATCGTCGGCGGCGCCGTCCTGCTGTGGGTCGATCAGCTCGACCTGAAAGTGTACGAGGACGATGCGACCCGGTTCCCGCTGCTGATGTATTTCTGGATCGGCGTCGCGCAGTGCCTGGCGATGATCCCCGGCGTGTCGCGCTCCGGCGCCAGCATCGTCGCCGCGATGCTGCTCGGCGCCGACAAGCGTTCGGCGGCGGAGTTCTCGTTCTTCCTGGCGATCCCGACCATGGTCGGCGCGTTCGCCTATGACTTCTACAAGAACCGTGCCGACTTCACCTCAGATAATCTCAGCGTGATCGCGGTCGGCTTCGTGGTGTCGTTCGTCGTCGCGATGATCGTGGTGAGGACGTTCCTCAACTACGTCACCCGCCATGGCTTCACGTTCTTCGCCTGGTGGCGCGTGATCGTCGGCACGCTCGGCCTGATCGCGCTGGCGCTGGGACGGTAAACTCTCTCCGTC
>CALRXG020000543.1:0-4967 GCA_943372075.1 Bordetella parapertussis | reverse complement strand
CTGATCTTCTTCGCCGAGCTCGGCGTGCGGCCGGACGTAATGACTGCGATGCACAATCCGTTCTTCGACCTGAAATTCGCGGTCACGCTGGCGCTCGCCGCCTCGGCGATTGCCGTCAGCCTGCATCTGTCGCGGCCGGAAGCCTCGCTGCGCGGCTTCGGCTGGTGGCTGCTGATTCCGGCCGGCATCCTCGTGGCCGCCATCAGCTGCGAGATGATGATGCCGCAGCGGACGCCGATGATGACGCGTCTGATCGGCAAGAATTCGATGGCGTGCATGTCCGCGATCCCCGCGATGTCGCTGCCGCTGCTGGTCGGCGCGATCTATGGGCTGCGGCAGGGCGCGCCGTCGCGGCCGGCGGTCGCGGGTGCCGTCGCGGGGTTGCTGTCGGCGGGCCTGGCGGCGACCGTCTACGCGTCACACTGTACCGATGACTCGCCGCTGTTCGTCGCCACCTGGTATACGCTGGCGACCGCGATCGTCGCGAGCGTCGGTGCGCTGATGGGGAAACGGGCGTTACGCTATTAGCCTATAGTCCGCATGAGCGAAGCGACATGCGGGGCAGTAATATGGGTCTGCGGTGCGGCCACGGATGTCGCTTCGCTCGTCCGGGCTACGAGACCGTCGGCTGATCAGGCCGCGGGCGCGGATTGCTGCATGCGATGGAAGCGCAGCACCTGCTGCGCGGTGGACGGCCGCAGCCGCTCATAGGTGTCCTTGCAAGCCTGCAGGTCGGTCGGCTCGCCGCCCGAGATGTCGTCGCGCAGATTGATGATCGCCCGCACCGTCGACCATGACAGGCCCGAGACCTTGGCCAGGATCATCACGCCCTCGGCGCGGGTTTCGATCATCATGTTCTCGGCGACGCCGACCGAAACGTTGGCAAGCGCAGCCAGCGAAGCATTGGTCTCGTCGAACTTGCCGGCCTCGGCAAAGGCTGCGAGCTGGAATTCGTCGAGCCGCCCGTCCTGGTAGAGCGACTTGACCAGCGCATGCGCGATCGTGGTATCGGGCGTTACGGCGGCGGGCGCCGAGCGGGCCCGCCGGGTCGCTTCCTTGACCGCAATCGGGATTTCCTTGGCCTGCTGCGGATTGGCGGCCTCGAGCCGCTGCCTGACCGCGTCCGATGCCTTGGCGACCAGCTTGAGATAGAGATGCCGCGGAATGTTCGGGCGCAGGCCGACGCAGGTCGACAGATTGTCGTCGCCTTCGGCGCGGCTGACCAGGCGGGTGAAACCGCGCTCGGTGAATTCCGCGCCGGGATTGTTGACCGCGCTCTGGATCACCTCGTCATTGCCGCGCAGCACCAATACGTCGGTGACGGCGCCGCTCAGCGTCTTCCGGTTGGAGATCGCGAGCAGATGGGCCTGGCTCTTGCTGCGCGCCGTCTCGATCAGGGTGTCGTCGTCGAGCCGCGGCGACAGCGTCAGCACGGGGCCCGCGACCTCGATCAGGTCATCGAATGCCAGGGTCCGCATGGTTTGCGGCGGAGCGGTGTCGACCGGGGCGAGGCGGTTGGCAAGCAGCGACTTGGCCGAGTTCTCGATGTGCTCGAGCAAGCACTGGAAGACGTCGTCGAACAGGACGATCTGCTCGTCCGTGTAGTTCACCGAGCCGTTGATGAAGAGGTCGGTCACGCGGCGCAGCGTCTCGACACGGCGCGCGACGGTGCCGTGGGCAAGGGTTGTCTGCAGCTCGTCGAGCAGACTGTCTGGGGCGGTCGCGGGCTTCGAACTCATGACTCTGTCCTGGAGCAATGGCGACGGATTCTCCGGCGCCGAACTTGGAAAATGAAGGGATTCAGGCGCTGGCGATGCGGTTGCGTCCCTTCGCCTTGGCTGTGTAAAGCGCGCCATCGGCGCGCGCGAGCAACGTGTCGGAGTTTTCGCGCGGTTGCAGTGTCGTGACGCCGGCGGAGATCGTCACCTGCATGCCCGGCGAGAATGCGCTCCAGTCGAGATCGGCGATGATGGCGCGCAGCCGCTCGAGCGCACGGATCGCCTGATCCTGCGACAGGTCGGGCAGCACCAGCAGGAATTCCTCGCCGCCATAGCGGCCGAAGCGGTCGATGCTGCGCAGATTGGCGAACATGCCGATCGCGAAGGTGCGCAGCGCCTCGTCGCCGATCGGATGGCCGTAGACGTCGTTGATGCGCTTGAAATGGTCGAGGTCGATCAGCGCGACCGCGCAGGAGCTGCCATTGCGGGCGCAGCGCGCGATCTCCTCCTCGAGCGTGCGCATGATGCTGCGTCGATTGGACGTGCCGGTCAGTTCATCGAGCTCGGCGAGCTCCTCGATGCGACGGTAGGCCTCCTTGAGCTTCACGCCGCTCTGATACAGCGATTGCTGCATCGAGCTCGAAACGATGCCGAGATACATGCAGCGCCCGATCGTCAGCGCGAACACCAGCATGGTGGCGAGACGGTCGGGCCGGGTCGCTGTCGGCATCCCGATCGCCTTGTCGGTGCCGAGGAACAGCGCGGCCAGACCCAACACCATGACGGTCCAGACCACAGCACTCTGTCGCGCCGAGGTGCGCAGCGCGCCGAAGCCGAACACCACGAACAGGTTGCAGAGGAATAATACGCCGACTTCCGGCGCGATGTAGGTGAACACCAGCAGGTTCACCATGTTGATGGCCGATTGCGGCGCGACCAGGTAGTGATCGTGGAAACGCTCGTGAAAACCTCGCTCCGAGAGCAGCACATAGACGGCCACCAGCGAGAGGCCGGTCAGCGCATAGCCGGCGGCGACCAGAACCGATGTGGTGCCGGCATGTGCGTAGATCAGCAGCACGACGGCATCGAGCAGGAAGCAGGAGGCGATCATCGATTGGATCTGGCGGCGCTGCTTGGCGCGGCGCGCCAGCCGTTCGATCGTCAGCTTGGGACGGCCGCTTTCCGATGCGCCCGCGATCGGGCTCAGAAGTGACGACGCAGCGCTGCCCATGGTCTCGCCATTGGTGGAATCCGGCGAAAATCTACGTGGGAAAGCCTTTAGGTTTGGTATCTTTTGGAACCGAATCTGTTCCGGTGCAATTCGGTCATCACCCTTGTTTCGTAAGGGGAATCCGTGCACCGGAGCGGGATGGGAGCGATCATGCCGCGCGTCTCTGCCACTGCCGGCTTCGCGGCGGTGCTGGCTTGCGGGCAAAGCCTTGATATGGTCCGCCGACGGCGGCGATTGTGAGAGTTCTTAGTGCTATGATACCGTTAGACGAACCTTCGGCGATTATTCCTTATTTGGATCGTCGACTGTGTCATAGATCACACATGCAGCCACGGCATTGCCGTAATGTGAAGAATCTTGGCTCTCGCGTCGAACCACGCACCACCCCCCTCAGACCAACTTTGCGAGACGGCCATTGAGCGCGACACAGGCGGCTTCAGACGAGGTTCTGATCGCTCGGATCGCTCAAGGCGACCGGCTTGCCATGCAGGTGCTGTACGGACGGCACCATGTCAGGGTGTACCGCTTCGGGCTTCGGCTGGTGCGGAACGAACAGGTGGCAGAGGACCTCATCAGCGAGGTCTTTCTGGACGTGTGGCGTCAGGCGGGGAAATTCGAGGGACGATCCGCCGTTTCAACCTGGCTCCTGGCGATTACCCGGTTCAAGGCGTTGTCTTCGCTGCGGCGACGGAAAGACGCCGAACTGGACGATGAGGCCGCGAACGCGATCGAGGACACGTCCGACGATCCGGAAACGGTGGTGCAGAAAAAGGACACGGGTGACACGCTGCGGAAGTGCCTGGCGGGACTGTCGGCGGAACACCGGGAAATTGTCGATCTTGTCTACTATCACGAGAAATCCGTCGAAGACGTCGCAGGGATCGTGGGGATTCCGGAGAATACCGTGAAGACGCGCTTGTTCTATGCGCGCAAGAAACTTGCCGAGTTGCTCAAGGCAGCCGGCGTCGAGCGAGGTTGGCCATGACGGCTGCGAGCAAGAAGGTGCTGGGTCAAGAGCCAGATGATGTCGAGATGCTGCTGCCCTGGCACGCGGCCGGCACGTTGAGCGCGCGCGACGCGCGCCGTGTCGAGGACGCGCTGGCGAGCGATCCGGAGTTGGCACGGCAATATGCCGTCATCCGCGAGGAATATGCCGAGACCATCGGCCTCAACGAGAGCCTCGGTGCGCCCTCTGCACGTGCCATGCAGAAGCTGTTTGCCGCAATCGATGCCGAGCCTGAACGCAAGCCTTCAGTGGGGGCGCGGATGTCGGCCCGCATCTCGGAGTTCTTTTCGAAATTGTCGCCACGGACGCTGGCCTGGTCGTCCAGCCTCGGTGCGGTCCTGGTGTTGCTGCAGGCAGGCGTGATCGGCGCGGTGCTGATGCGCAGCGAGCCGGCCTCGTTCCAGACGGCATCGCTGGATGCCACCGAACAACGCAGCGCGCCGAGCGCAGCCGTTGCACGCTCCAGCCCGGCACCCAGTGCGCCGATCACCCGCGACCTCGGCGGCAGCGTGGCGGCGGCGCCGACGCGGATCCTGGTACGTTTCACACCGGATGCCAGGATCGCCGACATCACTGCGCTGCTCGACAACTACCAGGGTTCGATCGTCGACGGGAAGGGCGGCATGTTTCGCTTGCAGTTCCGCGCCATGGACAAGGACAGCGTCGCTTCGCTGATCGCCCGTTTGCAGCGGGAGAAGATCGTCAGCCTCGCAGTCGAAACGCCGTAGCCGGCAACCGACGGCTCCGCGCTGCTTCGACGCAACGACGCGCGACCGTGGCGGCAGCGGACAATCCGTCGCAGCCCTCGTTCGCACTGGACGGCAATAACAGTTCCGTGAGCCGCGTGCTGGACCATAGCGCGCCACCGATCGCATCGAACGATTTCCCTGCAAATCATCGTGCTACGCAGCGATTTTCGGCGCCGAACGCCTGCAATGGTGCGATGAAACCGCGTGGCGAAATCGTTAAAAAAATCGTCGGCGATTTGAACGTCCGCCTGTCTCTCACGACT
>CALRXG020000542.1:0-4974 GCA_943372075.1 Bordetella parapertussis | reverse complement strand
CCAAGGCACTGGCGCAGTTCGATCGCCGCGACGCATCGCTTGCAATCCTGCGCACCGACGCCAAGGTGCCGCCGCGCGCCCGCGCCATCGCGATCCTGGAGCATGACGTGGTGCTGGTGCTCAGCCCCGGCGGCAAGAAGATCAAGTCGCTGCCCGAACTCAGGAAGAAGAAGATCGCGGTGGTCGGTGACGGCGAGAACAGCGTCAATCTCGTCCGCAGCGCGCTCGAGATCTCCGACAGCCCGGATGCGGCACAGCGGGTGCAGCAGGCGCCGCCGAACACGCCGTTCGACAAACTGTTCGCCTCCGGCTTTGCCGCGGTGGTCGCGATCGAGCATGCCTCGAAGATCGTCAAGGACAAGACCTACGAGCAGTATGCCAAGCGCACCGGCGGCTTCACGCTGAACGCGATCGACGCGGCCAAGGCGCTGGCGCGCAAATACCCGGCGATTTCGGAGGAGACCGTCTCGACCGGCATGCTGTCGGCCTCGCCTGCGATCCCCGACGACGACGTCGACACCATCGGCCTGGAATGGCTGCTGGTCGCGCAATCCTCGATGTCCACCACGACGGCGGCCGAGCTAGCCCGCCTGGTCTACGAGAACAAGTCCGAGCTCGCGCTCAACGACGGCTTCGCCTCCAGGATCGAGCCGGCGCCGACCGACAAGGACGCTTTCATTGTCGCCCATCAGGGCGCCGCCGAATACATCAACGACGACACCAAATCGTTCATGGACCGCTACAGCGACGTGATGTATCTCGGCGCCGCCGCGCTCAGCATCATCGGCTCGATCTTCGCCGGGATCTACACCAAGATCACCCGCATCGCGCCGGAGAAGGCCAGCGAGCTGGCGGCGCGGATCCTCGACATCGGCGAACGCGTCGAGCACACCACCTGCGCCGAGCATCTCGACGAATTGCAGGACGAGCTCGAGGCGATCCTGCGCGGCGCCGTGATCGGGTTGCGCGACGGCACCGTCTCCGGCGACGGGCTCGACACGTTCAAGCTCGGCTATGAACTGGTGCGCGACGAGATCGCGCTGCGCCGCGACCATCTCAAGCGCCACCCGGTGGCCACGGACGACAATCTCGTGGTGGTGAAGAGCGCGAACGGATGAGGCCAGGTCACTCGTTCGGCTTCATCGCCCGCGCATGCGGGTGAACCGGTATTCCAGAGACGGCAGTGCTTGAGCATGGGGCCGCGGCGTACTGGATCGCCCGGTCGAGTCGAGCCGGGCGATGACAGTGTGGGTGACGATATAATCTCGCATTCTGACGACATGAATCGTTCGAGCAGAGGTGCTACTTCTTGCCATCCTTCATCTTGCTGCCGTCCCTCATCTTTGAGTCGCCGCCCTTCATCTTCGTGTCGTTCTGCGTTGCGCCGGGATTGGCCGAGCTCGGGCTGCTCGATGCGCCCTGTCCGCTGGTGGCAGCCGGCGAGTTGCCGCCTCCGCCGCCACCCCCGCCGCCTCCACCTCCGCCCTGCGCGCTCGCGGCGGCGATCGATCCCAGAATAAACGCCGCGGCCAAAGCTGTCTTTGCGACTCTCATTGTGTTTCCTTCCTGTTAGGTAACTGGCGGGCCAACCGGTCGGATCGGCAGTCGTTCCTATTCGCGATTTTCCTTTCTTGACGCGCACAGCACGCGCGCTTCATCGCTCGCCCCTCCGACGTGCTGCTTCGCTATCTCGAGACGAAGGCGCGCGAGGAACTTCTCCATCAGCGAGAGGTTACAGCTTCCTCAAATAGAGGAGAGACGAATGAATAGGCTGATTGCAGGATGTGTGATTGCGACCGGAATGATGACAGCGGCCCATGCCGCGGAGACGATGTCGGCCGCGCCCGCAGAGAGCTGGACCGTCACCAACTACTACAAGCAGTCGGTCTATGATCCTCAGCAGAACAAGATCGGCGACATCGACGACGTGCTGGTCGACAAGGCCGGCAAGGTCAACGGTCTGGTGATCGGCGTCGGCGGCTTTCTCGGCGCCGGAGAGAAGGATGTCATCGTTCCCTTCACCGCCGTGAAGACGGCGAAGAAGGATAACAAATGGTGGCTGACCCTGAACGAGACCAAGGACGGCCTGAAGTCGGCACCGGGCTTCAAGTATGACAAGGCGAGCACGACCTGGGTGCCGGAAGGCAAGTAACCGAACAAGTAACCGAACCCGTCGCAAAGCCACGCAAAGTCACTGAAAGGCGATCTTGCTCGTCACGGCAAAAGATGAGCCTCTCCCCAGGCACGGCATGGGGAGAGGCCGGAGACCGCAACCTCTACGGTTCAATCAGTATCACGGCAGTCGTCGTCGCGCCCTTCGCCGCCGCACGAGCCGCGCTCATGGGCTTCCTCGTCCCGGCCGAGGCCGGTGCCCGGCGTGAACGATGCCGACCCCAGCCACATTGCGATACATTTGGATGCCAAACGTGCCCGCAGCGAACAGGATTGGCCGTGCCGTTTGGAACGAAGCCGAACACAGGGAGTCGATTCCGAGCTCCCGACCTCAGCCCCCAAGCAAATCGGGAGTAGCGCCCCTCGGTGCCGCAAGACCTTCGGCGCCGGGGGTCGCTCTGCGCGCGCTTCGCAGCCCACCGAAGCGGCTTCATTGCGTTGAGTGGTCCGTCTCGAAAACGAAGACGACCTTGAAGACCGGGCCGCCTTCGGTCCGCACCTCGATTGCGAAATCGTGCCGCTCGTCCAGGGTCGCGAGGTCTCTAGCCAGTTCGCCCAAGCTGCGGGCGGCCTCTATTTCCGCAGCCCTTAGGCTGGCGAGCTCCAGCCCCTCTTCATCCGGATACAGCCCGGTGCCATCCCTGATGTCAAAGTAGAAGCGCGCCATTCCATCGCCTCCGCAGTTATCGGCGGCAATGCTGACCAACGAAGTCGACGAGGAAGCCGTTCCTAAGCGAACCAGGCCTCAGCGATAAGTTGTGGGCGTCCGATCCCCCACGTCCGCCCGTGGACGAGAATGGGCCGTCCGCGCAGATGGCTGCCTGTCATCCCGCAGCCGCGTCGGGTGGCGTCCCGACGGCATCGAGCTGCCGCCCCTCGTGGTCCATATGCAGGTAGTTCGGGTTGAACAGGCCGACGCGCATCAGCCGGTCGAGATTGGGGACGGCCAGGGTCTTGCCCTTGAGCACGATCAGGCCGCCGGCGCGCAACTCCTGCAGGGTTCGGTTGACGTGGACCTTGGACAGCCCGGTGGCGTCGGCGAGATCGCCCTGGGTCAGCGGGAAGTCGCAGCTGTCGCCTTGGGTCAGGCCGGCGAGCCGCAACCGGAGCCAGATCTCGCAGAGCAGATGGGCCATCCGCTCCAGCGCCGTGCGCTGGCCGAGGCTCATGGTCCATTCACGCTGGATCGCGGCATTGACCAGCGTCTCCCACCAGAACGCCGTGACGATCCGCGGATGCCCGGCTGCGACCCGGTCGAAGAACTCCCGCGAGAGATCGGCGATCGACACCGCGGTGATGGTGCCGATCGAATGATCCATCTCGCGCAGGATGAAGACGTTCACATCACAGATATCGCCGGGCAGGAAGAACGACACCACCTGACGCCGGCCGTCCTCGAGCTGCTTGTATCGATAGGCCCAACCGGACAGGATCAGATGGACGTCCTTGGGCTTCTCACCTTCGCGAACGATATCGACGCGCGGCCCGAAGTGACGGACGCGCTCGGTCGACGCACGATTGAGAATGGCGTGGTCACCCGGCGATAGCCGTACGAACTGCTCCAATTTCCGGACAAGCGACGCCAACGACATTGGTCTCCCCGCATGTTTAATCGGGTAACCGCCGGGGCATTTTCAATAACGTATGTTACATTGCACAGCTATTGCCGTCTGTTCACTAGTGGACAGACGCCGCAGCGACGCGACGCTATCGTCCTCGAGCACCGTAAAGGGGTGCGCTGCGCTTGCCGCGGACAGCGGCACATACAGCTCCGCTGTTCAGACCAGCGGCACGCCGTAATAGTCGTTCACAGCGCGGGTGGTGCCGATATCGGCCCAATTCCATTCGCGCTCGCTGCCGTACTTTGGTGCGCCGCGCAGCTGGCTCTCGGTCACGCCGGTGACGTAGCCGCCGAGCCGCGTGTCGTACTTCAGCGATTGCCAGGGCAGCGGGTAATGATCGTTACCGAGACCGAGAATACCGCCGAAGCCGAGCACGGCATAGGACACCCGCCCGCTCGTCTTGTCGATCATCACGCGTTCGATCGAGCCGATCTTGCGTTCGTCGGATCCGTAGACCGCGGTGCCCTCGACCTTGTCGCTGCCGATCAGGTTTCCGAGCTCCTTCTCATCCATTGCCATATCGAATCTCCATTCGTGTCCCATGGCCAACGGACGAGCCGGAGCATCGTTCCTGCCGCGTTGCCGCGGCGACTGCACTGCGAAACACCGTTCAGCCCGTGGGGGCGTCGCCACGATCATCTGCCGTCATGCCCGAGCCTGGCGTCTTGCTCGCGTCGTTCAATCTCGGATCACGCGTCGCTTCGGGCGTTTTCGAATGTCGCGGATCGGTCTTGTGAGCGGCCTGCGCGCGCTCCTTGTCGGCCGGCTGCTCCTGACCCTTGTCGTCCTTCACGATGCCCTGATTGGAATGCGCCATTGCTACCTCTCCCTGGCCGGTATCCCCGACCGTTTTTCGCGAAAGTCATGCGGGCCCCGGCGATGAAATTCGCCGAGGCCCGTCACCGGAGTGGTCCGACGCCTTCGGGGAGCAAGGCTGCGGACGCAAGGTTTTACGCGCGGGGGCGGAGATCGTTCCTGCGACAATTTCAGATCAGCCCGATGTCATGGGTTAACGACGCCCCCCGGAGAGCGTGCCAATGATTGCTGGTTCCAACGCGGAGGCGACATGATCAAGAAGAAGCGCAACAGGGCGCGGCCTCCCGGATCGTTCGAGGACCGCCTGCAGAAATTCGCGGAAGATGCGCGCATTGCCGCTCGCAAGCTGCCGCCAGGACGGGAA
>CALRXG020000541.1:0-4977 GCA_943372075.1 Bordetella parapertussis | reverse complement strand
CCGCCGGCTTGTTCATGTCCGGCTTGTTCATGTCAGACGGCGGCTTGGCCGGCTGTGCCTGTGCGGCGCCCGTGGTCATGCCGGGCTGGCTGTTGGGCTTCGGCGTCACGTCGCGCATGCCCGGAGGCGGCGCGGCCGGATTGGCCGGGGTCTGCTGCGCGGTCTGGGTCGGCGGCGTGGTGCCAGCCTGATTGACCGACGTGTTGTTCAACCCATAGAACAGCGCGCCCAGCACCACGGCTACCGCGACTGCGAACATCGCGACCTTGGTGCCGCTGGCCGGTCCCTCCTGGAGTTCCGGATCCGGCTGCAGCTCGTTGTCCAGGCTGTTTAGGCGCGCCTGACGGCGGATTTCGTCATCGGTCAGGTTGGCGCGATACGGATCGTCAGGGTTGTAAGCCATTTCAAAGTTCCTCCGTTAGCACCCCAAAGCTGAACGCAGGGGACAATGGCTGGCGCGTAAGGATGTTCCGCGCCAATGTTGCAACCAGTTCATGCAGGAACCGCGATTCCCGGCGGTTCCGAACGCGTTCCATGGGGCCTTTTCAATGTGGACCATGCCGCCCACCGATTCGGTGCTGCACGTGCTCTCGTTCATCGCGGTCGCGGCGCAGTCGATGACGGCGGCGCTGGCCGCGGGCCGGCGCAGCATGGATTGGGCCGGCGTCTGCATGTTGGGCGCGATCACCGCGCTCGGCGGCGGCACTATCCGCGATGTGCTGCTCGGGCATTATCCGCTGCTCTGGGTCGCGCAGCCGATCTACCTCGCGGTCGCCGCCGCCGGGGCCTTTGCCACCATCCTGCTGGCGCGGCTGGTTCACCGGCTCAGTCTCGCCTTCCTGGTGCTCGATGCGATCGGGCTGGTCGTGTTCACCATGGCCGGTTGCGACGTGGCCTGGCAGGTCGACGCCTCGCTGCCGATCGTGATCGTCTCCGGCATGATCACCGGCTGCGCCGGCGGTGTGCTGCGCGACATCCTCTGCAACGAGGTGCCGCTGTTGTTCCGCAGCGAGCTCTATGCCAGCGTCTCCGTGGTGACGGGACTGTTCTATGCCACCGCCTTCGGGCTGAACCTCAACCCTCCAATCTGGACCCTGCTGACCTTCGCGCTCGGCCTCAGCTTCCGGATGCTGGCGATCCGCTACAAATGGGAGATGCCGAAATTCGTGTTCAGCGGCGAGGAGCGCTGAACCGTCATTTCGCCGCGCGCGCTTTGGCGACCTCGTCGGCCGTCACGGCCGGCGCGGCGTTGCCCCAGGAATTGCGGATATAGGTCGCGACATCGGCGACCTCCTGATCGCTGAGCTTGGGATAGGCCGGCATCGAGCCTGAGTTGGGCGCGCGCGGCGTGGTCACGGTCTGCGCACCGTCGAGGATGATGCGCAGCGTGCTCGCAGGATTGGCCGATTGCAGATTGGCGTTGCCGGGCAGCGGCGGATAGATCCGTGGCGCGCCGGAGCCGTCGAGCTCATGGCAGGCGACGCAGGCGCCGCGATAGATCCGCTCGCCGTCGCTCATCTGCGCGGGCGAGGGCGGCGTGACCGCGGGCTCCGGCACGCCGGCGGGCAGGCTCTTCAGATAGACCGCGATCGCGCGCACGTCGGCGTCGCTCATCTGCGAGGTCGAGTTGACCACCACCTCGGACATCAGCGGGCCGGCATGGCTGTGGCCGTTGCGGCCGCTCTGCAGATATTCGGCGATGTCGCCGGCGCTCCAGGACTTGAGCCCGCTGCGCGCCGCGCCGTCGAGCCTGGGCGCGAACATGCCCTGGACCATGCTGCCCCCGAGCGGCTGGTCTTGCTTGTCGGCCCCGAATGCGTTCTTCGGCGTGTGGCAGGCGCCGCAATGAGCGAGGGCCTCGACCAGATAGCGGCCGCGATTCCAGTCAGCACCCTTGCTCTGGTCCGGCTGGATGATCCCCGGCGTGAGGAACAGCGCATTCCAGGCCCGCATCAGCCCGCGGTAGTTCAGCGGCCAGCGCAACTCCGGCAGTGGTGCCTTGTTGCTGACCGGCGCCAGCGTCGCGAGATAGGCACGGATCGCCAGGATGTCGTCGCGAATCAGTTTCGTGAAATAGGGGTAGGGGAACGCGGGATAATAATGCGTCCCGTCAGGCGAGACGCCGCTGCGCAGCGCGCGAACGAAATCGTCGTCGCTCCAGCCGCCGATGCCGGTATCGCGGTCGGGGGTCAGATTCGGCGAGAACACCGCGCCGAACGGGGTGTCGATCCGCTTGCCTCCGGCGAACGGTTTTGCCGGGTCGGCCGTGTGGCAGCTCGCGCAGTCGCCGGCGATGGTGAGCGCCTTGCCGCGGGCGACGATGTCGTCAGTCGTCGCGGCGGAGCATGCGCCAGCCGCGAACGCACTGCACAACAGCGCGACAGCCAGAATCGCACGCGTCGTTCCATGTCGTCGCCGCATCCAATCACCTTCCGGTCCACAAGACGCGTTACGCCATTTCGCCGCGGGCCTGTCCTGCGACAGAAACCGAAACGGGCCTCCGATATTCCCGGCACGAAATTGCGATTTTTGAGCGACCGGCCTTGCCGCCCAAAATTGTGTCGCGCGGGCCGGAAAATCCGACATAGACTGGTTCTAACAAGTTCGGATGACTAGCTAAAAAGCAGTCGTCGCGACCAGCGAAAAGAGGGCTAAATGGGAATCAACCAAGGGCCTATCAGCCTCGACCAGAAATACACCCAGGACACCGGCCACGTCTTCATGACCGGCATCCAGGCGCTGGTCCGCCTGCCAATGGCGCAGATCAGGCGCGACCGCGCCGCAGGCCTCAACACGGCAGGCTTCATCTCCGGCTATCGCGGTTCCCCCCTCGGCGGCTACGATCAGCAGCTGTTCGCCGCCCGCAAGCATCTCGAACAGTACAACATCAAATTCCAGCCCGGCGTGAACGAGGACCTCGCGGCCACCGCGATCTGGGGCTCGCAGCAGCTCGCGCTGTCGCCCGGCGCCAAATATGATGGTGCGGTCGGCATCTGGTACGGCAAGGGCCCCGGCGTCGACCGCTGCGGCGACGTGTTCCGCCACGGCAATGCCGCGGGCTCCGCCAAGAACGGCGGCGTGCTCTGCCTTGCCGGCGACGATCACGGCGCAAAGTCCTCGACCGTCCCGCATCAGTCCGACCACGCCTTCATTTCCGCGCTGATGCCCTACCTCTATCCCTCCAGCATCCATGAAATGATCGAGATGGGCCTCTTGGGTATCGCGATGTCGCGCTACTCGGGCTGCTGGGTCGGCATGAAGGTGATCACCGAGACGGTAGAGACCACGGCCGAGATCGATCTCACCGACGAGATGACGCCCTTCATCATCCCGACCGATTTCGAATTGCCGCCGGGCGGCCTCAATATCCGCTGGCCCGACGACCGCTTCGAGCAGGACCGGCGCCTACAGGACTACAAGGGCTTCGCCGCGATCGCCTTTGCCCGCGCCAACAAGGTCAACCGCATCACGATGGATTCGCCGAACGCGCGCTACGGCATCATGGCGTCCGGCAAGAGCTATGAGGACATCCGCCAAGCGCTGCGCGAGCTCGGCATCACGCCCGAGATCGCAGCCAAGATCGGCATCCGGCTCTACAAGATCGGCATGCCCTGGCCGCTGGAGCCGGAAGGCGTGCGCAACTTCGCCGTTGGCCTCGAGGAGATCTTCATCGTCGAGGAGCGCCGCGAGATCGTCGAGAACCAGGTCAAGCAGGAGCTGTTCAACTGGCGCGACGACGTGCGCCCGCGCATCGTCGGCAAGATGGACGATCACGACAAGCGCTTCCTGACCTTCGCTGCCGAGCTCAGCGTCGCCTCGCTGGCGAGCTCGCTCACCGAACGGCTGCTTCGACTTAATCTCAATCCCGAAATCGCCGAGATGCTGCGCGCCAAGGCCGACTGGTTCAACGGCCGCCAGTCGACCCAGATGCAGGCGACCGCGCCCGTCAGCCGCACGCCGTATTTCTGCTCGGGCTGCCCGCACAATACCTCGACCAAGGTGCCGGAAGGCAGCCGCGCACTGGCCGGCATCGGCTGCCACTTCATGGCGCTGTGGATGAACCGCTCGACCGAGACCTTCACCCATATGGGCGGCGAGGGCGTGCCCTGGGTCGGCGTCGCGCCGTTCACCAACGAGAACCACATCTTCGCCAATCTCGGCGACGGCACCTATTTCCATTCCGGCATTCTCGCGATCCGCCAGGCGATCGCCTCCAAGGCCAACATCACCTACAAGATCCTCTACAACGACGCGGTCGCGATGACCGGTGGCCAGCGTCATGACGGCGACCTGTCGCCGCAGCAGATCACCTTCCAGCTTCATGCCGAGGGCATTCGCGAGATCTATCTGGTCTCGGAAAATCCCGACGCCTATCCGGCCGATACCATCGCGCCCGGCGTCAAGCTGTTCCACCGCGACGAGCTCGAGAACGTCCAGAAGATGTGCCGCGACACCAAGGGCACCTCGGCGATCGTGTTCGTGCAGACCTGCGCGGCCGAGAAGCGCCGCCGCCGCAAGCGCGGCCTGATGGAGGATCCGGCGCGCCGCGTGCTGATCAACCCGGCCGTCTGCGAAGGCTGCGGCGACTGTTCGGTGCAGTCGAACTGCATCTCGGTCGAGCCGCTGGAGACGGAACTGGGGCGCAAGCGCACAATCAACCAGTCGACCTGCAACAAGGATTATTCCTGCGTGAAGGGGTTCTGCCCGTCCTTCGTCACGGTCGATGGCGGTACCCTGAAGCGTCGCGCGCCCAGTGAACTCGGCGATATCGGCGCCTTGCCGGAGCCGGCCTCGAAGCCCGCGCTCGACCGGCCCTACAATATCGCGGTCGGCGGCGTCGGCGGCACCGGCGTGCTGACGATCGGCGCGCTGCTCGGGATGGCCGCGCATATCGAGGGCAAGGCCTCGATGATCCTCGACATGTCCGGACTTGCGCAGAAGGGCGGCGCGGTGCTCAGCCATGTGCGACTCTCGGAG
>CALRXG020000540.1:0-4980 GCA_943372075.1 Bordetella parapertussis | reverse complement strand
GACAGCAGCTCGAGCTCTTTCAGCACATCGTCGCGATTGATCTCGCCGCGCTTCTGCCGGAGCAGGGTCTCGAGCAGCTTGCCCTCCGCGGCGGCCTGGCGGTCGCCCGAGCCGGCGGCGAAGCGGTAGGCGTCGAGCGCATCCTTCTCCTGGCCGAGCGCTTCGGCGAGGCGCCCGCGCAGCACAGCGACCGCGGGCTTCAACCCGTCGGGAACGCCGACCACGTCGAGGTCGCTCTTGCGCCGCGCAGCGCCGGAATAGTCCTTCACCTCGAGCGAGGCCTTCATCGAATCCATCGTGACGACTCGCTGCAGGTCAGGCGGCAGGGTCGCGACCGCGAATTCGGCGTTCTTGAATTTTTCGCGGGCCTCGGCCCATTTGCCTTCGCGGGCGAGCGCGAGCCCCTTCCACAATTGGATATCGTAGCCGTTGCCGATCACGGGATTGGCGAGATCCTTGAGGCCGCGCGCCGGGCGTCCAATCAGGATGCTGGCAACCGCATGCACCATCACCACCGACGGCGTCTCGGCGCCGCGCTTGCTCTCGGACAGGATCAGGTTGGCCACGCCATGGGCTTCCTGATACATGCCGCGCGCCATGAAGAAATCGGCGAGATCGAGCCGCGCCTGCGGCAGGTGCTCGGCATCGGCCGTCGACGCCGCCGCAATAAGGGTGTCGAGCTGCTTGAGGAAATTCTCCGACTGGTTCTTGCGCCACTCGTCCGGATCGAACAGCGGCTTCACCGCGGTGGTCGCGCGCTCGGCAGAGACATCGGCCGACGACAGCGTTAGGCCGCCGGGCCGGCCGAGCGTCACCTTATCGGCGCCGACCTCTGCCTTGACGTCGTCGGCGTTCGGACGAACCACGAGGCCATGGATCGATTCCAGCAGCGAGAGCTCGACGAAATCCTGCCGCTTGATGATGCCGCGGGTCGGCGGCGGTGCGGTCACGATCCACAAATTATCGCCGGCGTCGGGATCGACCAGCTTGTGGAGCTGCCCCGGATTGGCGAGCGGCACACTGACATTGGCAAGCGATGGTTCCGAGATATTGCGTACCACTGTGAGCGGCAGCGGCGGCTTCTGCACGCGGTCGGCGAAGGTCAGCGTCCAGCTCACGCCGCGCGAGCGATCGTCGCTCTCCAATGACGGCATCTGCGGCCGGTTGAGGCGGAAGCGCACAGCCTGCCCTTTGTCCAGCGCGATCAGGCTGACATCGGATATCAGCGCGCCGCCCTTGGCGCGGATCGGATCGACATCGATCGCATCAAGCGTGTCGAAAACCATCCACACCGTGTCGGCGCGGCGGAACAGCGCCGCCGGCGTCGCCCCAGGGAATGAGAACGTCACGCGCAGCCCGTCGCCGTCGCGCTGGGCTTCGACCGCGGGCTTGCCGCTGGCGCGGGCCTCTGCGGGCGGCGATGACGTCACAACGGGCTTCGGCACGTCCGCCGCCGGCGCGGCCGCGACGGTTGGTGCCGGCTTCGGCGGATCGGTCACGGGGGCCGGCTGCTCCACCGGCGTGCCGGCGCTGCCGTCGTGCGGCGCAGCCGCGATCTTCGGCAGCTCCGGATTGGGCCCTTCCGACCTGGGCTGTTCCGCTTTGGCGGGCGCTGGTTGCTCACCGCTCCCCTGCCCGGTCTTGACCGCTTCGGATTGCACTTGCGGCGGCTCGGTCTTCGCTGGCTCCGCCTTAAGCTGCTCAGGCTTGGATTGTTCGGATTTGGACTGTTCGGGCTTGATCTCGATCTTCGCCTGCTGCGCGATGCTTTCCGACGTCACCGGCGCGATCGCCGCCGTACCCTTGGATTTGCTGCGCGGCGCCGGCAACGACGAACTCAGCGAGGGCTTCGCCGCCTGCTGGTCGGTCGGCTGGAAGGCGACGTCGACGATATAGTTCTTCTCGTCGCGGAACGAATGCAAATCGACATCGCCGATCAGGGTCAGGTCGACCGCCGACGTATCGGTGTCGGCACGCGCACTGATCGATGCGACGTTCGGAGGCGCGGCGATCTTGGCGTCGGCAAGGTCGAAGGTCAGGACCGAGTTGAACGACAATGTCAGCTTCTGCTCATTGAGCACCGAGGAGACGCTGACCCCGTCGGGAACCTCAAACACAAAGCGCACGAAGGTGGGCTGCAACAGCGCGCGAACCCGCACCGGCGGCTTCTTCTTTGCCGCGTCGGCGGCGCGCTGCATGCGCAGCAGACGCTCGGCGGCGCGGGCGCGCTCGGCAAGCTCGCGGATCACCTCCTGCGGCAGCGATGGCGGCGGGCCGGTCCAGCTGTCGGGCAGGAAGTCGACGAAGATGCGCTCGCCGGCGGTCATGGTGTTGACGGTGACGCGGCGCGCCAGCGACAGGCGGATCGCCGAACCGTCCGGATCGCGGCGCGCGGCGCCGACATAATCGGGCACCGCGTCCGACAACTTCTCGACGGGGATGTCGACCGGACGCTTGAAGCGGATCACGATAATCGAGCCCGCGGTCGTCACCTCGGACTCGACATCCTCCTTCAACTTCAGCACCAGCCGTGCGAAGCCGTTCGCGGCGGAGAATGTCGCCTCACCCGGTACCGGCGGCGGATCTTCGGCACGCGCAGCAGTCGGACAGGCCAGGCCTGCGAGCGCAAGGCCGGAGGCAAGCAGGTACAAACGCGCAGTCCGCGCCCAGGCGCGGCCTCGCGACCATGTTCCAGCGGCAGCCGTTCGCGCCATCTCGAAACGTCTTCTTGAGATCTCAGCCAAGCCAGCGCGAAGCGCCCTCGCCCACGCGTCCCGATCTTGGATCGGGCGGCGTTAAGGACCTGTTAACGTCAACGGATTGTTTCGAATGGGACAACGAAGCAACCAGGAACGCGGGTTTTCGAACCGATCTCAAGCTTCGCTTCGACCCGCTGCATCCTCCCCGTAACCAGTGGCTCAACATCGCCTCGAACGCGTCGATGCTGAGGTTGAGAACCACCCGCCATCACGTTGGAAGGACTTACATAATATTGGTGGTCCGGGTGCCTTTGAAGGCAGCAAAGGTCCGACCTTTCCGAAAGTTCATGGGCTCTTCCTGGTCGATCGCGCGTTGTTCGTTGAACGGGCCTCAGCGGCCAGGCTTTCCGAACCATTTGCGCGGGAGAGCACGATGCAGCGGACTTTCGCCATCATCCTGTCGACGACCCTCCTCGCCGTGACGACAGCGGCTGCCCAAACCAATGCGCAATTCAGCGGTCAATCGAGCGGAGCCAGCGGCACCGTCGCATCCGATCCTCTGACGATCCCGGCATCGCCCTTGCCGTCGTCGACGCCGGGTTCGGGCGCCGGAACGAGCGGGTCGAGCGCGGAAAGGACAGGTGGCGGCGCTACGTCCGCATCAAGCGATCCCGAGATCCCCTTGCAATTACCGGGAGAGGCTTCCGATACGTCGACGCAAACGGCGAACACCACGGCATCCGGATCGGCAGCAGGCGGAGGCTCAGCGAGCAGCACGAGTTGCGGTCCGCAAGTTCCTTCGACGGATGGCGGATCGGCGAATATCACGGAAATCGCCGGCGGATTGTCGCTCAACGGATGCTGAGGCGGCCCTGGCGGCAATCCCAGCCGCCGTTGCCCGTCTGCCTGCGAAATCCCTCAATTCGACTTCGGCGCGAGGATCTTGCCTTCGATCTTGGGGAGTTCATCGGTCGCCGCCGACTTGTCGCCGCCGGCGCGGCGGGCGAGTTCGACGGTGAGCCGCTCGGCGGCCTCCGGCTGCATCAGGCCGAGAATGTCCGACATCTTGCGCGGCTGGATCTGCGAGGCGATCTGGTAGAGCACGCCCATCTCGAGCCGGTCGAACACCTTGGCGGCATCCTTCGGCTTCATGTTCTCATACATGGTGACGATGCCCTTGAAGCGGGCGGCCTCGGCTTCGACCTTTGCCGCCGCATCGGCATTCGCCTTGGCGTCATTGGCCTTGGCCTCCTCGACCTTGGCCTCGATGCGCTTCTCGGCCGCCTTCAACAGGCTTTCGCGGATCTCGACCTCGCGCGCCCGCGTCTCCAACTCCTGGCGGCGCGACTGCAGGCGTTCCAGGATCGCGCGCTCGGACGCCGACACCGGCGCGGGCGCATCCAGATTGACCACGACGCCGTCGGGCTTGGCAGCTTCGGCCGCCGGCGTTGCCGGCTTCGGCGCCTCTTCCTTCTTTTCTTCCTTGCCGTGCACCGAGCCGGTGATGTCGCCGGAATCGGCTCTGTTCTTGCTGTCGGCCACCGGCTTGCTGGCGCCGGGGAAGTTGAAGTTCTGCTGCGCCCAGGACGGACCCGGGCCAGCCGGCGGCGTGTCGTCGGCAAACACGTAGCCGCCATCGAGCACGAGGCCCGCGACCTTCAGCACCATCAGGCCGAAGATCGCGACCAGCACCACGGGCATCACTCTGATGTCACGAAGCCACTTCATGCAGCGAGGCCGGCGGCCCTCCGGCGCTCGGTGAAGGCTTCAGCCGCTGCGGCGACCGCGTGAGCGGCGGAGACCCTGGGCGCCGGCGCCGCCGGTGCGGCGGGCGCGGACGCGCGTACCGATGCCGGCGCGGGCTCGGACGGCCGTGCCGCGAGCGCGATCTTGGAGAGCCGGCGCACCACGTGATCGCCTTCGGCGAGCTGGGTCTTCAGCAGTCCCGACATCTGCGTCGCCGCATCGAGCTGGTTGCCGAGATTCTCGTTGACGTCGCGCACGGCGTGCTTCAACCCGCCGATCGCCCGCTCGGCGATCTCGGTGGCCGTGATCAATTCGGCGATCGTGGCCTTCAGCGAATGCTCGTCCGCCTTCAGCCGCTGCAGACGCTTGTTGAGCAGCCAGCAGTAGCCGATCGTCAGCATCAACAGCACGGCCACCAGGCTCTCGATTGCCAGTCCTAGTAAATGACTCATGGGGCCTCCATCATCTTGGTCCGCTCATCCGCCTTCTCGAACATCGCGAAGGTGGTTTGGGGTTTGCGCAAATTCTTGGTGAC
>CALRXG020000539.1:0-4980 GCA_943372075.1 Bordetella parapertussis | reverse complement strand
ATCGCCAGCATCTGCTGCTCGCCGCCGGAGAGGTCCGTGCCGCGATTGCTTCGCCGCTCGCGCAGCCGCGGGAACATCTCGTAGATCCGCTCCAGCGGCCAGCGCTGAGAGGCGGTCAGCCCTGCGATCACGAGGTTCTCCTCGACGCTCAGGCTGCCGAAGATGCGGCGCTCCTCATGGACCAGCTGCATGCCGGCCTGTGCGATCTTGTGGCTCTTCTTGCCGGCGATATCGACGCCGTCGAACATCACCGAGCCGCGGCGCGGCGTCACCACGCCCATCAGGCTCTTCAGCGTCGTGCTCTTGCCGGCGCCGTTGCGGCCGAGCAGCGCCACCACCTCGTTGCGCTCGACGCGCAACGAGACGTCGAACAGGATGTGGGAATCCCCGTAATAGCTGTTCAGTCCGTTGACCTCGAGCAGGCTCATGCGGCGAGCACTCCATGCACGCCGCCGAGATAGGCCTCCTGGACGGTCGCGTTGTTCTTGATCTCCTCCGGCGTTCCCTCGACCAGGACGCGGCCTTCCTGCAGCACAGTGACGCGCTCGGCGAGTTCGAACAGCGCATCCATGTCGTGATCGATGATGATCATGGTGCGGCCCTGGCTGATCGACTTCAGCAGTTTCACGGTCTCGACGCGTTCGCGCGGGCTCATGCCGGCCAGCGGCTCGTCGAGCAGCAACAGGCTCGGCGATGTCGCCAGCGCCAGCCCGATCTCCAGCCGCCGCTTCTCGCCATAGGCGAGCTCGGAGACCGGCGTATCGGGCCGCTTGGTCAGGTTGACCAGCTCGAGCGTCTGCTGCACGCGCTCGGACAGGCCGGGGATGCTGTCGATGCTGCGGAACAGGTCGAGCTTGAACTTGCCGCGCAGCCCGGACAGTGCCGCGATCACCAGGTTCTCGCGCACGGTCAGCCCGGCGAACAGCTGGTTGACCTGGTAGCTCTTGGTCAGGCCGAGCTGGCAGACGTCGGTGACGTTCATGCCGGTGATGTCGCGGCCCTCGAACATGATGGTGCCCGAGGTCGGATGCACCTCGCAGGTCAGCATCTTGAAGAAGGTCGACTTGCCGGCGCCGTTCGGGCCGATGATGCCGCGCAGCTCGCCGTGATTGACCGTGAAATCGATGTCGCTGTTGGCGAGCAGGCCGCCATAGCGCTTGGTCAGGCCCCTGGCCTGAAGGATCGGGCCGGACGGATTGCCCTGGGCGCGAGGTGGCGGTGCGGGCATCGCGGCCGCCGCCGCGGCGTGCGGTTCGCTTGCGACGGCCGCGACCTCCGACTCGCTCTCGTCCGGCTCGCGGGCGCGGCGCTGTCCGGTCAGCAGGCGATAGAGATCGGCGAGGCCGCCGATGATGCCGCGGCGCAGGAAGCAGACCAGCAGCACGAACACGATGCCGAGCACCAGCTTCCAGGCCGCGCCGAGCCCGAGCGCCGCCTGCAGGAAGTCCTGCAATGACAGCCAGACCGCGGCGCCGACCAGCGGCCCGAACAGCGTGCCACGGCCGCCGATCGCGGTCTGCATCACGAGCTGCCCCGAAGTGTCGAAGGTGAACGCGTCGGGCGGCATGAAAGCCTGCAGCACGCCCAGGAGCCCGCCGGCAAAGCCGGCATAGGCGGCGGCGATCACGAAGGCGGTCAGCTTGTAGCCATGGATGTTGTGGCCGACCGCGGTCGCCCGCAGCGGATTGTCCCTGATCGCGCTGAACACCGCGCCGACCGGCGAGCGCACGATGCGCAGCGCGATCACGACGCCGATGAAATAGCACAGCGCCAGGAACTGATAGAGCGACCAGCCGGTGGTGAAGTGCAGCGTGGTGAAGCCGAGATTGAAGCTTGGGGTCGGCACGCCCGGCAGCCCGTTCTCGCCGCCGGTGAAGTCCGACAGCGGATTGAACTCGACGAAGAAGAACACCTCGGCGATCGCGACCGTGATCATGGCGAAGTAGATGCCGGTCCGGCGCAGCGCGATCAGGCCGATCAGATAGCCGGCGGCGGCCGCCGCGATCATGCCGATGACGAGTGCGAGCACGACGTTCGGGAAGCCCGCGCGGGTCAAGAGATAGGCGGCGACGAAGCCGCCGGTGCCGTAGAAGGCCGACTGGCCGAACGACAGCAGGCCGGTGAAGCCGAACAGGATGTCGAAGCCGAGGCCGAACAGGCCCCAGACCAGGATCCGGTTCACCGTATTGGGTGCGAAGCCGAGCCATGGCAGCACGAACGGCGCGAGGATCAGGCCGGCGGCCGTCAGGAACTCGATCAGGTATGGGCGCTGTTTCAGCATTCAGGAATCCGTGGTCATTCGCGGCCCTGCGTGCCGAGCAGGCCGTGCGGTCGGAGCACGAGCACGAGCGTCATCGCCGCGAACAGCATGACGTAGGCGTAACCGGGGTTGAACATCGAGGTGATGCTGATGATCTCGCCGGCGATCAGGCCGCCGAGGATCGCGCCGGGGAACGAGCCGACGCCGCCGATCACCACCACCACGAAGGTCTCGACCAGGATGTCGTCGCCGACACCCGGCGTCAGCGACACCACGGGCGCATTGATGATGCCGGCGAAGCCTGCGGCCATCGCGCCGATGCCGAACACGATCATGAAGACGCGGTAGACGTTGATGCCGAGCGAATCGACCATCACCGAATCCTCGATGCCGGCGCGCACGATCATCCCGAGCCGCGTGCGGTACAGGATCAGGAACAGGCCGCCGAGCGCGACCGCGACGATGCCGACCACCGCGAGCCGGTAGGTCGGGTAGAACAGGAAGCCGAGCGAGGTGATGCCCTGCAGTATTGCCGGCGGCGGCACCACCTGCGACTGGCTGGTGAAGATCAGCCGAACGATTTCGACGAAGCAGATGCCGAGCCCGAAGGTCACCAGCAACTGGTCCTCGTGCGGGCGGTGATAGAAATGGCGGATGATGATCCGTTCCATCGCGACGCCGAGCGCCATCACGAACAGCGATCCGGCGATGACGGCGAGGATGAACGAGCCGGTGTAGGAATAGGTCACATATCCGGCGTAACCGCCGATCATGAACATGGCGCCGTGGGCGAGGTTCAGCACCCCGAGCGTACCGTAGATGATTGTCAGTCCTGAGCTGATCAGTGCGAGCAATGCGCCGAGCGCAAGCCCGTTGAACAGCTGCGAGACGAAATTTGGCCAGTTGATCATGACGTGCGTTCAGTTAGCCCGGTCAATGGAGGCAGGCGTTTCGACAAAAAGCGGCGCCGCGGGTCGGGTCGCCCCGCCCACGGCGCCGAGTTTTCCCACGCTTGATCAGGTGTAATCGCCGAGGTGGCAGCCGAACGCGTCCGGCTTCTGCATCAGGCCGTCGCCGGGGACGATCTCGACCACCTCGTAATAGTCCTCCTTGTTCTTCATCTCCTTTTCCATCTTGCCGCGGACGATGATGACAGGGCGGACGCACTGGTGATCCTCGGGGCGATAATGCACGTCGCCGACCAGCGACGGGATGGTCTCGCCCTTCTCGTAGGCCTTGATGACGTCGGGCGGATAGAAGCTGCCGGCTTCCTCGACCATGCGGGCCCAGTGCGCGAAGCTGACATAGGCGTTCTCGGCGCCCCATTCCGGCTTGTAGCCGAACTTCTTCTCGAAGGTTTCGTTGAACATCTTGGCCAGCGGGTACTTGTCTTCGATGGTCCACCAATAGTCGGTGGCGGCGTAGACGCCCTGCATCAGGCCGCCGGTCTCGCGGGCGATGAACGGCACCTGGTACGGCACCACGAGCTTCATCTTGTCGAGCACGCCGAACTGCTTGGCCTGCTGCGTCGACAGCACGGCGTCATGCCCCCAGTTGACGTTGATCAGCACGTCGGCGCCGGAGTTCGCGACGTTGAGCAGGTACGACGAATAGTCCGGCGCTCCGAGCGGCGAGACCTGGTTGGTGACGGTGGTCCAGCCCGCCTGGGCGAGCGAATCCTGCATCGATTTGGTGACGGTGTGGCCGTAGGTGTAGTCGGGCGTCAGATAGACGGCCTTCTTGTTCTTGCCGAACGCCTTGATCATCACCGGCGCGATCGCCGCGGCGGCGGTCTGGCCGAAGAAATTCTGCCGGAAGCCGTAGCGCACGCAATCCTTGCCGGTGGTGTCGTTGGAGCCGGAGATGCCGCAGACGAAGATCACCTTCTCGCGCTGCGCCAGCTTGTTCAGCGCGACCGCGACCGCGCTCGACGTGCCGCCGGTGATCATCACCGCCTTGTTCTCCGAGATGAAGCGCTGCTGCGCCTGCACGGCCTCGTTCGGTTTCGCTGCGGAATCCGCGACGCCGAACTTCAGCTCCTTGCCGAGCACGCCCTTGCTGGTCTTCGGCGAGATCTTCTTGATCAGATCATGGCCGCTGTTGATGTGCTCGATCGCGAGCTGGTAGCCCTTCAGCTCATCCTCGCCCTGCACCGCGTAGGTGCCGGTGCGCGGCACCGAGATGCCGATGAACACCGACGAGCCGGACGTGCCGGCGGGAAAGGTCCCGATCGCCGGATGGTCCTCGGCGAATGCCCTCGACGCGATCGAGGCCGGCAGCACGGTGCCGCCGATCAGGCCTGCGCCGACCTGCAGCAAGGTGCGACGCGAGACGTTCGTTGCGCTGCCCGGCGGAAAATCCTTGGTGCTCATCGCTTGGTATCCTCCAATTATATTTATTATTGGCGCGCAAGGTCAGTCGTCGCGGATCGGAGCGATCCGCGGCACGACGCGCCGGCTGCGATGTGGCAGCCTGTCGCGGCTAGAATTCCCCACCGGGATATTTAGTCAATGTCGCCTTTCGTCGAATCATATCGGCATACGATCGATTAATATCGGTCAACGATACATCGAGGGTTTACCGTCCGGGCATCGGTCCTGTAGTGAAGGACGATGGTCGAAGAGCCCCCAGGTCAGGTTGGCAGTTCCGAAGCGAAAGCGGCGGCATCATCGTTCGACCTGAGCATTCGCGCGGTCAACGTTCTGAAGGAGCTGTCGGTC
>CALRXG020000538.1:0-4985 GCA_943372075.1 Bordetella parapertussis | reverse complement strand
ACGCTTGTAGCGCGCAGTAAAGCCTCAATGAATTGCACGAATTGCCTATTCAGAGCACAGCGAGCTGCCTGTTCCTGAGATCGGTCACCAGCATCAGCCCCGGCGAATGCGTGATCGCGAACGGCAGCTTCGCACTTGCGATCACCGATTGTGGCGTGACGCCACAGGCCCAGAACACCGGGATCTCGTCATCGGCAACCGGTACCGCATCGCCATAGTCGGGCTTGGCGAGATCCTTGATGCCGATCGCATGCGGATGGCCGAGATGGACCGGCGCGCCGTGCACCGACGGAAAGCGCGAGGTGATCTGCACCGCGCGGATCGCATCCGCCGGCTTGAACGGGCGCATCGACACCACCATCGGTCCCTGGAACGGTCCCGACGGCTGGCAGGCGATGTTGGTCCGGTACATTGGCACACGCAGATTGCGTTCGATGTGACGGATCGGCAGCCCGTCATCCAGCAGCGCCTCTTCGAACGAATAGGAGCAGCCGAGCACGAAGGTGACCAGATCGTCGCGCCAGTATTTGGTGATGTCGGTCGGCTCGTCCGCCACCTCGCCGTCGCGCCAGACCCGATAGCGCGGCACGTCGGTGCGGATGTCGAGATCGAGGCCGAGCGCGGGTATGCGCGGATCGCCGACGTCGGACATGCCGATGATCGGGCACGGCTTCGGATTGAGCTGGCAGAACCGGTGGAAGGCGCCGGCGAGCTTTTCCGGCAGGATCGCGAGATTGCCCTGGACGAAGCCGTTGGCAAGACCGGCTGTCGTGGCCGAGGTCGTGCCATTGCGGATGGCCCGCCGCGCCGCAACGCTCGCAAGCACCTGACCGTCCTGAGATCGCTGCACTGCCGCAAAAACAGTCATGGGAGCCTCCTGCCCATAATCTCGACAAGGACAAACCAACACCACGCGTGATATAATGTCTAATCGTCCTTTCTAATCAAAATCGATAAACCAGATTTATCGATCGGGAACATGCTTCCAATGACGGACTTCCGCTCGATCGAAACCTTCCTCTGGGTCGTCAAGCTCGGCAGCTTCCGCGGCGCCGCCCAGCGGCTCAACACCACCCAGCCGGCGATCTCCCAGCGCATTGCCCAGCTCGAGCGCGAGATGGGCGTCAAGCTGTTGAACCGCGACCATCGGATCGCTTCGCCGACGCCGAGTGGACGGCTGATGATGACCTATGCCGAGAAGCTGATCGGGCTGCGCTCCGAGATGATGGCGGAGGTCGGCGACCGTTCGGCGATGCGCGGCGCGCTGCGGCTCGGTGTCGCGGAGACCATCGTCCACACCTGGCTGCCGCGGCTGGTCAAGAGCGTCAACGAGATCTACCCGAACCTGTCGCTGGAGATCGAGGTCGACATCACGCCCAACCTGACGCCGCGGCTGCTGGCGCAGGAGATCGAACTCGCCTTCGTGCTCGGACCGGTCTCGGCGTCGGGCGCGCACAACCATGTGCTGTGCGATTATCCGATCGGCTTCCTGGCGAGCCCGTCGCTCGGCCTCGGCGCCGGCCCGGTGGCGCGGCAGGACCTGGCGCGGTTTCCGATCATCACCTTTCCGCGCAAGACCCAGCCCTACGAGACCGTGCGCGCCTTGTTCAACGCGCCCGATCTGCCGCCGATCCGATTGCACGCCTCGACCTCGCTCGCGACCGTGATCCACATGGCCAATGAGGGTCTTGGCATTGCGGTGATCCCGTCGGCGATCGTCGAGAACGAATTGGCCGACGGCCGCCTGCAACTGCTCGACACCGACCTCAAGCTGCCGCCGCTGACCTTCACCGCGAGCTGGCTCGCCTCGCCCGATGCGGTCGCCATCGAGCGCGTCGCCAATCTCGCCCGGCAGATCGCGCAGGCGAGCGTGGCGGTTGACGGCGCGAGAGTGGAGCGTCATTGAACAAGAGCCGGATAACATGACCGTCATTCCGGGACGATGCGCCAGCATCGAGCTCTGATGTGCTATTGCACATCTCCGGAATGACAGCTGGAAATGGACTGACGACATGAGCCGAGCCGTAACCAACCTGCAAATCGATTCCGCCCGCCTCTGGGGCACCATCCACGAAACCGCGCAGTTCGGTGCGACACAGAAGGGCGGCGTACGGCGGCTGACCCTGAGCGCCGAGGACAAGCAGGTGCGCGACTGGTTCCGCAAGGCGTGCGAGGACGCCGGCCTCGAGGTGCAGGTCGATGCGCTCGGCTCGATGTTCGGCCTGCGCAAGGGCCGGGACATGTCGAAGCCGCCGATCGGCGTCGGCTCGCATCTCGACACCCAGCCGACCGGCGGCAAGTATGACGGCATCCTCGGCACGCTGGCCGCGCTCGAAATGGTGCGCACGCTGAACGGCGCCGGCATCGAGACCGAGCTGCCGATCTGCATCTGCAACTGGACCAATGAGGAAGGCTCGCGCTTCGCACCTGCGATGATGGCATCGGCGGCTTACGTCGGCGACTTCACCACCGACGACATCTTGTCGCGCAAGGACGCCGAGGGCGTCACGGTGGCGCAGGCGCTGGACTCGATCGGCTATCGCGGCGACGCCCCGGTCGGCCGCCAGAAGTTCACGAGCTTCGTCGAGCTGCATATCGAGCAGGGCCCGATCCTGGAGGCCGAGGGCAAGACCATCGGCGTGGTCGATTCCGGCCAGGGCGTGCTTTGGTACGACGGCAAGATCACCGGCTTCGAAAGCCATGCCGGCTCGACCCCGATGCCGCTGCGCCGCGATGCGCTGGCGACGCTGTCGGAGATCGTGCTGGCGATGGAAAGCATCGCCAGGAAGCACGGTCCGAAGGCGGTCGGCACTATCGGCGAGGCGGTGATCGCCAATCCCTCGCGCAACGTCATCCCCGGCGAGATCGCCTTCACGGTGGATTGCCGCAGCGCCGACGCCGCGATCATGGATGCGCTGGACCGCGACCTGCGCGCCGCCGTCGCCGAGATCGCAGCAAAGCGCAAGGTCGAGGTTCAGCTCGATCTGGTCTGGCGCAAGGCGCCGACGCATTTCGATCCGAAACTGGTCGACGCGGTCGAGAATGCCGCAACGCAGCTCGGCTACTCGCATCGCCGCATCACCTCCGGCGCCGGCCACGATGCCTGCAACCTCAACACGGTGATGCCCGCCGCGATGGTGTTCGTGCCCTGCAAGGACGGCATCAGCCACAATGAGCTGGAAGACGCGACGCAGACCGACTGCGCCGCCGGCGCCAACGTCCTGATGCATACGGTGCTGGCGCTCGCCGGCGTCGCGTCCTGATCATCATTTCTCCTCATCGATGGAGGCTTTCGTGCGCGCAGTGTTCGTCGACGCCAATGAATCGCTCGCTGTCATCACGGAACGGTTGGAGAAACCCGGCGATCCCGCGATGCGGATCAACCGCAACCCGGACATCAAGCCCGAGGACTATCCGGCCGCGCTCGACGGCGCCGAGATCGCGGTGGTCGATCACACCGCGCTGCCGACCGACGTCGCGAAGAGGTGCGCCGGCCTGAAGCACGTCGTATTCCTCGGCACCGGAGCGCGCAGCTACATGAACCCGGAGGAGCTCGCCGAGCTCGGCATCGCCGTGCATCTGATCAAGGGCTATGGCGATACCGCGGTCGCGGAGTCGGCGATCGCGCTGATGTGGTCGTCGGCGCGGGTGATCGCACAGATGGACCGCGAGATGCGTGCGGGCAACTGGCTGCGCGAGGACGGCATGCAGCTCACCGGCAAGACGCTCGGCCTGGTCGGCTTCGGCGGCATCGCCGCCGAGGTCGCCCGCATCGCGCTCGGCAGCGGCATGAAGGTGATCGCCTGGAACCGGTCGCCCAAGAGCCATCCGGGCGTTGAATTCACCGAGCTCGACACCGTGCTGGCGAACAGCGACGTGGTCTCGATCCATCTGCTGCTCAACGACGAGACGCGCGGGATGATCACGCGCGACAAGATCGCGAAGATGAAGCAGGGCGTGGTGCTGATCAACACCGCGCGCGGTGCCATCGTCGACGAGCAGGCGATGATCGATGCGCTCAACTCCGGCCACATCCGCCACGCCGGCCTCGACGTCTACAACACCGAGCCGCTGCCGAAGGATCACCCGCTGACGAAAATCCCGAACGTGACGCTGTCGGCGCACTCCGCCTTCCGCACGCCCGAGGCGAGCGAGAATCTGATCCACGCGGCATGGGAGCATTGCCGGCGGATCGTGAAGGGGTAGTTATCGACGTCGTCCTGGACAAGCGAGCGTAGCCGAGCGCGATCCAGGACCCATTACCGCCGGCCTTCGTCATCGCGCAGGGCCGTGGTCAGAGCGAGCAGACAACACGCACACGGGGTAATGTGTCCTGGCTTTCGCCAGGACGACCCCGTGATTGATCGCGGTGCTTAATCCACCATCTCCGCGACCGCCTTGCCGCAGGCCGTGGTGTCGGCATTGCCGCCGAGGTCGCGGGTGCGCAGCGTGCGTTCACCGAGGGTGCGCTCGATCGCTCCGACGATGGCGGCCGCGGCCTGCTTCTCGCCGAGATGCTCCAGCATCATCGCGCCGGACCAGATCATGCCGATCGGGTTGGCGATGCCTTGGCCTGCGATATCAGGCGCCGAGCCGTGCACCGGCTCGAACACCGAGGGGAAGTCGCCTTCCGGATTGATGTTGCCCGACGGCGCGATGCCGATCGTGCCGGTGCAGGCCGGCCCGAGGTCGGACAGGATGTCACCGAACAGGTTGGAGCCGACCACGACGTCGAACCAGTCCGGATGCAGCACGAAGTTCGCGGTGAGGATGTCGATGTGGTACTTGTCCCACTTCACGCCGGGATAGTTCTTGGCCATCGCCTCCACGCGCTCGTCCCAATAGGGCATGGTGATGGAGATGCCGTTCGACTTGGTCGCCGAGGTCAGGTGCTTCTTCGGCCGCGACTGCGCGAGGTCGAACGCGAATTTCAGGATGCGGTCGACGCCGGTGCGGGTCATCACGGTCTGCTGGGTGACGAATTC
>CALRXG020000537.1:0-5011 GCA_943372075.1 Bordetella parapertussis | reverse complement strand
CTGTTCCAGACCTGGATGGTGCGGCCGAACAGCTGGTAGCCGCCAGGCCCTTCCATGCCGTAGATGCACATATAGGCGCCGCCGATGCCGACCGCGTTCTCCGGCGTCCAGGTCCGCGCCGGATTGTATTTCGTGGTCACCAGCCGATGCCGCGGGTCGAGCGGCGTCGCCACCGGCGCGCCGAGATAGACGTCGCCGAGGCCGAGCACGAAATAGTCGGCGTCGAACACGATGCGGCGGACGTCGTCCTCGCTCGCCAGCCCGTTGATGCGCCGGATGAACTCGACATTCGACGGACACCACGGCGCATCCGCGCGCACCAGCTCCTGATATTTGCGCATCGCGAGCTCGGCCTCTGGATCCCGCCACGACAGCGGCAAATGCACGGTGCGGCTCGGCACCCGCATCGCATCGACACCGGGCAACTCGCGCTCGATCCGCCCGAGCACGTCGAGCAGTTTTGCGCGCGACAGCGCTTTGCCGTCGTAATGGATCTGCAACGAGCGGATGCCGGGCGTCAGGTCGATCAGGCCGCCGAGTCTCGCGTTCTCCAGCGCCTGCGCAAGCACATGCACGCGCAGCCGCAGCGCGATGTCGAGCTCCATCGGGCCATATTCGACCAGGAGATTGTCGTCGCCGGCGCGGCGGTAAACCACCGGGATCGGGCCGTCTTCGTTGCGACCGACGATGGCCGAGCCAAGCTCGGGCGCCTTCAGAACCGTGGGACCCGCGACCGGATCGTCGCGCTTCACCGGCACGAAGCGCACGGTGTCGCCCGGCCGGAGTTGGCCGACCTTCCAGAGCTCGTCGCGCGCGACCACCGCCGGACAGACGAAGCCGCCGAGGCTCGGTCCGTCCGGCCCGAGGATGATCGGCATGTCGCCGGTGAAGTCGATCGAGCCGACCGCATAGGCGTTGTCGTGAATGTTGGAGGGATGCAGCCCGGCCTCGCCGCCGTCGGCGCGCGCCCAGCCCGGCTTCGGCCCGATCAGCCGCACGCCGGTGCGGGCGCTGTTGAAGTGCACCTCGTAATCAGACGCAAACAGCGTTTCGATGTCCTCGTCGAGGAAGAAGTCCGGCGCGCCGTGCGGACCGTAGACCACACCGATCTGCCACGCCGATGTGAGCTGTGGACGCTCGTCCTCCGTGGCGTGTCGCGGCGCTGCCACGCCGGATGATTCCGCACCGATATGCAGCACGTCACCGGCCTTCAGTGAACCCGTCGCATGGCCGCCGAACGCGCCGAGTGCAAAGACGGCGCGCGAGCCGAGAATCTCGGGAACGTCGATGCCGCCGCGCACTGCAAAATAGCTGCGTTGCCCCGGCCCCTTGATGCTGCCGATCGCGAGCGTCTGGCCTGCACGCACCGCGACCGGTTCGTGATAGGCAATCTCCGCGCCGTCGAGCGCTGCTTTCATCCGCGCGCCAGTGAGCGCCACGATCGTATCGGTGTTGAAGCGCAGGATCGGCCCATTGACGGTCAATTCCAGCGCGGCCGTCGTCTCCGGGTTGCCGACCACACGGTTGGCAAGCCGGAACGACCGCTCGTCCATCGGGCCGCTCGGCGGCACGCCGACATGCCAAAGATGCAGCCGGCCGGGCAGTTCCTGCACGCCGCTTTGCGCACCGGGTGCGACGACATCGATGGTGCGCGGCCGATAGGCGAATTCGCCGAGCACGCTGGTCGCGACCTGCCCGCTGCGGAATACGTCAGTCGCCGCGATGGCGCGCAGATAATCGAGATTGGTCTCGATGCCGGCCACCACCGTGTCATCGAGCGCCTGCGACAGCCGCGCGATCGCCGCCTCGCGCGTCTCGGCCGACACGATGATCTTGGCGAGCATCGGGTCGTAGAACGGCGTCACCTCGGTGCCGGTCTCGATCCAGCCGTCGATCCGCGCATCCGGCGAAAACGTCACCTGCGTCAGCCGGCCCGCGCTCGGACGGAAGCCTGCGCCCGGATTCTCGGCATAGAGCCGCACCTCGATCGCCGCCCCCTTGGGAGCTAGCGCGCCCGCGGTGCCCAACACGTCCTCACCGGCGGCTTGCCGGATCATCCATTCGACGAGGTCGACGCCGGTGACCTGCTCGGTGACGGGATGCTCGACCTGGAGGCGGGTGTTGACCTCGAGGAAGTAGAAATCCTCGCGCGCGACGTCGTAGATGAACTCGACCGTGCCAGCGGATTCGTAGGCGACCGCCTTGCCGAGTGCCACCGCGGCCGCGTGCAGCCGCCCTCGGGTCTCGGCAGAGAGCCCCGGCGCGGGCGTCTCCTCAAAGACCTTCTGGTTGCGCCGTTGCAGCGAGCAGTCGCGCTCGCCGAGCGCGACCACATCGCCCTTGCCGTTGCCGAAGATCTGCACCTCGATGTGGCGGGCGCGGGCGACGAACCGCTCGAGATAGACCCGCGCATCACCGAAACTGGCGCGCGCCGTGCGTTGCACTGACGCAAAGCGCTCGCGCAGCATCGCCATGTCGTGGCAGAGCTGCATGCCGATGCCGCCGCCGCCCGCCGTGCTCTTCAGCATCACCGGAAAGCCGATCCGCTCGGCCTCGCGCACCGCCTCGTCGACGGTCTCGAGCAGGCCGGAGCCCGGCAGCAGCGGCACGCCGCTCCGCTCGGCGATCTCGCGTGCCTTGTGCTTGAGGCCGAAGGCATCGAGATGCTCCGGCCGCGGCCCGATGAACCTGATGCCATGCTCGGCAAGCCGCTCGGCGAAGCGGCGGTTCTCCGACAGGAAGCCATAGCCGGGATGCACCGCCTGCGCGCCGGTCGCGAGGCACGCCGCCATGATCGCATCGACGTTGAGATAGCTCTCGGCCGCCGGCGCCGGACCGATCCGCACCGCCTCGTCGGCGGCGAGCACCGGGCGGGTGAAGCGGTCGGCGTCGGAATAGACCACGACCGAAGCGATGCCCATGCGGCGCAATGTTCCGCCGATCCGCCCGGCGATCTCGCCGCGGTTGGCAATCAGGACCTTGCTGAACATGCCTCACGCCTCCGGCTCGAAGATCGTCACCTGCACCGGCGTCGGGAAGAAGCCGTTGCAGGGATTGTTGATCTGCGGGCAGTTCGAGATCAGGCACAGCACGTCCATCTCGGCGACCAGTTCGATGGCATCGCCAGGCCTGGAGACGCCGTCGACCACGGTGAAGTTGCCGGCCGGATCGATCGGCACGTTCATGAAGAAATTCAGATTCGGCACGATGTCGCGCTTCGACAGGCCGTACTTGGCGGCCTCGGCCACGAAATTCTCGCGGCAGGCATGCTGGTAGCGCGTCTGGTGCCCGAACCGCACGGTGTTGCTCTCGCACGAGCAGGCGCCCGCCGAGGTGTCGTGCAGGCCGCAACTGTCCGCGGTGACGCGCAGCATCACGCGGCCCTCGTTCGACATGATGTTCGTGCCGAGCCCGACATAGGCCGAGCCCTGTGCGCGCAAGGTATCCTGGCCGCTGTAGCGCTCGCCGAGATCGTCGGCGCGATAGAACAGCGTGTCGACGGCCTGCTGGCCGTGGGTGTCGGTGATCCGCAGCGTCTGTCCTTTGCGGATGATCGCCGACCATGGCTTGCGTGCGGGGATTTCGATATCGAGGACGATGCGGGCGCCGGCCCGAGCTGCCTGCGCGTTCATTGCACCGCTCCTTCGCCGGTCTCGCCGAAATACAGCGCGTTGTTCTCGAAGGCGCGGATCGCTTCCGCGGTCGCGGTGCGGCACAGGTCGTCGGCCGCGGACCTGGCCGCGTGATAGCGCACGATCTCGACGCTGCCCTGCGGATAGCGCTCCGCGGGATCGAGCGGATGCGGGCAGTTCGACAACGCGATCAACAGGTCCATCTCGGCGCGCAGATCGACGAAGTCGCCCTTGGCGCGGCGCTGCGCCGACCAGACGAATTTCCCATCCGCGTCGATGGCGACCGGCGCAAAAAAGCTGAGGCAGGGATGCACGTCGCGGCGGTCGAGTCCGAGCTTGCTTGCCGCGAGAATGAAGTTGTCGCGGGTGTTGCGGAAATTGCCGTCGCCGTATTTCATTTTGTTGGTCGCAGCCGTCGAGCCGCCCACCACCGCGTCGTGCGCCGCGCTGGTGTCCTCGGTGATGCCGAGCAGCGCGCGGCCCATGTCGGACAGCAGCACCCGGCCCTTCTGCAGCCGCGCCGCCCACTGCACCTTGATGGTGTCGGCGTGGTTCAGCCGTTCAGTGGTATCAGCGGCATTCCAGGCCAGCAGGCTCACGGTCGACGTTCCCGCTGTATTGACGATGCGCAGCGTATCGCCGCGATTGAGCCGCGTGGTCCAGTACCAGCCGGCCGGGATCACCTCTCGATGGATGATCGCATCAGCGGCGATCGGTGCGGCATCGCGCGCCGTCGGCGTCGGCAGCGCGCGTGGCGCATGCTCCTGGCCTGCCGCCTTCAGTTCGTTGTAGCGCCGGGTGTGCGCCGCGACCTCGGCCTTCTGTTCCTCTGTGAGGATCATGGTTGCTCCTTCAAGACGAGAGCGCCGGGCCGTCCCGGCTGATGCTCCTTGCCTGATCGGGTCGTCCCGATCGGAGCCGGTTGAATGGTCGCGCGCGGCTCAGCGCTGCGGCGTGGGAAGATCTCGAGATCGCGCGACACCGTGGCGCCGTAGCGTTCGCGCTCTTCGGGCCGGTTGCGCGACCGCTCCAGCGCGATCACCCGCGTCGCGAGCCCGAACGCCTCGCTGAGGTCGTGCGTCACCATCACGACGGTGAGATGCGTCTCGTTCCAGAGCCGTTTCATCAGCACATGGATGTCGGCGCGGATGCCCGGATCGAGCGCGCCGAACGGCTCGTCGAGCAGCAGGATTTTCGGCCCGCGCATGATCGCCTGCGCCAGCGCCAGGCGTTGCTGCATGCCGCCAGACAGCGCGGATGGATATTTGCTCTCCTGCCCGGCAAGCCCGACCTCGGCGAGCAGCTTCATCGCATCGTCCATGGCGGTGCGCCGCGCAGCACCGAATAGCCGGCCGATCAATTTGGCGTCGCGCAATTCC
>CALRXG020000536.1:0-5015 GCA_943372075.1 Bordetella parapertussis | reverse complement strand
CGCTTCCGACAACGTTTCGCGCTCGGCCGCCGAAAGTCCGTCGACACGCGCGAGCGCTACGAGGCAGTCCTCGATATGCGCGAGATTGTGATAGTGGCGGCCGGGCGCCGTGTAGGCGGCGACCAATTCGTCGTGGTTCATTGCCGAGGTATAGGACGCGGACGACGGAAATGGTAGCGCTCGATCGTAACAGGCCGGCCTGCGCCGCGCCAGACACCGGCTCGATCGAGATGCCCGACAGCGACAGTCACCGCCTCCCCGACCAGCTCCGCGCCAGGCTCCGCCTGGTGTTCGTCGGCACCGCGGCCAGCGCGCGCTCGGCCGCGGTCGGGCATTATTACGCGCATCCCGGCAACCGGTTCTGGGGCGCGCTGCACGAGGCCGGCATCACGCCACGGCGCTATCGGCCGGATGAATTCGCGGCCCTGCTCGACCTCGGCATCGGCTTCACCGATCTCTCCAAGACCGGCGCCGGCATGGACCACGAGATCGCGCGGCAGTCGTTCGATGTCGCGGCATTCAGCACGAAGATCGCAATGTTTCGGCCGAACACGATCGCCTTCACCAGCAAGAAGGCGGCGAGCCTGTTCTACAACAAGCCGACCAGCGCGCTTGCGCTCGGCCGGCAGCAGAAGATGGCCGGCTTCCCCGATGTGTTCGTGCTGCCGTCACCATCGGGCGCGGCGTCCGGGCATTGGACGTTGCAGCCGTGGCGTGAGTTGGCCGACTGGATCGCGTTGATACCCGGATCAAACGGAACGGATTTATCCGTCATTCCGGGGCGCGCTTCTTAGCGCGAGCCCGGAATGACAAACTGCAAGCCGCGCCCGCTATTCCTTCAACGTGATCGCAAGCCCGCTGAGATCGACATTGGCCATCAGCCCGACCTGCTTGCCGCTCAGCTCAAGCACCGCGCCGTTCTGGTTGGTGAGCACGAGGCCGCGCACGCCGGCACCGAGCGCGACGCCCATGCCGGCCGCGGCATAGACGCCGGCGATGTCCTGGGCGCGGCGGATGTTGCGCACCCGGCCCTGCAGCGTGGTCTGCGAGCCGCCGAACACGAGGCCGTAGTCGAGCCCGCCGGCCGTGAGGCCGTAGGTCTTGCCCTTGAAGGTCAGCACGCCCTTGCCGGCAGAGCCGCCGAAGAACCAGCCGCCCTTGAAGATCACCAGCGTCACGGCGCCCTCGTCGGCCAGAGCGGCGGACGATCCGGCGAGCAGCGTCAGCGCGAGCAGCGCGGCGCGGGCAACGAACGACAATCTCATGGGAGTTCTCCGAACGACGTGAAAGCGAGACGCGAATCGCGGCAATCCAGCCGGCGGGCGGCACGCTCGAAAGGCCAACAAGACATGCGGGATTGCGCTTGTTCCTGATCGCGCGGAGTCTATCATTGCCCGTGCAGTCGCGCGACGTCGGCTCAGGCGCATCCGTCGTTTTAAGGGATCGCTGAGGAGTCCGCGCAACAGGGATCGGCATCGATGCACAATTTCACCCCAATTTCCGGCTTCGTCGGCGGCGCGCTGATCGGGCTCGCCGCGGCACTGCTGATGCTGCTCACGGGACGGATCGCCGGCGTCACCGGCATCGTCGGCGGCCTGCTGCGATCCGATACCAGCGACCGGCTCTGGCGCATCGCGTTCGTCGCGGGCCTGATCGCGGCGCCCTTGATTGCGGCGCTGTTCGGCGCGCCGCTGCCGCGGCCGGCGATGAACGGAAGCCTGGTGGTGGTCGCGATCGCGGGCCTTCTGGTCGGGTTTGGCACACGGATGGGCAATGGCTGCACCTCGGGCCATGGCGTCTGCGGCTTCGCGCGGTTGTCCACCCGTTCGATCGTGGCGACGTTCATCTTCATGACGGCGGCGATTGCGACGGTTGCGATCGCAAGACACGCGATCGGAGGCTAGCGATGTCCGTTCTCGCAAGCTTCGTCTGCGGGCTGATCTTCGGCGCCGGCCTTCTGATCTCGGGCATGACCGACCCGCAGAAGGTGCTCGGTTTCCTCGACCTGTTCGGCGCCTGGGACGCGACGCTCGCATTCGTGATGGCCGGCGCGGTTGCGGTCGCGGCGTCGGGCTTTGCGATCGCGCGGCGGCGCGCCGCGCCCGCCCTCTCGGCGCGCTTCCTGTGGCCTGACCGCAACGACATCGATGCGCCGCTGGTTGGCGGCGCCATGCTGTTCGGCATCGGCTGGGGCCTCGCCGGCATCTGCCCCGGGCCCGCGCTGGTCAATCTCGCCGGGCTCTCGCTGCCGATCGTGGTGTTCGTCATCGCGATGATTGTCGGCATGATCGGCCAGAATCTGTTCGGCAAAGATTTCCGGCGCCGCGGCACGACGGCGCCGCACACCGAAACCTCCTCCCTTCCATCTCGCGCAGACGGGTGACCCAATGACGGCGATCAAGCACTTCCCTCCCCCGCCCGGCGTCAAGGCGCCGCCGCTCTCGTTCGGTGCCCGCGTCGGCGATCTGCTGTTCATCTCCGGCATCCCCGGCTTCGACGCCAACCGCGAACTGCCCGACGGCTTCGAGGCGCAGTTCGCCAATGTCGTCACCAATTTCAGCCGCGTGCTGGAGGAAGCCGGTGCCACGATGCGCGATCTCGTCAAGGTCAACGTGCTGCTGACCCGCGCCAGCGACGTCGTCACGATGAACAAGCTCTACGCCGCGGCGTTCGGTCCGGCACCCTACCCCGCACGCACCACCTGCGTCGTGGTAGCGCTGCCCGATCCGAAGATGCTGATCGAAATCGAAGGCGTGGCATCGCTGAAGGGATAGCGGTCCCTCCGTCATTCACAACTGTCATCGCCAGGACGACGATTTGGAAACAACTGCGCCTAAAACAACGACCCCTGCCCGTCGTCTTCCCGCACAGCCGTCTTGCGCGGCGCGGGCTTCTTCGGCGCCGGCGCGTCCTCCGCGGCGATCGCCTCCGCGGTCATCGGCAGCAGCAATTGCGCGTCGTCGTTGGCGACGGCATTGACGCGCATCGTCACCTGATGCCAGGCGAACTCGCCGACATCAGGCCCCTTCAAGAGCGACATCACGTCGTCGACATCGTTGGGCAGGCAGTCGAGCCAGCGCGCGAACTGCTCGGGCCGGATCGTGACCGGCACGCGGTGATGCAGTTGCGCGAGATCGGGGCTCGCCGGCGCGGTGACGATTGCGACCGTGTCCTGCTCCTCGCCGTTCGGCCCCATCCAGGTCTCGGCCAGCGCCGCGAAAGCGACCGGATGGCCATCGCGGCGATGGATGAAGAACGGCCGCTTGCGGCCGCCGGCATCCTGCCATTCGTAGTAGCCGTCGGCCGGGATCAGCGCGCGGCGCCGCTTGATCGCGTTCTTGAACGCAGGCTTCTCCCGCACCGTCTCGGAGCGCGCATTGATCAGCAGCGAGAAGGTGCGGGGGTCCTTGACCCAGGACGGGATCAGGCCCCAGCGCATCAATTGGAAATGCCGGCCGCCATTCTGCAGCAGCACCACCGGGATCGGCTGGGTCGGCGCAACATTATACCGCGGCGGAAAATTCGGCTGCTCGATATAGCCGAACATCTCGCGCAAGGCCGCCGGTGGCGAGGTAATGACAAAGCGTCCGCACATATCCCGTCCAGAATGGTATCCGTTTATTCCGCCTTAACTTCGACCGTTAAAGACTGCGACCAATGACCTCAACGGCCGCCATAGCGGGCCCTTCCCCGCGACCGACGTACCCCGACGAGGCGCGGGCGGCGCTGTTGCGCGCCGCCAACATCAATCCCCGCACCGGGCTTGCGACCGACTACCTCAATCACTTCAACGAAGCCATCATGCTGCTGGAGATGGTGCCGGACATGCCGGAATGCGCCAGCGATTTCCTGGAATGGCAGCCGCTGTCCTACGCCGAGCATTTCACCGCGTCCAATTTCAAGGCGCGCGATCTCGCGATCGAGTCCTATCAGACCGCGGACGCCGCGATCCGGGCCGAATTCGACCAGCTCACCGACAGCATGACCAGGATCCTCACCGAGGTCGGCTCCGCGATGCGGCAATTGCAGCAGGACAAGAGCCGGGTCGCGCTCGCCGAGCAGGCGATCGTGTGGGTCAAGCCGCTGGTGATGCTGACCGCCGGCGTGATCAATGGCGCCGCCGAGGCCGATGTCGACAGCATCATGGCGGGCGCCTGATTTATCGGGCATGATGAAGTCCTGAAACCGGTTGCGTTTGCCTTGACCTCTCCCGAACCTCCGATCCGCCCGCAGCTCGCCGTGTCAGGCGTGATTTTCCGCGAGGGCCAAGTGCTGCTGGTGCGCCGTGCCCGCTCGCCCGGCAAGGGCTTCTACTCGCTGCCCGGCGGCCGGGTCGAGTTCGGCGAGACGCTGCATACCGCCCTGCACCGGGAGATCGACGAGGAGACCGGGCTCAGGGTCGATATCCTCGGCCTCGCCGGCTGGCGCGAGGTGCTGCCGACCGACCCCGGCACCGGGCACTATCTGATCATGACGTTCGCGGCGCGCTGGGCCTCCCGCGAGCCCGTGCTGAACGACGAGCACGACGATTTCAGATGGCTGGCGCCGGAGGCGATCGGCGACCTCAAGGTGACCGGCGGCCTGCACGAGGTCATTGCGGCCGCAAGACGGCTGGTTTGAGGCCGGTTTTGACGGCCGTGGCGGGGCCTGCCGCCTTGCCTCGGGCGCATTGAGGGGGCATACCACGGCCATTCCGGAACCCCTGATGATCAGAGCCTTTCTCGCCGTCGTGATCCTGATATCGGCCTGCCTCGCGACGCCTGCCCGGGCGCAGGACGCGGCCGCGCCGTTCGACGGCGATTTACAGCGGCTGGCCGAGATCCTCGGCGCCCTGCACTATCTGCGCGGCATCTGCGGCTCCAACGAGGGCGCCAAATGGCGCAACGAGATGCAGGCCTTGATCGACGCCGAGACCCCCTCCGGCGACCGCCGCGCCCGCATGGTGGCGGGCTTCAACCGCGGCTACAACGGCTTCCAGCAGACCTACCGGACCTGCACGCCGGCGGCTTCGGTAG
>CALRXG020000535.1:0-5025 GCA_943372075.1 Bordetella parapertussis | reverse complement strand
GCAGCGCGCTGCGCGTCGGTCAGCGCCGTATTGGTGGAATCCTCGAACCACTTCGCCGCGATCGAGATCGTGAAATTATGCGTCATCACGATGGTCTTGTTGTGGAAGGCGACGTTGTTGTCGGGGTCCTTCCAGGTGGTGGAAGAGGGCGGCGTGCAGCCCTTGATGTAGGTGTCGGTGTAATCCTTCAGCGCGTGGATCAGGCCGTCGCGCACCTTGGGATCGTCGACCAAAAGCTTGCCGTCGTCGTCGACCAGCTTGACGTGATAGGCGTCCATGAAGGTGTAGAACGACTGGAACGAGTCGGTGGATTCCACGCCCATCGGCTGGCCGACGCCGTAGATGCGCTGGCCGGTGGCCTTGCGGATCGCCGGCTGCACCTTGTCGCACCAGAACGACCAGTAGTCCTCCCACTTGGTCGGGATGTCGGCGGCCTTGAAGCCGGCCTTCTCCAGCATGTCGCCCCAGATCTGGACGTGCATGCTCTGCTGCTTCAGCGGGAAGCCATAATACGACTTCTTCTTGGTGACATCGTTGTAGAGCAGCGCCGCTTCCAGCGTGTTCGGCGCGAACGCGTCCTTCATCGGCAGCATGATGTCGGAGAGGTCTTCGAGCTTGCCCTCGAAGGCCCATTTACCCTGGGCCTGCACGTCGTAGGTGTCGGAATAGGCGACATCGGGCACGGTGCCGGAATCCAGCGCGGCGACGGTCTTCGGGATCATGTCCTGGATCGCGTATTGCGACAGTTCGACCTTGATGCCGGTCTTGGCTTCGAACTTCTTGATCGTGTCGAGCAGCGCGTCGTCTTCGGATTTGTAAAATCCCTTGCCCCACCAGACGGTGATCGTCTTGCTCTGGGCGAGAGCGGGTGCCGTTGCGGCGAACAGGCCGACCGCGGCGACCGCAAGTGATAGCGCACCGATAACCTTGGATTTCACGTTGTTCTCCCCTCTTGGCGCCGGCTTATTTTTAACCGGTTGGGTAAAACACTAGCGCATGGCCGTGAGCTGATAAAGGTGTCGCGTCGACGACTTGTGTAGGGGTTCGCGGCGCGTGCGCGGATCAGTCCCGGCGCATTGATGCGGAACGTGAATGGATCGGATCAATTCGACCTTGGTCAGTTCGATTTGGCGTTCTCGGCCGCTGTCGCCGCTCCGCTGCCGGGTGCTGCGGTTGCGGGGTCGGGCGCCGGTTGCCGCGCGCCGCCGCCGGTGAAGCGCTCGATCACCGAGCGCACCGCGTCGCGGGTCTTGCGATCCTTCACCGCATCGAGCAGCGGGGCTGACGCCGGCGAGCGGCGGATCAGGCTTTCCGGATCGGGGAAGATCAGCGGATCGTCCCACGGGCCCTGGATCACGAACGGCAGATCGAACGCAGTGCCGCCGGCGGATGCCGAGGTCAGGCTGGCGACGCCCTTGAGGTCGTATTCGCGCGACGGCACCGAGGCGGTGCCGGTCAGCGTGATCTTCGCCGCCGGGCTTTCGACATGGATGTCGTCGGCGGTGGCAACGCCATCGGCGAATTTCACCGAGATGCTGAGATTGTTGTAGGGCGTCGAGCCGGAACGGAAATTGCCGCCGCCGGACAGCGGCCGCTTCTCCAGTCGCCGCAGCAACTGCTCGACGTTGAAGCCGGCGATCGCGCCGTCGTGCCCGGTCAGCGTGGCGGTGCCGTCGAGCGACGACGCGAGCCCGAACGGGCTCGAGCCGGAGGCGGTCAGCGAGACGTTGAGGTTGCCGCGGCCGGACAGCTTGTTGATGCCGAACAATTCGCCGGCGCAGGCCTGCAGATCGACATCGGTGAACTGGAATTGCGCCCTGACGTCGGCCACCGCATCGGAGCGCGCGATCGCGAACGAACCCCTGGCGATGCCGCCATACATCTGCGCCTCGCCGACGCTGAGCGCGAGCGCACCGCCGCGCAGATTGGCGCCGAACGCGGTGCGGCCGAGCTTGGACGGGCCGACCGTCACCTTGGCGGCTGACAGCCGCATGTCGAGATCCGTCGACGACAGCGAGGACAGATCGAACAGCTGCCTGTTCCAGTCGCGCTGGCCGCTGGCCAGCAGGCGGAAGGTCGAGATGTAGGGCGTGAAATCGAGATTGCCGGCGGCAAGCGTCGCCTGCAGCGTCTGCCGGCCGTTATTGGCGTAGGTCATCACGCCCTCGGCGACATTGCCGTCGAGCTCGACATTGACATTGGTGAGGGCGACCGAGCCGCCGACCACATTGGCGCGGGCCTTCATCGCGAAGCGGCCGAAGCCGCCACCGCCGCCGGGCGGTGCCTGTCCCATCCAGCGCAACGCGTTGCGCAGCGACGGTGAGTCCATGGTGGCGGTGCCTTCCATCATCAGGCTGGTGCGATTGGCCACGGTTCCGTCGAATGCAACCTTCAGCGGCGCGCTGGCGAGCCGTGCCTTGAGGCCGGAACGGTCGCCCGACAGCAGCGCGACGAAATCGCTGGCGCTGATCGAGCCGTCGACGCGCTCGCCGCGCCAGTCGAACTGGCCGGTTGCGGCAAAAGAACGCGAGATCGAGGGCCAGGCCAGCGACAGATCGATGTCGCCGAGCTTTTCGGATATGCGGTTGGCGCCGTCCTCGTAATTCAGCTCGCCGTCCTGGATCCGGATTTCGGAGAACGACACCTGGTTCTCGGCCCCCGGCGTCATCGTCTTGGCGATGGTCTCGACGAACGGTGTCCAGTTGCTCTCGCCGGCAGCATCGCGGACCACATGGATATGCGGGCGCAGCATCATGACGTCGGCAATCTCGAACCGCCGCAGCAGCAGCGGCAGCAGGCGCAGATTGGCGGTCAGCACATCGACTTGCAGCGCCGGATCGATGGTATCGGCGCCCTTCAGCCCGACATTGTGGAAGGAGACGTAGCTGCCCGGAAACACCGAGACATCGATCGGGCCGTTGACGACGAGCTCCAGCCCGGTCACGGCGCGGATCTGCGCTTCCACCGCGCGCTGCAACGCGTCCCGGTTGAGGAACCACGACGTTCCGACCAGGCCGATGAGCACCAGGCCGAAAAGCGCCGCGATCGGCATCCCCAGGCGCTTAATTCCTTGGGCCATCGTCAATGACATGTCCGGGTCGGGTTGAGGTTTGTCGGGTCGTCGTCGAACACAGCGGGTTCTCGCCGGAAGCCCCTGCCAACCCACGCAACTTGAAGGGTTTTCTTGACGCTTTCAAGGCCATGTTGCCGTCGCAGGCCGCCGCCCGTCGTCGCACGGGGCCGTGATTGACGCATTGCGAAGATTTCGCCTAATAATCCGCTTTGCCACAGCCGTTCCGCGCCCTCCATCAGGTATTTGCTGCATGAACAAAGTTTATCCCGACGCCAAATCGGCACTCGATGGTCTCCTCAAGGACGGCATCATGATCATGTCCGGCGGCTTCGGCCTCTGTGGCATCGCCGAGACCCTGTCGGACGCGATCCGCGATTCCGGCGCTAAGGGCCTGACGGTGGTGTCCAACAATGCCGGCGTCGACGGCATCGGCCTGAGCCGCCTGCTGGAGACCCGCCAGATCAAGAAGATGATCTCGTCCTATGTCGGCGAGAACAAGCTGTTCGCCCAGCAATATCTCGCCGGCGAGCTCGAGCTCGAGTTCAACCCGCAGGGTACGCTGGCCGAGCGCATCCGCGCCGGCGGCGCCGGCATTCCGGCCTTCTACACCAAGACCGGCGTCGGCACGCTGATCGCCGAAGGCAAGGAAGTGAAGGAATTCGACGGCGAGAAGTACATCATGGAGCGTGGCCTGTTCGCCGACGTCGCCATCGTCCACGCCTGGAAGGGCGACACCGCCGGCAACCTGGTCTACCGCAAGACCGCGCGCAACTTTAACCCGATGATGGCGACCGCCGCCAAGGTCACCGTCGCCGAGGTCGAGCATCTGGTGCCGGCCGGCGAGATCGACCCGGACCACATCCACACCCCCGGCATCTTCGTCAAGCGCATCATCGAGGTCGGCACGGCCAAGAAGCGGATCGAGTTCCGCAACACCCGTCCGCGGCCCGCCGCTTAACACCTCATTCCTCAGGAGAGCCTCATGGCCTGGACCCGTGAACAGATGGCCGCCCGCGCTGCCAAGGAATTGCGCGACGGTTATTACGTCAACCTCGGCATCGGCATCCCGACGCTGGTTTCGAACTACATCCCTGACGGCGTCGACGTGAACCTGCAGAGCGAGAACGGCATGCTCGGCATGGGCCCGTTCCCCTATGAGGACGAGGTCGATGCCGATCTCATCAACGCCGGCAAGCAGACCGTGAGCGAGCTGCCCTCGACCAGCTATTTCTCCTCGGCCGAGTCCTTCGGCATGGTGCGCGGCGGCCATATCGATCTGTCGATCCTCGGCGCCATGCAGGTGGCGCAGAACGGCGACCTCGCCAACTGGATGATCCCCGGCAAGATGGTGAAGGGCATGGGCGGCGCCATGGACCTCGTCGCCGGCGTCAAGCGCGTTGTCGTCGTGATGGAACATTCAGCGAAGGACGGGCCGAAGCTGCTCAAGCAGTGCAATTTGCCGCTGACCGGCGAGCGCGTGGTCGACATGGTCGTGACCGATCTCGCGGTGTTCACCATCGACAAGCACGGCAAGGACGGCATGGCGCTGATCGAGCTCGCCGATGACGTCACGCTCGACGAGGTCAAGGCCAAGACCGAGGCGGAATTCCGCGTCGCGCTGAAGAACACCTGACATGACCGGCGCGGGACGATCTTCGATCCGTCCCGCACGCTCCGACGATGCGGCCTTCATCGCCCGCATCGTGCTGGCCGCGCAGCGCGGCCCGCAGCCGCGCGGCTGGTTCGACATCGCGCTCGACCGGCCGCAGGACGAATGCCTGGCGTTCATGACGCGGCTCGCCGTTGCGCGGGTGCGGTCATGGTACCACGTGGCCCCCTTCCTGATCGCCGAGGTCGACGGCCAGCCCGTCGCCGCGTTGTGCGCGATGCCGGCATCCGGAACGGTGGTTGCCGCGCGCGCGGCAATCGAGGAGGTCGCGGCGGAGACCGGC
>CALRXG020000534.1:0-5040 GCA_943372075.1 Bordetella parapertussis | reverse complement strand
CTCTATGTGTTGTTCGGCGGCTCCGGCACCTTGATCGGCGCTGTCATCGGCACCGTGATCATCGAGGGCGTCTCGTTCTGGCTGTCGGACAATTACCGCGACGTCTGGCCGATCATCCTTGGCGTACTGCTGCTGCTCGTCATCATGTTCCGCCCGCTCGGGCTGATCTCTTTCGTGCTTGGCGAGCGCGAGCGGGTCGGCAGTTTCGGCAAGGCACCCAACAAGGCGTCAAAGGAGGCCGGCAATGCCGCTCCTTGAGGCGCAGGGGATCAGCAAGGTGTTCGGCAAGCTCACCGCGCTCGACGGCGCGGCGCTGACCGTCGGCGAGAACGAGTTTCACGGCCTGATCGGCCCGAACGGCTCCGGCAAGAGCACGCTGATGAAATGCGTCGCCGGCGCCGAGGTGCCGACGACAGGCAAGGTGAGCTTCATCAACACCGACATCACCGCGTTCACGCCGACCGAGCGCGCCCGCGCCGGCATGAGCCTGAAATTCCAGATCACTTCGGTGCTGCCGACGTTGACGCTGTACGACAACATCCTGCTGGCCTTGCAGGCGCAGTCCTCGCTGTTCGACCTGGTGTTGTCGCGCACCCGCAGGAAGCTGCACGATCAGGTGATGACGATGCTGACCCAGTTCCGGCTCGCCGATCGCGCGCATGACGCCGCGGCGGCCTTGTCGCACGGCCAGCAGCAATGGCTCGAGATCGCGATGGCGCTCGCCGGCAAGCCGCGGCTGTTGCTGCTCGACGAGCCGACCGGCGGGATGAGCCTCGAGGAGCGCCGTGTCACCGGCGAGCTGTTGCAGCCGATCAAGCAGCATTGCTCGCTCGTCATCGTCGAACACGACCTGGATTTCATCCGCGACATCTGTGACCGCCTCACCGTGCTCGACCAGGGCAAGGTGCTGGCGTCGGGGACGGTCGCGGAAATCCAGGCCAACAAGAACGTCCAGGAGATTTATCTTCGCCGTGCCTGACCAATCCTTCCTCGATATCAGGCATCTCGATGCCGGCTACGGCCGCAGCCAGGTGCTGTTCGATGTCAACATCGGCATCCCCTGGCGCGGCGGCGTCGCCGTGCTCGGCCGCAACGGCGCCGGCAAGACCACGCTGATGAAGACCATCGTCGGCGAGCTTGCGAGCTCGCAAGGCGAGTTGGTGTTCGACGGCCGCGACATCACGCGGCGCCGCACCGAGGAGCGCGTGCGCTCGGGCATCGGCTACGTGCCGCAGGAGCATTCGGTGTTCGCGCGGCTGTCGGTGCGCGACAACCTCGCGGTCGGCTCGCTGTTCAATTCCGATGCCAGCGCGGTCGATCGCGTGCTGGAGATCTTCCCCAAGCTCGGCCAGCGGCTCGACCAGCCGGCCGGTACGCTGTCCGGCGGCGAGCGCAAGATGCTGGCGATCGGCCGCGCCATGCTCGGCAATCCAAAACTGCTGCTGCTGGATGAGCCGACCGAAGGCGTCTGGATCGGCGTGATCGAGGAGATCACCGAGCGGCTGATAGAGCTCGCGAAAAGCATCTCGGTCGTGATCGTCGAGCAGCATCTCGATCTCGCGCTGCGCGTCGCCGACTACGCCTATGTGCTCGACCGCGGCCGCGTCGCGCTGCAAGGCGGCGCAAGCGAGGTGCGCAACGATCCGGAATTGCTGCGCTATTTGGCGCCGTAGAATCTCCGGTTCCGTTGGGAACGAAGCGCTCCGGCTGCCGTTAGGCCGCGGGAGGATTTCACCAATGCGTTATCTTTCGATTGCAGTTGTTTTCGCCATTGCCGTCACGAGCAGCGGTGCCGCGCTGGCACAGCATGCGGGCACCAAGTCAGAACAAGCCGCGTGCTCGCGCGATGCACAACGCTTCTGCCGCAAAGACCTTGGCAATGACGGCGCCGTGCAGAATTGTCTCCAGACCAATCGTGCAAGCCTGAGCCGCAGCTGCAAGAAAGTCTTCGAGAGCCACGGCATGTGATCGGCCACAGCCGGCTGCGGTTGCGGCGTCAGTCGGATCCGTGCGAATGGTGATCGAGAGCCGTGTTCCGGCGCGTGAGAATAGGGCGCGCCGGAATTGCCTGTGCCGGAAGTGCCGGCATGGCGCGGCAGCGTGGTCCGGGGCCGCGGAAACAAACCGGTCACTCGACGGCTCAGGCGTCGTCGTCGATCAGCAGCCGCCACGCGACCTCAAACAGAACCATCAGGATGAACAGCGTCGCGGAGGTCAGCAGTACGCCCACCGCGAGATGATGATAGCGGGCGCCTTCGGTGAGCAGGAACCCGATCAGCGAGGCGCTGATCAGGCCCATCCAGCCGGCCAGCGCGCGCCAGGACTCGCGGATCAGGGTGCGCACGTCGTGCTTCGGCATCGGCTTCTCCGGTCCGGGCCGGGCGGTTTGTTGCTTCGTGGTCATTGCATTCGAGCCGTCCTTGAATGACGCGCGTCGCCTGCCGAGCTACCGGATCATCCCGGCGCGCTGGTTCGGATCATGACCGGATTTGCGGCCGGCAAGCGTTCGAGATAGTTCAACGCCGCCTTGAGCTGGCTGTCTTGATCGGTCCCGATCAGTTGCTCCTTGATCGGCGGAGAAGCGGCCTCGGCGGACGGAGCCTTGGCGCCCGGCGCAGCGTCTGATTTCGGCAGCATTCCGGGATTGGCGAACGCACCGTGAAGCTGGGCCTCGCGCCAAACCATGGCGTTCGCGACCTGCTCGTTCTTCGCTGCCTCGACGATGACGTCGGGTGTGACCCCATCGCCCTGAATGGAGCGGCCTGACGGCGTGAAATAGAGCGCGGTCGTCAACCGCAAGGCGCCATGGTCCTTGATCGGGACGATGGTCTGCACCGATCCCTTGCCGAAACTCTGCGTCCCCATCACGGTCGCGCGATGCCGATCCTGCAGCGCGCCTGCAACGATCTCGGACGCCGATGCGGAAGCGCCGTTGACGAGAACGACCATCGGCGTGTCCGGCAGCAAGGCGCCCGTTGCGGGCGCCGTAAAGGATTGGTCGTCGGTGCCGTTGCGTCCACGGATCGAGACGACGCTGCCTCCGTTGAGGAAATCGCTGGACACGTCGACCGCGGAGGTGAGCAGGCCACCGGGATCATTTCGCAGGTCGAGGACGACGCCCGCAAGCTTGCCGCCCGCCTGGCGTTGTAGCGTCGAGATCGCCCTGCTGAGTTCCTGCGGTGTCGCTTCGCCGAACTCGCTGATCCGAAGATATCCCATGTCATTCGGCTCCAGCCTGGACTTGACGCTGTGCAGTTCGATGATCTGCCGGGTGAGCGGTACCTCGAACGGCGACTGGCTGCCGCGCTGGATCGTCAGTCTGACGACCGTTCCCGGTTGTCCGCGAATCTTCCTGATCACCTCCATCAGATCCACGCCGAGCGTGCTTTGATCGTCGACCGAAACGATCGCATCGCCCGGCTGCAAGCCTGCATGGGCACCCGGCGTGTCGTCGATCGGCGAAAGAACCGTCGGCAAGCCGTTGTGATCGGTGATCGTGAGACCGACGCCGCCGAACTTTCCGCTCATTTCCTCCTTGGACTCGCGGAACTCCTCTTCGGTCATGTAGGAGGAGTGCGGATCGAGACGCGATAGCATTCCCTTCAAGGCCGCGTCGGTAAGGTCGCGCGAATCCACAGGATGCACATAGTCCTGCTGCACGAGCTGCATCACGCCAGCGAGAAGTCCGAGGTCGGCCCTCGAAGGGCCGGCAGCAACCTCCGACGCCAGCGCCAGGCCGGCCACGGCAGCCGATGCCGCGCACGCGATTCCGATCGTACGTAGATGGGATGTTTTCATTTTCATGGCTTGCCCGCGCGGTGAAAGAGTTGAGCACGTGAACGCGCCGCGCGGAGCGCGGCGGCCTATTTGATATCGAGTCCCTGCCGTCGCGCTTGGAGAACACGCGACGGCAGGCCGAAGTCATGCCTAGCCGATCGGCATGGCCACGAAATGGGTGTTGTCTGACGTCTTGACGCGCATCAGGACATCATGCTTGCCGTTGGACTTCGCTTCCGAAAGGGCGTTGCGCAGGTCGGCGGCGGAGCCGACGTCCTTGCCGCCGACCGTGAGGATGACATCGCCGGACTGCAGGCCGTGTTCGGCCGCCGGGCCGTCCGGCTCAACCGTGGTGACCACGACGCCCCTGTCACCGGCACCGCCGACATCGCCCGCAGGGGCAACCGACAGACCGAGGTGAGGAACACCTGTCGATGGTCCCTGGTCGGACCCGTCGGCCCGCGCAACCTTGCGGGTATCATCAGGCATCTTTGCGAGCGTTGCCGTCAGCGTCTGCGCCTCGCCCTTGCGCAGGATGTCGAGCTTCGCGGAGCTGCCCGGGGCCATGCCCGAAATCTCCTGCGCGAGCGTCCGCGAGTCCTTGACCGCGTTGCCGTTGACCGACGTGATCACGTCGCCCGGCCGGAGACCGGCCTGCGCCGCCGGCGTATCCGGCTGGGCCTCGTCGACCAGCGCACCCTGGGCCTGCTTCATGCCGAGGCTCTCGGCGATGCCCTTAGTGATCGGCTGCACCTGCACGCCGAGCCAGCCGCGCGTCACAGTGCCGTGCTCCTTGAGCTGGGTGACGATCATCTTGACCGTCCGTGCGGGGACATCGAAGCCGATGCCGACCGAGCCTCCGGAGGGCGAATAGATCGCGGTATTGACGCCGATGACGTTGCCGTTGGTGTCGAAGGTCGGCCCGCCGGAATTGCCCTTGTTGATCGGCGCGTCGATCTGGATGTAGTTGTCGTAGGGCCCGGCGCCGATGTCGCGTCCTTCGGCCGAGATGATGCCGGCCGTCACGGTGCCGCCGAGGCCGTACGGATTGCCGACCGCCACGACCCAGTCGCCGACGCGCGGAACCTGGCTTTCGAGATTGACGAAGGTGAAGTCTTTCTTTGCGTCGACCTTGATGAGCGCGAGGTCCGTCTTCGGATCGGTGCCGATCACCTTCGCGGTATAGATGGTGCCGTCGTCCGTCGTGACCTGAACCGACTTGGCGTGATCGACGACGTGATTGTTGGTCACGGCATAACCGTC
>CALRXG020000533.1:0-5065 GCA_943372075.1 Bordetella parapertussis | reverse complement strand
CGCCGGACCGCTGGCTCGCCGATTTTGCAAAGCTCGACATCCGCGAGGAGATCCGGCCGAAGGTCCTGAAGGCCAACGCGCGCAAGATTTTGGGTATATAAGGCGGTCCCTGCACCGCGCCCTCGGCGTCCCGATCGCGCAGCGGTCGGGACGAAGGGGTAAGACAATGAGCATCAAGGCAATCGTCTTCGACGCCTATGGCACGCTCTACGACGTGCAGTCGGTCGCCGATGTCACCGAGGACGCGTTCCCCGGCTATGGCGACATCATCACGCAAATCTGGCGCCTCAAGCAGCTCGAATATTCCTGGCTGCGCTCGTTGATGCGGCGCTACCAGGATTTCGCGACCGTCACCCGCGACTCGCTCGCCTACACGCTGCGCAGTCTCGGCCTGCAATATGACGAGGCGACGTTCGCCCGGATCATCGACAAGTATCGGCATCTCGCGCTGTACCCTGATGCAGTGGCCGCGCTCGAGACGATGAAGGACAGGAAGCTCGCGATCCTCTCCAACGGCAGCCCCGACATGCTGAACGCGCTGGTGCGCAATTCGGGGCTCGACCGCCTGCTCGATGCGACCATCAGCGTCGATGCTCACAAGGTGTTCAAGCCGGCGCCCGAAGCCTACACGCTGATCGAGGACGTGCTGAAGATCCCGCCGGCGGAGGTGCTGTTCATCTCCTCCAACCCATGGGACGCCTGCGGCGCCAAGGCGTTCGGCCTCACCGTCGCCTGGATCGAGCGGGTGACACCGGAGGCGATGGCGCTGGCCTGCGTCGACAGTGAATCGGTCGCCCCATTGACGATGTTCAAGGCGCTGCGTACCCAGATGGACGAGCTCGGCGTCGTCCCTGATCACCGGATCCACGGTCTCGCCGAGCTTCCCGCCCTGGTGTCTGCCAAATCCTGACGAGCAAGGTCCTGAGCGTTATGAGTCTTGAGTCCGTCCGCGCCTTCTTCGCCGAGAAGGCGCCCGATATCTCCGTGATCGAATCCACCACGAGCTCCGCGACCGTCGTGCTGGCGGCGGAAGCCTACGGCGTCGAGCCGGCGCGGATCGCGAAGACGCTGAGCCTGCGGGTCGGCGACCGCGTGGTGCTGATCGTCGCCGCAGGGACGTCGCGGATGGACAACAAGAAGGTGAAGGCGGTGTTCGGCGGCAAGCCGAAGATGCTCGGCCTCGACGAGGTCGCCGACATCACCGGCCACGAGGTCGGCGGCGTCTGCCCGTTCGGGCTGAAGACACCGCTGCCGATCTACTGCGATGTATCGTTGAAGGCATTCGACGTCGTGGTGCCGGCCGCGGGATCGACCCACAGCGCGGTCCGCATCACGCCTGACAGGATGGCAGAACTGACCGCGGCCGAATGGGTCGATGTCTGCGAAGTCCGGCCGTAACGAGCTGCCTCCATCGTTCGACCTGACTCCATCAACTCCTGGATCAATTATCGTCGTCATCCGGCGACGGCCGCGGCGGCGCAAGCGGCGCCGGCTGCAGCTGCTGCGGCGCCTGCGGCCGCTGCAGCATCTGGGGCTGCGGCGCGCGCCCTTGCGTCTGCGGTTCCTGCACGCTTGCGTTCGACTCGAACACGGCGCGGCAGCCGTGGGAGAGTTGCGGCGTGTTCTGTCGCAGACAGGCCACAATGCGCTGCACGTCAGGCACCTGGTCGCTGCAAAGCCGCCACACATCCGGCGTGCACGCCATCTGCTGTGCCCAGGTTCCCCGATAGTCCTCGGCGAATGCGGCGGTGGTGGCGGCGGCTCCGCCGATCGCTATGGCAAGGCTCAGGACGATCCGCTGCGATCGCATGTCCGGCTCCTGTTATTTCCAGTTTGTGTTTTGGTGACGCACACGCGCTCCGCGCGGCGACGCGTTCCAATCTGGCAAATGAATGGGGCCAAGGATCGTTCGTGCAGACAACTAAATGTGAAGGGTAAGCCGCCCTGAAGAGTAACCCATCGAGTTCCCCATTCGAACTTGCCGATCTTCTTCACCGCGGCAATCAGCCGCGCGCTGTCATCCGCAGCACATTTTGAAAGCCGCGCGATCGGCTTCGCCTGCATCGGGACTTCCATTTCCGCTGAGCGCAGCGCGTTACTGCGCCGCGCACGGCGCTCTATTTCCGCTGCGCGCGTCCCTTGGCAAATTGCCGGGCGAGAAATTCGGCCAGCACCTCGACCCGGGCGGGACGCGGGCCGCCGGGCGGCGTGACGAGATGCACGGCGCCCTCGGGCTGCTTCCAGCCCTTCAGGATCACCTCGACCTCGCCGCTTGCGATCGCATCGCCGACGATGAAGTCGGGCAGATCGGCGATGCCGAGCCCGGCGATCAGCGCCGGCATCACCGCTTCGCCATTGTTGACCCGCAACTGGCCGGCGGGGCGAACGCTCGCCTGCTCGCCCGACGCGTTGGTGTAGTGCCAGACGCCCTGGGTCGAGAGATAGGCGTAGCCGAAGCATTTGTGCTCGGCGAGATGCATCGGGTGGGTCGGCCGGCCGTAGCGCTTCAGGTAGGACGGCGCGGCTACGGTGTAGCGCGGCATGCCGCACAGCCGCCGCGCGATCAGCGAGGAGTCAGGCAGCCGCGCGATGCGCAGGCCCGCATCAAAGCCCTCGCCGATCAGGTCGACCGTCGCGTCGCTCAGATGCAGATCGATCGAGACCTCCGGATAGGCCTCCATGAATTCGGGCAGCAGCGGTGCCACCGTCTTGATGCCGAAGCTCATCGGTACCGCGAGCCGCACCAGGCCGCGCGGCGTGGTCGATTGCGCCAGCGCCTCGTTCTCCGCCGCCTCACCGTCGGCCAACAGCCGCGCAGCGCGCTCCGACAATTTCTGGCCGGCATCGGTCAGCGCCAGCCGCCGCGAGGTACGGTTGAACAGCCGCGCGCCGAGCCGCTCCTCGAGCCTGGAGACTGCCTTCGACACCGTCGCCTTGGACAGCGACAACTCGGTTGCCGCTGCCGCAAACGACCGTAATTCCACGACTTTCGCGAAAATCGCGAGGGCCTCGAAGTCCGGCAGTTTCGACATGGGGCGCTGTCCTGACCACTCGATATGGAAACAATGAGTTTCAATAGTTTCTATTTCTATACCACAGCCGGAGGCATATCCAAGACCCATCGAATTCAACCACTCAATCGATGGAGAAATCCAATGACCAACAAGCTCTCAGGCAAGGTTGCCCTCGTTACTGGTGGTTCGCGCGGCATTGGTGCCGCCAGCGCCCGCGCACTCGCCACCGAAGGTGCCAACGTCGCGATCAGCTATGTCGCCTCTCCCGAGAAGGCGGAAGCGGTCGTCGCCGAGCTGAAGGCGAAGGGCGTCAATGCCCGCGCCTACAAGGCCGACCAGGCCTCGTCAGCCGACGTCGATCAGCTGGTGAAGTCGGTCGCCAAGGATTTTGGCCGGCTCGACATCCTGGTCAACAATGCCGGTGTCGCATCCGGCGGCGCGGTCGACGATCCAAAGGCCGATACGACGACGCTCGCCCGTCAGGAGGCGATCAACATCGACGGCGTGATCACCGCGATCCGCGCCGCCTCGAAGCTGATGGGTGAAGGTGGCCGCATCGTCACCGTGGGCTCCATGCTGGCCGATCGCGCCTCGTTCCCGGGCCTTGCCGACTACGTCGCCACCAAGGCGGCTGTCGTCGGTTACACCAAGGGCGCGGCGCGCGACCTCGGACCGCGCGGCATCACGGTGAACGTGGTGCAGCCCGGCTCGATCGACACCGACATGAACCCTAAGGACGGTGGCGAGTTTGCCGAGACGCAACGCTTGCAGCACGCGCTGCAACGCTTCGGCCGGCCGGAGGAAGTCGCCGCCGGCGTCCTGTTCCTGGCAAGCCCGGAAGCCTCGTTCGTGACCGGCACGGTGCTCAATGTCGACGGCGGCTTCGGCGCCTGATCGCACAATTTTCCGGAGACGCCGGGCCTGAGCGCCCGGCCCCTCTTAAACATTCGACATCAAGGGGAATGACCATGATCGAACTGAAACCATTCGCAAAGCTCGGCGGTGCCGACCACGGTTGGCTGAAAGCCAAGCACCACTTCTCGTTCGCGAACTATTACGATCCCGACAATATCAGCCACGGCGCGCTGCGGGTCTGGAACGATGACGAGATCGCGCCCAATTCCGGCTTCCCGGCGCATCCGCACGCCAACATGGAGATCATCACCTATGTTCGCGAAGGTGCGATCACCCACCAGGACTCGCTCGGCAACAAGGGACGCACCGAAGCAGGCGACGTGCAGGTGATGAGCGCCGGCAGCGGCATCCGTCACTCCGAATACAATCTGGAGCCGGCGAAGACCAAGATCTTCCAGATCTGGATCGAGCCGACCACGAAGGGCGGTCACCCGACCTGGGGCTCGAAGCCGTTCCCGAAGGCCGACCGCTCCGGCAAGCTCGTCACCATCGCCTCGGGGATCGAAGGCGACAGCGACGCGCTGCCGATCCGGGCCAATGCGCGGGTGCTCGCCACCACGCTGAAGGCCGGCGAGAGTGCGGAATACGCCGCCGACAAGGCTCGTCACCTCTATCTGGTGCCGGCGGCCGGCAGCGTCGAGGTCAACGGCGTGCGCGTCAATGCTCGCGACGGCGCCGCGATCCGCGACGAGGACAAGCTGAAGATCACTGCGCTCGAGGACACCGAGCTCGTGCTGGTCGACGCGGCCTGATCGCCTCTCACTTTGCATGCGCGGACAGACATCCGCGCATGCTTCCCCTCAAAACATCTCCCTCTACCCATCGAAAAGGAGGCCATCATGGCCAAGGTTCTCGTCCTGTATTATTCCGCCTACGGTCACATCGAGGCGATGGCGAAGGCCGTCGCGGAAGGCGCGCGCGAAGCCGGCGCCACCGTCGACATCAAGCGCGTGCCCGAGCTGGTGCCGGCCGAAGTCGCCAAGGCGTCGTACTACAAGCTCGACCAGGCTGCGCCGATCGCTGAGATCAACGACCTCGCCAATTACGACGCGATTATCGTCGGCACCGGCACCCGGTTCGGCCGCATGGCCTCGCAGATGGCCAACTTCCTCGACCAGGCCGGCGGCCTCTGGGCC
>CALRXG020000532.1:0-5094 GCA_943372075.1 Bordetella parapertussis | reverse complement strand
CGATTCTCTCAGCGCAGAAATTGAACGCTTGGAGCGCGGCGACCTCCGTTGCGCTGAACGCGCAGCTATCGACGAATGGCGGGATCGGACGAAGCAGGCTCTGCACGACAAGAGAAATCTGGCGGCGGTGCTTCGAGCTCTGGTCTGCTATTTGACTTCTACGAACATTCGATAGTGGTGGGGAACAGAAAGTTCGTGATTGTTCTGATAGCCCGCATCCGGATGCTCATTCATTCAAAGCGCGACGAGCGGTTTAAGGAGATCGTTGCTGGATTTCGGGATGGCTCATTGCGGGCGCCAGCTACTCCAATGACTGATCAGGAGCTTGGCGCAGCCATCGCAGAGTTTGTTGAAGCGAAGCCATAGGCTGCTGCAACTCGTCGGCTGAATCGTCAACTAGAGCAGAAGCCGTAGCAGTACTTGGCTGTGATTCAATATCACCTAGATCTGGTTGTTGTCTCGCTTTGTCGGCTCCTTTGGGACGATGCAGGCCGCGGCATCATGTGCGCGACCATCGCTTTCATCGGCTGGACTCGACTTCCCGTTGCCGGTGGAGTCCAAGTAGCGCGAGAAAGAGCGTCTGCATTTCGAAGGCAAGTTCGAGACCGCAACCGGCGGGCAGATCCTGGTCGTGCAATATCCGGGTCCTAACACCGGCGGCCGGCCGATCTATGCAGGGCGGTTCAATATGGGGCAGCGCCGCGGCGTCGCGGAAGAGCGGACCGATCTCTGACCGATCGACGCGGAGGGCGGACACGTGGCGCTGATTAGCTATCTCACGACTGTTCGCTTCGGCTTCGGCGAGGTGGAGGCGCTTGGCGAGGAGATGGCAGCGCTCGCTATCCGCCGACCGATGATCGTCACAGACCGCGGCATTGTCGCGGCCGGCTTGCTGGAAAACTTGGCTGGTGTGCTGGGTCGCACGCCAGCCATATTCGACGCGACGCCGCCGAACCCGACCGAACGCGCGATCCTGCAGGCGCTCGCCCGCTACCGCGAGGCGAAATGCGACGGCCTCGTCGCAATCGGGAGCGGCTCACCGATCGACCTCGCCAAAGCGGTAGCGCTGCTTGCGACCCATCCCGGTCCGCTGTCGCAATACGCTGCGATCGATGGCAGTGTAGCGCGGATCACTGCCGCGATCGCGCCGATAATTGCGATACCGACCACTGCCGGCACCGGAAGCGAGGTCGGGCGAGCAGCTCTCGTCACGCTCGAGGACGGCCGCAAGGTGGGCTTGATCAGTCCTCATCTTATTCCGGCACGCGCGATCTGCGATCCCTTGCTGACGATGGGCCTGCCGCCGCTGCTGACGGCGGCGACCGGTATGGATGCGTTGTCGCATTGTGTCGAGACGTTCCTGTCACCGCGCTTCAACCCGCCGGCCGACGCGATCGCGCTCGACGGCGCGGCGCGCATTATGACTAATTTGCCGAATGCCGTGGCACATGGTGACGATCGCGATGCGCGTTCGGAGATCATGATGGGCGCGTTGCAAAGTGGGCTTTGTTTCCAGAAGGGGCTCGGCGCGGTTCACGGCCTGTCGCACGCGCTCGGCGGCCTGAAGGACCCCGTCCTGCATCATGGTACGTTGAATGCCGTGCTGCTGCCTGCCGTCATCAGATACAGCGCCCCAGCGATTCAAGGAAAGCTCGATCGACAGTGCTGGGGGTCGATGCAGGCGAGGATGTTGCGGACTTCTTTGCGCGGCTGAACATCAGACTCGGGCTGCCTTCCGGACTGCGGGCACTCGGCGTTCCTGGCTCTGTCATTGCGGTGATGGCAGAAAGGGCTGCGGCCACGCCGACCAACCCGCGGCCGATCGATGCGTCGGGTTACCGCGAGATCTTCAATGCCGCTTCGACAGGGTAGCCTGACCAGACCAGGGAGACGCGCAGTCGCTCACGGCCAAAAACTGCTGCGCCGACTAGAACTCATAGAGTAGAGCCACCTCAGCCGGACCCAACTTTCATTTGAAGAATATGGCTCAAGCCGTTTGGTGTAGGCGAGCCAAAACACCCTGTTACGATCCGCGGACCCGGGAGCCGACGCGTACCTCGTCAACAATGAAATAGGTATCGTTCCTTTCGATCATTCGCGGCGATCCATTCTGAACTGCGCTCTAACCTGTTGATCTTGCTCGGCTGGAGATTCGTCTGGAATTCAGAACAGGCGTTGAACTTCCTCGGCATCCCGCCTGATTTTGATTCCGCCATTCGGAGGTTCGATCCCTCCCGCCCCAGCCATCTGCAAACAATTGATATTGTTAAGAAAATTTATCGATCCCGAGCCGGGATATGGAGCATTCGGGGAAGGATCTGCCTAGGCGATCGTCGTTCACCGTTCTTTCGCGTCCGGCCGCAGCGAGGCAAGGGACGATTCGTTTCATCTCCGGCGCATTGAGCGATGTTCACGGCCGTGCCTGGCTCGCTCTGCGAGCGGTGCTCGTGAAATCGCAGGTCGTGGGAGAGTCAGGACCATCAGCATCTTTATGACGCACTCCGTCGCGTCAGCGTGCCGGCGACCCCGCGGCTGATCCGCGCGGCATCGGGCTGCTCGGCTCGCTTCGGCGCTTAAACGTGAGCGCGACGTTTGCGCGACGGAACGCACCGTCGGCAAACGATCTCCGTCATTGGGCCTGATAGTTGGCTTCGATGATCCCGAACTCCCGCCGCCCGATTAGCCATACCAATTGAGGTTAATTCCGTGGTGCTGTTGACGGTGCTTCGGCCTCGTCTCCATGTTGCGACTATTGCAAATGGCGAGGCACCACATGCCTATTGGGTTGATGATTTTATCGATCGTAGTGATTGCCGTCGGTGCGATTTCCAGCACGCTCTATGCGAGACGGCAGGACGTCCTGTACGGACCCTACATCAAGCGAGATCCCAGCAACGGGCATGCGGCCTGATCAAATGAACGTCCTTCGATGGGTAGGCGGAATCCTGCTGGTGGGTTTCTGCGCCGCAAGCTTGATGGCTGTTCTGACCGTCGCGAAACGGATCGCGGCGGAGCGGCCGAGCCCGTCGCTCAAGCTGAAGCAGATCGACGGAAGGACCGCCGTCACTTGGTTCGGAGTGCCAAGCGCGATCGTTCGTCGCAGTGGGCGCGACCTCGCATCCGGATGAGCTAGCCGAATCTGTTGATCGGTCAGAGCCGGGCGTGGAAGTCCCGGCGCTCAGGGCCGACATGCTGCCGGCCGGACGGTCCGGAAGCGGGGGTGCGTGGTTGTCCTGCGGTCATGCCGGTTACACGGTCGTCGAGACTGTGGCGGCGAAGATGGCTGTTTCATGCGCCGTGATCCCATGCCGGTGGAGACGAGGCCCGCCATCGAGTTCGATGCCCTCGTATCCCTTCTCAACTCGCCAGAAGTTCCGCCGGCGCCAATCAGTCTCGCCGCCGTCCTAGCGGGCCTGCGCGCGAGTCCAAGACAGTTTCTATTCGGCTGGCCTATCTCGTCCTTGGCGCGCCGCAGCGTCTCAGCGAAGCGTCGATCCGGGAACAGCGCTCGAGGTACGAATGAGATTTGCTGGACGAAATGCACTGGTGACCGGTGGTGGAACCGGTATCGGTGCGGCGGTTGCGCGACGTCTTGCCGCGGACGGCGCCAGAGTCGCGGTCATGGGGCGGCGCAGCGAGCCGCTGCGGGAGCTTGCCGATGAGACTGGATGCCTCGTGGTGCAGGCCGATGCGGCTGATGGCGCTGCGGTCCGCGCCGCGCTCGGCGAGATTCAAGGCAAGTTTGGCAAGCTCGATATTCTGGTCGCCAATGCCGGTGGTCATGGGGTCGGCCCGACCATTTCGATGACCGACGAGACCTGGGCGCTGTCGACGCGCCTCAACCTTGATACGGCATTCGTTTGCGCGCGCGAAACCCTGCCGGACCTGATCGAGCGAAGGGGCGCCATTGTGATCGTTGCGTCGATCGCCGGTCTGTTCGCGGGCCCGCAGGCCGCCGGCTACGTCACCATGAAGCATGCCTGTATCGGCCTGGCCAAGTCGCTGGCCCGCGACTATGGCCGCAAGGGCGTGCGGACCAACACGGTCTGCCCCGGCTGGGTCGCGACGGCCATGGCCGACGAACAGATGCAGGTGCTGGTCGAGAAGCACCGGCTTTCCTCGATCGAAGAAGCGTATCGTCTGGTGACCAAGGACGTGCCGCTCGGCCGGCCAGCGACGCCGGAAGAGGTTGCCAATGTCGTTTGCTTCCTGGCCTCGGACGAAGCGAGCGCGATGAATGGCTCGATCCTGACGGTGGATGGCGGCGCCACCGTGGTCGATCTGCCGACGCTGGCCTTTGTCGAGTAAGGAGGACGTGTGAGATGGAGCAAGCAAGCAGGCCTGCGGACTGGAAACATTTCGATGACTTTGCCGCCGGCATCGCCACCAATCGCCTGCCGGTTACGGACAGGCTCGCGGGCAAGTCACTCCACGTCACCCTGCAAAACGGGCGTGCGGTCAAACTGAACTTCGCCTCCGCCGATCGGGTGGAATGGACCGAGGGGAGCGCAGCGGGACAGGACTGGTACGAGGCGATCGACGTGGCGCCGGACGTGCTCTTCGTCAACATGACGTTCTCCGGGCGGCCGGATGAGGACGAAGCCTTCATTGTCAATCTCAGGACGCGTCGGGTCCTGTCGGTGCGGGAGCGGGTGCGGCCTGCGAGTGAAGCGCCTGGCGAGCCTCGTGTGCGGCAAGACTATACGCCCGGCATCATCGGCGACCCCACGATTCCGGCCACAGGGTTCGAGCCTGCGCCGACAAGGGATCTGATCGGATTGACCGCGCATTACGAATACAGCCCGCAGCACGTCTACGAGCACGTCTATCTCAGCTCACAGCGCTATGCGTGGCAGAACATCGTCGGCGTGCAGCGCGGGCACGGCGATGTCGATCTCGCCACCACCTACAAATTCGATCACAACCAGTATGTCTTCGGCTTTCGTGAGTTCATCATCCCGGTGGCGTCGATCTTCTTCTACAATTGGGACGCCATGCGTTCGACCGGGAAGTTTCTTGGCGTGACCAGCCAGGGCACCATCGAGAACAAGCCCGCCGGGGCGTTCATCCAGATGAAGTCGCGGACCGCTTACG
>CALRXG020000531.1:0-5107 GCA_943372075.1 Bordetella parapertussis | reverse complement strand
GGCGCTGGAAATCTGCGACACGCTGGTGCGCTCGGGCGCGGTCGACGTGCTGGTGATCGATTCGGTCGCGGCATTGGTGCCGAAGGCCGAGCTCGAGGGTGAGATGGGCGACGCGCTGCCCGGTCTGCAGGCCCGCCTGATGAGCCAGGCACTGCGCAAGCTCACCGCCTCGATCAACAAGTCGAACACGATGGTGATTTTCATCAACCAGATCCGCATGAAGATCGGCGTAATGTACGGCTCGCCGGAGACCACCACCGGCGGCAACGCGCTGAAGTTCTATGCCTCGGTCCGCCTCGACATCCGCCGCATCGGCGCGATCAAGGAGCGCGACGAGGTGGTCGGCAACACCACCCGCGTCAAGGTGGTGAAGAACAAGCTGGCGCCGCCCTTCAAGCAGGTCGAGTTCGATATCATGTACGGCGAGGGCGTCTCCAAGATGGGCGAGATCCTCGATCTCGGCGTCAAGGCCGGCATCGTCGAGAAGTCGGGCGCCTGGTTCTCCTATGACAGCCAGCGGCTCGGCCAGGGCCGCGAGAATTCCAAGGCGTTCCTGCGCGCCAACCCCGACATCACCACCAAGATCGAAGCCTCGATCCGGCAGAATTCAGGCCTGATCTCCGAGCAGATCCTCGCCGGCACGCCCGAGCGCGACGCCGACGGCGAGGAGCCGACGGAAGAGTAAGGCTCAATCATTTCGCTGCAGGCGGGCGCTGAGGACGTTGAGTTGCCGACGTCTTCGGCGCCCGTTTTGTTTTGTCGCCGGCGTTCAGTGAGTTGAAGCGATGAAGCGTCTGATCTTGAGCAATCCATCCGGGCTCGACCTGGGACGCGCAGGTTTCGCTGACGCGGTGCTTCCGCTTTTATTTCGCTTCGTCTGGGGTGCGCTGCCCTCGTCACAGGAGCTGGCGGCCTATCTCGGCGTCCGAGCGGGCCAGAAGCCTGGGGATCATTGGTCGGATTGGATTTACCCGTCCGGGACGCGCGAGACCTGGAAAGACGTCGCATTTAACGATTATTGCCGGTCGTTCGACATCATAGAATTGTGGTTTGACCCTGATCCAAACGATCAGCTGCAGTTGATCTGGGTGCTCGACCAGTTTCGTGCTCAGCCCGACACGTTAGCCAAGCTGAAATTGCGTCTCGTCGGCTTCAGCATGCGAACGATTGACCCGGCATGGCGCGGTTGGAACGAGGTGCCACTGGCGAATATCCGACCTGCGGATATCGAGACTGCGAGCATGTGCTGGCAAGCGTACCGGGCAACCACTCCGGAAGCGTGCCTCGATGTAGTGCACCGCGATCTGAGTGCGTTTCCGTTGCTGAGGCCGGCGCTGCTTGACCTGCTGCGCGAGCTGCCGTGGAGCGGATCGGGACTTGGTGCGACCGAGATGCGGCTGCTCGAGCTGGTCGCCGCGGGATTCGTGGCGACGAACGCGTTGTTCTACCTTCGCGGCTTTCGCCAGTGCGGCGTCTTCGACGAGATGGAAATCGGCCCGCTGCTCGAAGAGCTTGCGCATGGACTGCGGCCGGTGATCGCCGGGCTCGATGATGGCTTGCGCTCGATCGACCGGGGGAATGCGGGAAAGCGCCTTGAGGCCTTTCAGCGAAGCCGGTTGTCGGTGACGGAATTCGGCAAGGCGGTGCTCGCCCACAAGGCAGATTTCACCGATCACAATGCGATCGATCGCTGGTGGGGCGGCACGCACCTCACCAACGACAACCTCTGGCGCTGGAATCCCGCGCTGAGCAAGACGTAGACTGCGGAGGTTGGAGGCTATGACACGTCTGATCCTGGCGACGAGCGATCTTGCGGGCACCATGCTCAGACGGAGGGGGCAGGCCGATATCGCCATTGGTTTCAGGCCGCGCTTCGTTTGGGGAGCGCTGCCGTCTCGCGCCGAGCTTGCGCGCTCATTGGAGCGACGCTCCGCCGAACATCATGACTACGGCACGCATTGGCTCGACGTCGGAAGCTGGAGACACCTCGCTCCGGTCGGCGATCATTCTCTCAGCCTGCTCGAATTCTGCGATCGCTGCAGCAGCATCGAGCTCTGGGCCGATCCCGGTCCGAACGACCAGCTGGTCCTGGTCTGGCTGCTCGACTTTCTGCGTCCTCACCGGCATATCCTGTCGAAGCTCGTGGTGGTCCAGACGGATGTCGAGATCGTCGCCGCGCGCGGAGGTGCAGGCGTGGCGCAATGGCGATTGCCGAAACTCACGGTGACGGATCAGCGTCTGGAACTGGCCAGCCGCGCCTGGAGCGCCTATCAGGCATCCACACCGCAGCCCTGCTTCGATCTCCTGGCGGAAGACCTGTCGGTCATACCGCAGCTCCGCGCGGCGCTCATCGCACTGTTCGAAGAGCTTCCCGATCGGGAAGCCGGCCTTGGCGCGACGGAAATGCGGATGCTGGAGCTCGTCGCTGAAGGCGAGACCACGCCGGGGCCCATCACAAGTGATCTGTACAGGGAACGCGGCGTGTTCGATTTTCAGGAAGCAGACCTGGTGCTGGACGGGCTCGCATATTGTCGATCGCCTGTCCTTGCTGGGTTTCCTGCAGAGCGCGTTGTGGTGGACAGTTCGAGGGCGCATCAAGAGCGCATGTCCTGTCGGCTGTCGGTCACTGATTTTGGCCAGGAGGTGCTGGATGGTGAACTCGACTTCAGCCAGTACAACCCGATCCATCGCTGGTGGGGCGGCACGGAGTTGACCAACGACCGGCTGTGGCGCTGGGACGCGCTGGGCCGCACCCTGGTCGCTCCGTAAGGTTTGTTTGCGGGACCGCGCCGGCGTCGCTCGTCCCTACAGCAGCGCCTTCTCCCGGCTCGCGATCAGCGCCCGCAGATCGTCCGTCACCGCGACCGATTGATGGGTTGTCTGGTCGGTCGCGACCCAGATGATCTCGCCGGTGGCGCGCACAGCGTCGGACCCCTTGGCGAAGATCGCGAGCGCCAGGTTGATCGAGGAGCGGCCGATCCGCGCGACGCGGACGCAGACCTCGATGTCCTCGTCGAACCGGATCGGCGCCTTGTACTCCACCACCGACCTCACGGTGTGGAAGTCGATGCCGGTCCGCGCCACCTCGCCGAGATAGTCGTAGCCGAGCGCGCGGAAATATTCGGTGATCGCGGTGTCGAAATAGGTCAAATAGTGGGCGTTGAACACCACGGCCTGCGCGTCGACCTCGGAATAGCGGACGCGAAACGGGAAGTGAAACCAGAATTCCTCGCGCATGTTCCTCCTGCCGCGGCGTTGGTCCCGCGCATTCAGCGATAGCCGAATTGCGGGATCGTAGCATGGCGAAAGCCAGCGGGTGCGTGCACGCGCGGTCCCGTTGGCTCTACCCGTCCTACCCACCGGATCTAGTGCCGGTTGATGACCAGTCGCCCCAATCCCTACTGTGCATGGGGTTGTTTTCGATGTTTTGAACCGGCCCTCGCAGCAACCATGCCCGCTTGATGGTTGCTACGACATTCCAGAGCCGGCGCTACTCCGCCGCCTCCGCGTAATCCTCGATCGGCGGGCACGAGCACACCAGGTTGCGATCGCCGTAGACATTGTCGACGCGGCCGACCGGGCTCCAGTATTTGTCGGACCGCGACACGCCTGCCGGGAAGCAGCCCTCGGCGCGACTATAGGCCCGGTTCCAGGCATCGTCGGCGATGTCGTGCACGGTGTGCGGCGCGTGGCGCAGCGGCGACGCCTCGACCTTCCAGCGGCCGCTCTCGATCTCCGCGATCTCCTTGCGGATTGCGATCATGGCCTCGCAGAAGCGGTCGATCTCGAACTTCGATTCCGATTCGGTCGGCTCGATCATCAGCGTGCCCGCCACCGGGAAGCTCATGGTCGGCGCGTGGAAGCCGTAGTCGATCAGCCGCTTGGCGATGTCGTCGACGGTGACGCCGCTGGTCGCCTTCAGCCCGCGCGGATCGACGATGCACTCATGCGCGACGCGGCCGCGCTCATTGCGGTACAGCACCGGGAAGTGCGGTTGCAGCCTTGCTGCGATGTAGTTCGCATTGAGGATCGCCACTTCCGTGGCGCGCGTCAGTCCTTCGCCGCCCATCATCAGGATGTAGATGTAGGAGATGGTCAGGATCGACGCCGAGCCGAACGGCGCGGCCGAGACCGGGCCGACGGCATGCGCCGTCGCGCCGTCGGTCGCGGGATGGCCCGGGAGGTAGGGCGCAAGATGCGCTTTGACGCCAATCGGGCCCATGCCTGGGCCGCCGCCGCCGTGCGGGATGCAGAAGGTCTTGTGCAGATTGAGATGGCTGACGTCGGCGCCGTAATCGCCGGGCCGAGAGAGGCCGACCTGCGCATTCATGTTGGCGCCGTCGAGATAGACCTGCCCGCCATGCGCATGCACGATGTCGCAGATCTCGCGGATATGCTCCTCGAACACGCCGTGGGTCGACGGATAGGTGATCATCACGGCCGCCAGATTGGCCGAATGCTTCTCCGCTTTGGCGCGGAGGTCGCCGACATCGACGTCGCCGCGCGCGTCGCAGGCGACCACCACGACGTCCATGCCGACCATCGCGGCGGAGGCCGGGTTGGTGCCGTGCGCGGAGGAGGGGATCAGGCACACCTTGCGATGCGGCTCGCCGCGCGCGAGATGATAGCCACGAATGGCCAAAAGCCCGGCATATTCGCCCTGTGCGCCGGAGTTCGGCTGCAGCGAGACGGCGTCGTAGCCGGTGATGTCGCACAGCCACTGCTCCAGCCGTTCGAACAGCGCATGATAGCCCTTGGCCTGATCCGCGGGCGCGAACGGATGCAGATTGCCGAACGCCGGCCAGGTCAGCGGGATCATCTCGGTGGTGGCGTTGAGCTTCATCGTGCAGGAGCCGAGCGGGATCATCGCGCGGTCGAGCGCGAGGTCACGATCGCTGAGCTTGCGCATGTAGCGCAAGAGCTCGGTCTCCGAGCGGTGGGTGTTGAACACCGGATGGGTGAGGAAGGCGCTGGTGCGCCGCAGCTCCTTGGGCAGCGCCTCGCGCGCGGCCGCCTCGATCTCGGCAAAGCTCAGCTTGCCGCCGAAAACGCGCCACACCGCTTCGACCGTCTCCGGGGTCGTGGTCTCATCGAGCGCGATGCCGAG
>CALRXG020000530.1:0-5109 GCA_943372075.1 Bordetella parapertussis | reverse complement strand
CACGTCGCCGCGCGGCCGGCAATTCGCCGCCGAGCACGCCGAATGCGTGTTCATGTCGGGCCCGTCGGCCAAGGTGATCGGCCCGCGGGTGGCGGCGATCCGCGAGCTCGCCGCCGAGAAGGGCCGCAACGCGGCCGAAATCCTGATGTTCTCGATGATGTGCATCGTGGTGGCGCCGACCGAGGCCGAAGCCAAGGCGAAATATGCCGAGTACCGCAGCCATATCAGCCACGAGGGCGCGTTGGCGCTGATGTCGGGCTGGACCGGCGTCGACTTCTCGACCTATTCGCTCGACCAGGAGGTCCGTCACGTGCAGAACGATGCCGGCCGCTCGGCGATGGACAACGTCACCCGCGCCGACCCCGACCGGGTCTGGACCGTGCGCGAAGTCGCCGAGCATGTCGGCATCGGCGGCGCCGGCCCGGTGGTGATCGGCACGCCGGAGCAGGTCGCCGACAAGATCGAGCAATGGTTCGAAGACACCGACGTCGACGGCCTCAATGTCGCGTTCGCGATCTCACCCGGCGACTTCGAGGATATCGCCGACATGCTGGTCCCGGAGCTCGTCAAGCGCGGCCGCTACAAGCGGGAGTACGCCAAGGGCACGCTGCGGGAGAAGCTGTTCGGCGAAGGGCGTGCGCGGCTGAACGATGCGCATCCGGCGAGCCGCTATCGCGTCAAGCCAGGCCCGGCCGCGGAATGAGCACATAGGGTGGACACCCACCCTACGAACCAAGCTTCAATTCACCGAATTGCTGACCACGACCTCGATCAGCTTCGCCCCTGGACGGCTGAACGCGGACTTCAGCGTGTCCTTCAACTCCTTCGGGTCGGTGATCCTGATCGCTTCCAGCCCGAGCGAACGCGCGAGGCCGGTGAAATCGACCGGCGGGTCGATGAAGTCCATGCCGACATAATTGTCGTCGCCATGGAAGGCGAGCAGGCGCTGCTTGATGATGCGATAGCCGCCATTGTTGACGATAACGAAGTTAAGCGGCAGCTTGTGGTTGGCCGCGGTCCACAGCGACTGGATCGAGTACATCGACGAGCCGTCGCCGGAATAGCACACCACCGGCCGCTCCGGATTGGCGAGGCTGACGCCGACCGCCGCCGGCAGACCCCAGCCGATGCCGCCGGACGCCAGCGCGTGATAGCCGTAACGGTCGCGATGCGGCCTCAAGCCGATGATCTGCCGTGACGAGGTCAGGCCTTCGTCGACCAGGATCGCGTTGTCCGGCATCGCTTCCACGACTTGCAGCGCGAGCCAGTCCGGATCGATTGGCGAGGTCTGGCTTGCCTTCGCGATCTGCTCGACCAGCGCCTTGCGCTTCGCCGCCCAATTCTTGGTCGACAGCGCCGCGAGCCCCTGTTTGGCGCGCGTCTCCAGCGCGCTGCCGCCGGCCTGCTTCAACGCCGGCACCAGCGCGCGCAGCGTCTCCTTAACGTCGGCCTTCACAGCGATTTCGGCGCCATAGTTCCTGGCGAGATCGCTGTCGACCAGGCCGACCTGCACGATCGAGAGCCCGTCCGGCAGCGGATCGACCTCGCTGTAAACAGACATCCGCAACGGATCGCCGCCGAGCGCGATCAACAGATCGTGCGGCGCCAGCACGTAGCGCGCGACCTTCTGCAACCGCGCGATCGCGCCCATGAAGCTCGGGCTCTCGGACAGGAAATGCGCGCCATAGGGTGTCGGCGATTGCCAGGCCGGGCAGCCCAGCGCCTCGGCGAGATCGGCGGCCTCGCGCAGCGCGTCGCTCTTGACGATCTCGTCGCCGACCACGATCACCGGGCGCTCGGCTTTGAGGATGCGCGCGGCCAGCGCTTTGAGCGAATCCTCCGACGGACGGACCCTGGTGTCGATCCGGGTCGAACGGCCGAGCTCGATGCCGGCCTCGGCATTGAGGATGTCGCCTGGCAGCGAGATGAACACCGGCCCGGTCGGTGGCGTGGTCGCGATCTTGGCGGCGCGGCGCACGATGCGCGGCAGGTCTTCCAGACGCGTCACCTCGACCGCCCATTTCACCAAGGGGGTGGCCATCTGCACCAGCGGTCCGAACAGCACCGGCTCGGTCAGGCCGTGGCCCTGTTCCTGCTGCCCGGCGGTGAGGATCAGCGGCGTGCCGGTGAAGCTCGCATTGTAGAGCGAGCCCATCGCATTGCCGAGGCCGGGCGCGACATGGACGTTGCAGGCAACGAGCTTGCCGGAGGCGCGGCTGAAACCATCGGCCATCGCGACGACGAGGCTCTCCTGCATCGCCATCACATAGGTGAGATCGGGATGGTCCTTCAGCGCGTGCATGATCGGCAATTCGGTGGTGCCGGGATTGCCGAACAGATGAGTGACGCCCTCATCCTTCAGCAGCGCCAGAAATGCCGAGCGGCCGGTAATGCGATTCTTCATGTTGCCTCCACGCCTGTCGGCGCGTTGGCCGACGGGATCAAGGGGAGATGATCAAACTTGCGCGGCGCGGGCAATCGAGCGGGCGATCATGGCTGCATTCCGCAGGCGCGCGCCTGAGGCTGAGCGTTCTCTAGAACATCCCCTCGCGCGTGCTGCGCTTCTTCTTTTTCGAGCGTTGCCACACCACGCCGGGATAGCCTTTCAGCGGCACCAGCGGCTCGCCGGTGTAGGCCCATTCCTGCAGTTCCTCGATCGCGATGTGATAGAGCGGCTGCCGGCCGGTGCGTCCCGAGAACAGCGCGCGCGGGATATTGACCATATGCGGCGAGCGGGCGCGTTCGTAGATGATCGGCGTCCCGCAATTGGCGCAGAAGCTGCGCGCGGTCTTGCTCTTCGCGTCTTCGTAACGCGACAGTTCGCTCTCGCCTTGCGTGATGCGAAAGCGCTTGCGCCAGCTGCCGACATAGGTCGCATAAACAGCGCCATGGGCGCGACGGCTGGCTTGTGTGTGATCATGCCAGGCCCAACGCGCCGGCACGTCGATCTCGAATCGCACCTTGCCGCACAGGCATTGGCCGGAAGCGGGCTTTGCCAGCGCCACCGGCTTCGGCTTCTTGGTCGGCTCGAATTCGTCGTCCGGAAACATCTGATATCACCGTCATTGCGAGCCAACGGGTCGCGCGAACGCGCGCCCGATGACAGGCTCCGCGAAGCAATCCATTCGTCCGAACGCGCGCAGCGATGGATTGCTTGGTCGCTTCGCTCCTCGCAATGACGGCGCGTCGTCTACGCCTGCGCCAGCTCGTCGTGCACTGGATAATCCGTGTAGCCCTTCTCCTCGCCGGCATAGAAAGTGGCGCGGTTGTACTTGGTCAACGGATAGCCGCGTTGCAGCCGGCGCGGCAGGTCGGGGTTGGAGATGAAATAGCGGCCGAACGCGATCGCATCGGCATGGCCCTCGGCGAGCGCGCGCGCCGCGCTGTCACCGACGAAATTGCCCGCCGTGATCAGCACGCCGCTCCACATCGGGCGATACAGCACCATCGCCGACGGCACATCCTTCCAGTCGACCTCGGCACGGCCGGTGCCGGAGGCACGCGGCTCGATGAAGTGCAGATAGGCCAGCCCGAACTTGTCCAGCGCCTTGATGGCGTGGCTGTAGAGCGGCATCGGGTCGGCCTCGCCGCTGCCATTGGCGATGCCATAGGGCGACAGCCGCACGCCGACGCGGTTGGCGCCCCATACTTCGGTCACCGCCTGGGTCACCTCCAGCAGGAAGCGGACGCGGTTCTCGATCGACCCGCCATACTGGTCGGTCCGCATATTGCTCTTGGATTGCAGGAACTGCTCGATCAGATAGCCGTTGGCGCCGTGGATCTCGACGCCGTCGAAGCCGGCGGCGAGCGCATTCTTGGCGCCCTGCCGGTAGGCCTCGACCATCAGCGCGACCTCGCTGGTCTCGAGCGCGCGCGGCGTCTCGTAGTCGACCACCTTGCCGTCCGCCGTCATGCACTTGAACTCTGAGGGGATCGCGACCGCCGACGGCGCCACCGGCAGCGCGCCATCCGGCTGGAACGAGGAATGCGAGACACGGCCGACGTGCCAGAGCTGGAGGAAGATCAGGCCGCCCTTGGCGTGCACGGCATTCACCACCTCGCGCCAGCCCGCGATCTGGGCCTCGCTGTAGATGCCGGGGACGCCGGGATTGCCGAAGCCGGTCGCGACCACCGGCGAGGCTTCCGCGATCAGCAGACCGCCCGGCGTGGCGCGCTGCGCGTAATATTCCGCGTTCATCGGCCGCGGCGCGAGGCTCGGCCGCGCCGCCCGCATCCGGGTGAGCGGGGCCATCACGACACGGTGCTTGAGCTCATAGGGACCGACCTTGAGCGGCGAGAAGAGCGACGGAGAAGTCATGCCTACCCCAAATATTCCTTAGCGATTGCCCGTTATGTAACGGGTTCATCTTGTTCATAAAAGCAGGTAGTGGCAATCTGTTGCCAAGAGAACAGGTCTCCCATGTCGAAATCGAGCGCCTCATCGCTCCCCTCGCTGAGCGTCCGCATCGACCTCGATGCCGAGGACCGGATCGGGCCGGGCAAGATCCTGCTGCTGGAGCGGATCAACGAATGCGGCTCGATCTCCGCCGCCGGCCGCGCCATGGACATGAGCTACAAGCGCGCCTGGGACCTGGTCGACGAGATCAACCGCATCTGCCGGCAGGCCGCGGTGGAGCGGCAGACCGGCGGCAAGAATGGCGGCGGCGCGGTGCTAACCCCGTTCGGCCAGTCCCTCGTGGCGCGTTACCGCAAGATCGAGCGCGATGCGGCGAGCGCCGTGCGCAAGGATCTCGAGGCGCTGCGCAGCGACATCGGCAAGCCGAGGAAGGCGGCCGGGCGGTAGACGGCGCCCGTCACGGGCACGCGTTGCGAAAATATCGAAAACAACCCCATGCAAAGCAAGCCGGCGGCGGCCGGCGTTCGACACGCAACTTGACGCGTCGGGCAAATCAGGGATAATATTCTAATATTCCGAAATCACGCTTCGTCATGGCCGGGCTTGTTGTTTAGTCCGGAGACATGGCTGACACCTGTTCGGACACATGACTGACGGGTTGGTCACTGGTCAAGTCGATCGATGCGACCTGCCAGCTGGCGAAGTAGATGCCGTAATGGCCATCACGATCGAGCGGTCGGATGGCAAGGCGT
>CALRXG020000529.1:0-5117 GCA_943372075.1 Bordetella parapertussis | reverse complement strand
GGAGACCTAATTCGGCTGCCGCACCACGCCGCCGGCATTCATGCCGCCGTCGATGACGAGTTCGCTACCGGTGACGTAGCGCGAGGCATCGGATGCGAGATAGAGCACGCCTTGCGCGATCTCGATTGCCTGGCCGGCGCGGCCGAGCGGCGTCGCGAACCTGGCACGCTCTTCCGGATCGATCGGTGCGTTCTGGCCGGCGCTCGTCGCACCGGTCGGGATCTTGCCCCAGATCGGCGTGTCGATGATGCCGGGATGCACGGAGTTGACGCGGATGCCGTCGTTCACCTGCGCGCATTCCATCGCGATCGACTTGGCGAACAACCGCACCGCGCCCTTGGTCGCACTGTAGCCGGAGAGCGTCGCCGCGCCGCGCAGGCCCGCCAGCGACGACATCATGATGATCGAGCCGCCGCCATGCTTGCGCATCAGCGGCAGCGAATGCTTCACCGACAGGAACACGCCATCGATATTGATGGCCGTCTGGCGGCGCCAATCCGCGAGCGACATTTCGACGATCGAAGGCGCCCCGATACCGATGCCGGCGTTGGAGACCATGATGTCCAGGCGGCCATGGCGCTTGCCGATCTCGGCGACGACCTCGATCCAGCGCTCCTCGCTGGTGACGTCCTGCGGCAGGAAGCTCACCTTGCGCCCGGTCTTGGTGAGCCGCGCCGCGAGCTCGGGTCCCCGCAACTCGTCGATATCGGTCGCAACGACCGTCGCGCCTTCCTGCGCCAGCAATTCGACGATCGCCTCGCCGATCCCCGATGCGCCGCCGGTCACCAGCGCGACCTTGCCTTCAACCTGTCCTGCCATGTCCTCTCCAAACGTTTCTTATCGGATCACCGTCGGGCCCTGATCCGGCGCCGCGACGTCGAGGACACGGAATTGCACACGTTCGGTGCCTTGCCAACGGTCGACTGCAAGAGAGCCCGCCACGTGCAATTGCTGGCCGCGATTTTGCGTCAAGGCGCTGCCGAGCTTCTGTCCGATGGAGCGGAAAGCGATACCGTTGACGATGGAACCATCGCCGGACTTGAAGCGCAGCCGCAAATGCGCCTGCCCGACCTCGTCGGCATAGACCAGTTGATGCGACGGCAGCGCGATCACCGGCTCCGGATTGGCGCTGCCGAACGGACCGGCGCGATTGAGCGTGGCGGCGAACTCCGGCGTCACCGCCCGCGCGGTCACCGCACCATCGATGAAGAGCTCGTTCTCGTGACGGGAATTGGCGACGTCGGCCGCCAGCGCGCTTTCCATGAAGGCGCGGAATTCGGCGAGCTTCTCCTTGCGTAGCGTGACACCGGCCGCCATCGCGTGCCCGCCGCCCTTCATCAGCAGGCCGTCATGCACCGCCTGGCGCACCGCTCGGCCGAGATCGACGCCGCCGATCGAGCGGCCCGATCCGGTGCCGATGCCGCCCGGCTCGAGCGCGATCGCGAATGCGGGACGCGCGAACTTTTCCTTCAGCCGCGCCGCGACCAGTCCGACCACGCCGGGATGCCAGCCTTCCGCCGCAGTGACGATGACAGCGCCCTTGTCCTCGAGCCCGAGCGAAGCCAGCGCCTCGGCTTCGGCCTGCGCCTCGGCGGCCTGCTCGATCACGCGACGCTCGGCATTGAGCCGGTCGAGCTCGGCCGCGATCCGCGCCGCTTCCGAGACGTCGCCCTCGAGCAGCAGCCGGACGCCGAGATCGGCGCGCCCGATGCGGCCGCCGGCGTTGATGCGCGGCCCCAGCATGAAACCGAGATGCCAGGCTTCCGGCGGACCGTTCAGCCGCGCCACATCCATCAGCGCGGTATGGCCGACATGATCGCGGCGCCGCATCGCGATCAGGCCCTTGGCGACGAAGGCACGGTTGAGCCCGATCAGCGGCGCGACGTCGGCGACGGTGCCGAGCGCGACGTGATGCAGCATGCTGAGCAGGTCCGGCTCCGGCATCACGCTGGTCCAGAAGCCGCGCTGGCGCAGCTCGCGATTCACCGCAACCAATGTGACGAACACGAGGCCGACGGCAGCGAGATGGCCGAGCCCGGAGAGATCATCGGGCCGGTTCGGATTCACCAGCGCGTCGACCTCGGGCAACTCGTCGCCGGTCTGGTGATGATCGATCACCACCACCGACATGCCGAGCTTCTTCGCTTCTGCCAGCGGCTCGATGCTGGTGGTGCCGCAATCGACCGTGACCAGCAGCGTCGCGCCCTTGGCCGCCAGCGCGCGGACGGCGTCGACGTTCGGCCCATAGCCTTCGAAGATGCGGTCCGGAATGTGGATCAGCGGATCGAGTCCGCAATGGCGCAGATGCCAGGTCAGCAGCGCCGCCGAGGTCGCGCCGTCGACGTCGTAGTCGCCGAAGATCGCGACCTTCTCGCCACGGACAGCGGCATCCGCGATGCGCTTGGCCGCATGCTCCATCTCGGTGACCGTGTGCGGATCCGGCATCAGCTTGCGGATGGTCGGGTCGAGGAAGTCGGCGACCTCGTCGATCGCGACATCGCGCCCCGCCAGCACGCGCGCCAGCATTTCCGGCAGGTTGTGCCGCTGCACGATCGCAAGCGCCCGCGCCGCGCCGCGCGCATCCAGCCGATCGCGCCAAAGCTTTCCGGTCAGCGACCGCGTCACGCCAAGGAACGCCTGTGGCGCCTCGATGGGCAGTGCGGATGCGTGAAGTGTCATGATTCCTTGTCCAATCACCAGGAATCGTAGCGCTTCAGTGAATCCCAGGCCAGTTCTAGCAGCCCATCCGGCTGGCGATTTCCCCGAAATCCTTGGCCACGATGTCCCAGTTCCCGGTGGCCTCGAAATCGACCTTCTGCAATGGACCGTACTCGGACGGCCGCGCCACGAAGGCAGTCTTCAGGCCGTGCTTCTGCGCGTGCTTCAGGTCGTAATTGTGGGCGGCAACCATCATCACCTGCTCCGGCGGCAGGCCGAGGAGCCTGGCGGCGCCGAGATAGGTTTCCGGATCGGGCTTGTAGTGTTCGAACAGTTCGGCCGACATCACGAGGTCCCAGGGAAGGCCCGCGAACTTCGCCATGTTGGTGAGCAGCCCGACGTTGCCGTTGGAGAGCGGCGAGATGATGTATTTCGTCTTCAACCGGGTCAGGCCGGCGACACTGTCCGGCCAGCCGTGCAGCCGATGCCAGCCCAGCGTCAGATGCTGCAGGTCGGCCTCGGTCAACCCCTTGATGTCGAGTTGGGCGACCAGCTTCTCCAGCGAGCGGCGATGCAAGACGTCGAGGATGACGTAGCCGTTCTGCGGGTTCTTGCGCACCTCGTCCATCGAGGCCGTGTAGACCGCCCGCCAGCCGTCGACCAGCGCCGTCCAGTCAGCCTTGATGCCGCGCTTCTCTCCCCATGTCGTAAAATCGTTGATCAGGCTGGTGCGCCAGTCGACGACGGTTCCGAACACGTCGAACACCAGTGCCTTGACGGCGGACAGATCGGACATGGGTGCCTCCTGTTTTGTTGTTCTTGCTTTGCGTCACACTCTCTCTTCGTCATTCCGGGATGCGCCTCTTGGCGCAGGCCTCAGATGCGCAATTGCGCATCGGGGAATCCATACTCCCGATGGTGGTTATGGATTCCGGGCTCGTGCTTCGGACGCCCCGGAATGACGGAGTCTACTTAGTCGAGGTGGAACTTCTCGAGCTGGCGGTGCTCGGCCTTGATGTAGCGCACGGTGCCGGTGACCGAGCGCATCACGACGGTCTCGGTCTCGATCACGTCCTTCTTGAACTTCACGCCGGTCAGCAGCGAGCCGGTGGTGACGCCGGTGGCGGCGAACAGGCAGTCGCCCTTGGCCATGTCCTCGATGCCGTAGATCATCTTCGGATCGAGTACGCCCATCTTGTGCGCGCGCTCGCGCTTCTCCTCGGTGTCGAGGATCAAGCGGCACTGCATCTGGCCGCCGATGCAGCGCAGCGCGACCGCCGCCAGCACGCCCTCCGGCGCGCCGCCGGTGCCGATATACATGTCGACGCCGGTCTCATCGGGCTTGGCGCAGTGAATGACGCCGGCGACGTCGCCGTCGGTGATCAGCTGCACGGCCGCACCCGTCGAGCGCACGCTGTTGATGATGTCGGCATGGCGCGGACGGTCGAGCACCAGCACGTTGATGGCGGTCGGGTCGACGCCCTTGGCCTTGGCGAGACGGCGCACATTGTCGGCCGGCGGCGCGTCGAGCTCGATCACGTTCTTGGCGTAGCCCGGGCCGATCGCGATCTTCTGCATGTAGACGTCGGGGGCGTGCAGCAGCGTGCCGCCATCGGCCATCGCCATGGTGGCGATTGAGCCCGGCATGTTCTTGGCGCACAGCGTGGTGCCCTCGAGCGGGTCGACCGCGATGTCGACCTTGGGACCGGCGTTAAGGCCGACCTTCTCGCCGATGAACAGCATCGGCGCCTCGTCGCGCTCGCCCTCGCCGATCACGACCGTGCCCTCGATCGGCAGCTTGTTGAGCTCGCGCCGCATCGCGTCGACCGCGGCCTTGTCGGCGGCCTTTTCCTGGCCGTGGCCGCGCAACCGCGCGGCCGATACCGCCGCGCGCTCCGTCACGCGCACGATTTCGAGCGTCAGGATGCGCTCGAGCAGCATCTGCGGCGGCACGGAAATATGGGTCGACATCGGCGTACTCCTTAAGCCTCGGGGACAGGCCAGCCTGCCCGCATCAATCGTCTCACGCCCGACCCGTTCGGGCCATGCGCTAGTTTTTCTCGATCCGGATCACCTGCGGCCGGCCGCTGATGACCTTATCGCGCTGCACTGCGGCCAATGCGCGATGCACGGCATCCTCGCTGGTCGCATAGGTAATCAGAATGACCGGAACCGGTGAAGGTTTTTTGGCCGCACCGTTAACGTCCACACCATCCGGATGCCGTTGCACGATCGATTCCAGCGATATCTTCTGTTCCGCGAGCCGGGTGGCGATTGTTGCGGCAGTGCCTGCAAGATCGCGCGCCATCAGGCGGATGTAATAGCCGCCCTCGTGGCGTTCCATCGGTGCCTTGGAGGTGTCGCGCAACCGCTCGACTGGACGACCGAACGGCTTCGCACGGATGCCGCGGGCGACGTCGGCGATATCGGCGACCACGGCCGAGGCGGTCGCGCCGCCA
>CALRXG020000528.1:0-5127 GCA_943372075.1 Bordetella parapertussis | reverse complement strand
AGATCGTGAATGAAGATCGGGCGCGCCTGCGGCTCCATGGTCAGCGAGCCGTCGGCCTGCTGCACGCCGACCTTCATGTCGGCAAACGCCGGATAATATTCGGCGACCCGCGCCTGCAATGGCAATTTGCCCTGCTCCATCAGCGTGAGACCCGCGACCGCCGCCATCGGCTTGGTCATCGAGGCCAACGCGAAGACCGCATCGATCGGCATCGGCGTGCCCTTGACCGGGTCGAGCTGGCCATAGGCCTTGTAATGCACCAGCCTGCCGTCGCGGGCGATCGCCACCACGGCACCGGGCACCCGCTTGGCCGCGATCTCGCGCGCAAAGAAGTCATCGAGCCGCGCCAGCCCCTGGTCCGAGAAGCCGACCTGATGTGCCGCGGCTTCCGGCAGCGGCGGCGCGGCGCGAGCGATGTTGAAGGCAAGGCTTGTGGCGGCCGCAGCCGCGACCATGACGATTTTTCTCATTGTTTCCCCACCAGACAACGCGGGCGATTTCTTCAGTTCGCGGCCCGGCGCTCGCAGGATTAGACCACGCCGACAACAACGACGACAAGACGCGACCGCGCTGCCATTCCGATGGCCTGCCGGCGGCTGCTGAGGTACCGTGTCCCTGTCACGTGTGATCGGGTCCAGCATGAACCGCCGCGCCTTCGTCTCGGGACTGGCCATCGCCGCAGCGCTCGCAGGCTTTGCCCCGGCGACGGCGGCGGCCGACGGCAGGCGGGTGGCGCTCGTGATCGGCAACGGCGCCTACCGAAGCGTGCCAGCGCTGACCAATCCGCCGAATGACGCCGGCGATATCGCCGCCGCGCTGCAACGTCTCGGCTTCGCCGTCAGCCTGATCAGGAACGGCAGCTTCGACGACATGCGGCGAGGCCTGATTGCGTTCGGCCGCGAGGCCGCGGGTGCCGACATGGCGGCGGTGTACTTCGCCGGCCACGGCATGGAGATCAACGGCGACAACTGGCTGATTCCGGTCGATGCGGAGCTCAAGCGGGATACCGACGCCGCCAACGAGGCCATCAACCTGCAGAGCGTGATGCTGCAGGTCTCGAGCACCACGAGTCTCGGCCTCGTCATCCTCGATGCCTGTCGCAACAACCCGTTCGCCGCGAAGATGAACCGTTCGCTGGCCATGCGCGCCGCCCCGAGCAGCGGGCTCGGCCGGATCGAGCCGGTCGGCAACGTGCTGGTCGCCTATGCCGCGCGCGACGGCACCACCGCGCTCGACGGCGACGGCCGCAACAGCCCGTTCGCCACGGCGCTGCTGCGCAACATCGAGGCGCCGGGCGTCGAGGTCACCTTCATGTTCCGCAACGTCCGCGACGACGTGATGGAGGCGACACGCAACGAGCAGCAGCCGTTCGTCTACGGCTCGCTGTCGCGCAAGGCGATCTATCTGGCGGGCGAGCCGACGGCCGTCCCCGCTGGCGTGAAGCAGGCGAACGCCACGCCGCCCCCCGCGGCTCCGCCACCGGCTGTTGCGGCCGCGGCATCGGCGGGCGTCATCGATCCCGCGCTGGTCGGCACCTGGGAGATCATGGTGGCGAGCGGCCGCGGCCAGTCACGCTGGATCTGGCAGATTTTGGCCGACGGCACCTACAGATTCCACGCCGAGCCGTTCCGCTCGGCACGATCGCATGAAGGCACGGTCACCTTCGCCAATGGCCGCTGGACCCTGCATGCGCTGAAGGGATTGCGGAATTACAGCGACGCCGGCTCCTACGAAGTCCATGACGCCACCGCGGTGATCACCGGCAAGCTCGGCACCGGGTATTGGAGGCGGAGCGCGGAGTGAGGCGCATGACGCAACACAGCGGCGCGTTGAAGTCGAGAAGACCAGTGTGGCAGGCTTGCGAACGCCGGCAAGATTTCGACAGATGAGAGGGCGATGATATGTACCGGCTACTGGCCATGATCTGCTTCAGCATCGTCACGCTGGCAACGGCGCGTTCCGCCTCCGCGGAAAAGATCTACTATCTTCACGATCCCGGCGGCAACACCGCTGCGCACATCTACACCTATACGCGGGTCAATGCGGAGTATGATCGCGTGGTGATCGATGGTCGCTGCAAATCGTCCTGCACGACGGTGCTCGGAACCGTTCCCCTCAACAAGATCTGCATTACCCCAAACGGCTACTTCATGTTTCACGCCGCGCATCACGGTGACCGCAGCATCAACCCCGGTGAGACTCAGCTGATGATGTCGTCCTATGCGCCCGCGGTGCGCGACTGGGTTCTGAAGCACCACGCGCTCGAGCAGGTCGACCCTTACACGTACCTTTACGCCAGGAGCGTGACGTTCATCCGCCACTGTAACAATTGACCTGGGCTGGCCACGAACGGGCCGACGCGCCGACGGAGTTCCTCCGCAGACCCGCCACCGGTTGCGGGATTCACCGATACTATACCAAATCTGCGGAAGAACCCCGGACTGTGACCTGGGTCGCTCCAAGGTTGCCGTACGATATGCTATCGAACTTGCTGCGTAATTTGTACGTTGGCTCGTTTATGGCTGGGGACCGATGGCCGCTCGTAGATTGCCGCAAGGGCAGGCCCCCACACGGGTAGCGCGTCGCCGCTGGAATGAGGAACGGTCGCTGCGGTGTGCCATCAGGATGGCCCGCATGGGCTATTGGGAATCGCACAGTGCGGTCGCGACCGATGTCTGGATATCGCCCGAATTCGCCGCCTTCTACGAGTTCGAGACGGTCGACGGCTTCATCCCGATCGCCACGGTGCGCGGGCGTTATTTGCCTGAAAGCCGGAAGGTCCTGGAGACGCATTACGCCGCCTGCTGGGCAGAGGGGCAGCCCTACGCCGTGCAAACCAGGCTCCGCAAGTCCGATGGCAGCGTGCTCGACTGCGTGGTCCATGGCGAGCCGGAATTCGACGCGCGCGGTCAGGTCCGGCGCGTCTCCGGTATCGTCCGCGACGTCACGGAGGAAACCTCCGCGCTGCGGCGCCTGGCCGAGAGCGAGCAACGGCTGGCCGATTTTGTCTCCACCGCCTCGGACTGGTGCTGGGAGAGCGCCCCCGACCATCGGCTGCTGCCCTATCCCAGATCGCTTCCCGGCAATGCGGCGTTCCAGACGGTGGCCTCCGGCGGGAAAGCGCGCTGGGAGCTGGCCTATGCGCCCGAAGACGCGGAGGGCATGGCGCAGCACCGGGCCGACATGGAGGCCCATCGCCCTTTTCGCGATTTCATCTATACGCTGATCGGCAAGGACGGGTCGCGCGTCAGCATCTGCACCAACGGTAAACCGATCTACGCCGACGATGGCAGCTTTCTCGGCTATCGCGGCACCGCCAGCGACATCACCCAGCTCAGGGCGGCCAAGGCGTTGCTCGACCAGCGCACGCGGGCGCTGGAGGAAGCGCACCGGCTCGGCAAGATCGGCACCTGGAGCTACCGGCTCGACACCGGGCGCACGACCTGGGCGTCCGAACTCTACCAGCTGCTCGGCTTCGACCCCGACACGTTCGAGCCGACCGATGAGACCATCAGGCCCCGTTTCCTGGGCGGCGACGCCGACCGCTTCCGCGACGTGCAAAAGCGGGTCCTCCGCACCCGTACGACTGAAGCCACCGATCTGCGCATCGTGCACGCGGACGGCACTCCCCGCGATCTGGCTGTGATCTGCAAGGCGGAGGTCGCCCACGACAAGGTCATCGGCATCATCGGCACCGTGCAGGACGTCACCGAGCGCAAGGAGGCCGAACGCCAGCTCGAGCAGCTCGCCTACACCGATCCTTTGACCGGACTTGCCAATCGCGCGCTGTTCACGCGCCAGCTCGCAACCCTGATCGAAGGTTGCGCCCAGCAAGACCGTCGCGGCGCGCTGCTGCTGATCGATCTCGATCGCTTCAAGGAGGTCAACGATTCCCTCGGCCATGCCGCCGGCGACAAACTGCTGATCCAGGTGGCGGCTGCGCTGCGCCAGGAGTTGGGGCCGCGCGCCTTCATCGCCCGGCTCGGCGGCGACGAGTTCGCCGTGCTGGCGGAGGGATGCGGCATGTCCGACGCCGCGCTGACCGGACTGGCCAACCGGCTGATCGGCAAGCTGTCGGTCCCGGTCGATCTCACCGAGGGCGAGGCCTGCGTCGGCGCCACGATCGGCATCGCGCGTTTGCCTGAGCATAGCGCGACGGCGGAGACCGCCGCGCGCAACGCCGACCTCGCGCTCTACATGGCCAAGGAGGCCGGGCGCGGCCGGGCGCAGCTGTTCGAACCGGTCTATGCCCAGGCAGTCGATCAACGGCTCGATCTCGGCCGGCATCTGCGCCACGCCGTGGAGGCCGGCACCCTCGAAGCCCATTACCAGCCGCAGCTCGACCTGAGGACCGGCCGGGTCACCGGCTTCGAGGCGCTGCTGCGCTGGACCCATCCCGAGCGCGGACCGATCTCGCCGGCGGAGTTCATCCCGATCGCCGAAAGCTCCGGGCTGATCGTCGATCTCGGCCTGTGGGTGCTGCGCGAGGCCTGCCGCCAGGGCCGCATCTGGCTGGATGCCGGATTGCCGCCGCGCGCCGTCTCGGTCAATGTCTCGCCGGCGCAGATCTGGAACGTGGATTTCGAGACCGCGGTCTCAGCCGTGCTGGCGGAGACCGGCTTTCCCGCCAAGCTGCTCTGCCTGGAGCTGACCGAGAACCTGTTCGTGGATCACACCGAACAGCGGATCAGCCGCACGCTGACGGCGCTCTCCGAGCTCGGCGTCCGGCTGGCGCTGGACGATTTCGGCTCGGGCTATTCCTCGCTCGGCTATCTGACGCGGCTGCCGTTCGATTGCCTCAAGGTGGACCGGGCCTTCGTGGATGGCATCTCCACCGCGCCGGAGAAGCGCAAGCTGCTCGGCGGCATCATCGCGCTGTCGCACGGGCTCGGCATGACCGTGGTGGCGGAGGGCGCCGAATTGCCGGCCGAAGTGGACGTGCTCAGCGGGCTCGATTGCGACCAGGTGCAGGGCTTCGTGTTTTCCCCGCCCGTCGCTGCCGACAAGGCAACGCAGGTCGCCGCCCGCATCGAGCGCGAGGCATCCCGGATGCAGCCGAAGCGGAAGAGCGTCTGAGCCGGCACGGCCTCGACGGCTTCATTTGAGATCGATCGAGCAACGGTCGAT
>CALRXG020000527.1:0-5148 GCA_943372075.1 Bordetella parapertussis | reverse complement strand
CCGACATCACGTTGACCTCGAAGAAGCGACTCCAGTCTTCGTCGGGAATGTCGAAGAAGCCCTTCGGCTCGAAGATGCCGGCATTGTTGACGAGGATGTCGACCTCGGGCAGCGCCGCGAGCAGCGCCTTGCAACCCTCCGCGCTCGATACGTCGGCGGCAATGCCGCGAACCTTCGCACCCGGTACTGCCTGCTCGATCGCGGCAACCGCGGCATCGACCTTGGCCTGGCCGCGGCCGTTGACCACGACCTCGGCGCCGGTCGCGGCGAGCCCCTTTGCAATGGCATTGCCGATGCCCGCGGTCGAGCCAGTCACCAGCGCAGTCTTTCCGGAAAGGTCGATTTTCATCTGTCATCTCCATTGATGTCGATGGAAATATCGGGCGCGGAGTGCGGCGCCGCAATCGCATCTCACCGACGCGTGAGGAAATAGACCTCGTCGCCCCGGCGAAAGCCAGGACGACGACTGGGATGGAGAGGTGCAGAAAACAAAAACGGCGCCCGAAGGCGCCGTTTTCAAAACCCTGGCTCGAAAGCGACTTACGCCGCTTCGGCTTCCTTGTCCTGGGTCGGACCGGAGTCCTGGCCCTTGGCGTCGACGTCGCGGTCGACGAATTCGATCACGGCCATCGCCGCGTTGTCGCCGTAGCGGAAGCCGGCCTTGATGATGCGGGTGTAGCCGCCCTGGCGGTCCTTGTAGCGGGTCGCCAGCGTGTCGAACAGCTTCTTGACCTGATCCTGGTCGCGCAGCTCCGAGATCGCCTGGCGGCGCAGGGCGAGACCGCCCTTCTTGCCGAGGGTGACGAGCTTCTCGACGATCGGCCGCAGCTCCTTGGCCTTCGGCAGCGTGGTGACGATCTGCTCGTGCTTGATCAGCGCGGCCGCCATGTTGGCGAACATCGCACGCCGGTGTTCGGCGGTGCGGTTGAGCTTCCGATGAACCTTGCCGTGACGCATTGACTTATTCCTTCTTCAATTCTGTCGCGGTGGTTCAGCGACAAGTGCAGGTGGGCATCCTGCGTTCGCCCGCGAAAGCGCGACGTCGCGCTTTCACTATCTTGCTTGAGCATGATCCTGATCGGAAAACCGCTACGCACTTTTCCGGGATCATGCTGTCGCTCAGTAGTGATCCTCGAAGCGCTTGGCGAGCTCGTCGATGTTCTCCGGCGGCCAGCCCGGCACTTCCATACCGAGGTGCAGACCAATCTGGGCCAGCACTTCCTTGATCTCGTTCAGCGACTTGCGGCCGAAGTTCGGGGTGCGGAGCATTTCCGCTTCCGACTTCTGCACCAGGTCGCCGATGTAGACGATGTTGTCGTTCTTCAGGCAGTTTGCCGAACGCACCGACAGTTCGAGCTCGTCGACCTTCTTGAGGAACGCCGGGTTGAACGCCAGATCGGGGATGATCTCCTGCGTGACTTCCTTGCGCGGCTCTTCGAAGTTGACGAACACGTTGAGCTGATCCTGCAGGATGCGCGCGGCATAGGCCACGGCGTCCTCCGGCGTGATCGCGCCGTTGGTCTCGATCGTCATGGTCAGCTTGTCGTAGTCGAGGATCTGGCCCTCACGGGTGTTCTCGACCTTGTAGGAGACCTTGCGGACCGGCGAGAACAGGCTGTCGACCGGGATCAGGCCGATCGGCGCGTCCTCGGGACGGTTGCGCTCGGCGGCGACATAGCCCTTGCCGGTGGTGACCGTGAACTCCATGCGGATCTCGGCGCCGTCGTCCAGCGTGCAGAGCTGCAGGTCGGGGTTGAGCACGGTGACGTCGCCGACGGTCTGGATGTCGCCGGCGGTGACGGCGCCCGGGCCCTGCTTCTTCACGACCATGCGCTTCGGGCCTTCGCCCTGCATCTTGATCGAGATGTCCTTGATGTTGAGCACGATGTCGGTGACGTCCTCGCGGACGCCAGCGATCGAGGAGAACTCATGCAGCACGCCGTCGATGTGCACCGACTGCACCGCGGCGCCCTGCAGCGAGGACAGCAGGATGCGGCGCAGCGCGTTGCCGAGCGTCTGGCCGAAGCCGCGCTCGAGCGGCTCGGCGACGACGGTGGCGAACCGGCTCGCGTCCGAGCCCGGCGTCACCTGCAGCTTGTTCGGTCGAATGAGTTCTTGCCAATTTTTCTGGATCGTCACTTTTTCACCCTTTGCCGGTCACAGGGCCACACGAGAGGCCGTACCTGGCGTTGGAGATCGCGGAACAGTCCGCGCGGTCAATTCCAAAAACCATCGCAGGGCGGCCAGAGGCCGCCCGCGACTTACAGATCAAACGCGCCGACGCTTGCGCGGACGGCAGCCATTGTGCGGGATGGTGGTCACGTCGCGGATCGAGGTGACGGTGAAGCCCGCGGCCTGCAGCGCGCGCAGCGCCGACTCACGGCCCGAACCCGGGCCGGCCACTTCGACCTCCAGCGTGCGCATGCCGTGTTCCTGCGCCTTCTTGGAGACGTCTTCCGCCGCGACCTGCGCGGCATAAGGGGTCGACTTGCGCGAACCCTTGAAGCCCATCGTGCCGGCCGACGACCAGGCGATGGTGTTGCCCTGCGCGTCGGTGATGGTGATGGTCGTGTTGTTGAACGACGAATTCACGTGCGCGATGCCGGAGGCGATGTTCTTGCGTTCGCGGCGACGTACGCGGGTGGCTTCCTTGCCCATTTCAAACCTTTCCTGTGATCTCAACGCCGCCGTAGTGCCAGCGGCTACACCTCAAAACGCAAATGGCGAGCAGCGAATGTCGATTCGCTGCTCCCCATCTGCAATTCGCAAAACTTACTTCTTCTTGCCGGCGATCGCCTTGGCCGGACCCTTGCGCGTGCGCGCATTGGTGTGGGTACGCTGGCCGCGCACCGGCAGACCGCGGCGATGGCGCAGGCCGCGATAGCAGCCAAGGTCCATCAGACGCTTGATGTTGATGCCGACCTCGCGACGGAGGTCGCCCTCGACCAGATAGTCACGGTCGATGACTTCGCGGATCTGGAGGACCTCCTGGTCGGTCAGCTGGTTGACGCGACGATCCACCGGGATCTTCACCTTCTCCATGATGTCGGCAGCGTTCTTCTGGCCGATGCCATGGATGTACTGAAGCGCGATCAGCACGCGCTTGTTGGTCGGAATGTTGACGCCGGCAATACGGGCCACGGACTTCTCTCCTGTCGCCGCTCCATCACGGATACGGGCTTCTCAAGTTCTTGCTACTTGCGGGCTTGTGTCCACAAACGCGAACACGACGCCCACCCCTCGTGTCCTTTGGGGCCCGGCATCGTCATAAAACTATCCAACTTGGATGCGGGGCTTATTAAAGGATTCATGTCGGTTTCGTCAACCGCTCCTAGCGCTTAGCTCGCTTTTTCGTGAGCTTTTTTGCCGCCTTTTTGGCGGTCTTTGCACCCTTCCGGGCATTGGCGGCCTTCTTTCCAGCCTTCGCCGGCTTCCTGGCGGCCTTCTTTGCCGTCTTCTTGGCAGTTTTGGCCTTGGCGGTCTTCCGGGGCGGCTTGGCAGCCTTTTTAGCCGACTTCGCAGCCGCCTTGGCCGGCTTCTTGGCGGCTTTGGCGCCCTTCTTGGTGACCTTGGAGCCCTTGGAACCCTTTTTGGCGGCTTTCGAGACCGCCCTGGGCTCCTCATGCTCCTTCGGCTCCAGCGCGCCGAGCGCGGCCAGGATCCGATTGATTTCGCGAGTGACGTGCTCGATGGTCATCATGCCATCGACAGTCAGCAGTTTCCGCCGCTCCGAATAATAGTGAATCAGCGGCTCCGTCATCGAACGGTACTGCGCCAGACGCTTGGTCAGCACCTCCGGCGTGTCGTCGAGGCGCACTTCCTCGCCGCGCGCGCGGGTTTCCTCGGCGCGCTTTTCAACCCGGGCGAGCAGCGCGCTCTCGTTGACGCGCAGTTCGACCACGGCATCGAGCTTGAGGTGCCGCTTCCGGAGCAGCTCGTCGAGGGCCTCCGCCTGCGGCACGGTGCGCGGGAAGCCGTCGAGGATGAAGCCCTTCTTGGCATCGGGCTCTTCGATTCGGTCAGCGATGATGCCGACCACGACCTCGTCGGGAACCAGGCCGCCATTGGCCATGATCTCCTTGGCCTGCAAACCGATCGGCGTGCCCGCGGCGACCGCTGCGCGCAGCATCTCGCCGGTCGAGAGCTGCACGATGCCGTGACGGTGCACCAGCCGCTGCGCCTGGGTTCCCTTGCCCGAGCCCGGCGGCCCCAAAAGGATCAATCTCATCTCTGTTTCGCCCCCCGGCTAGGTGGGCGAGGTCCGCACACCTGTGTTTTGAGTTCGAAGCCGCGCCGCGGTCAGCGGCGGCGGCCTCCCCTGAGCTTCGACTTCCTGATCAACCCTTCATACTGATGGGCGAGCAGATAGCCCTGCACTTGCGACACCGTATCCATCGTTACGCTGACGACGATCAGGAGCGAAGTGCCACCAAAGTAGAACGGGACCGAGGCGTAGGAAATCAGAATTTCAGGAATCAAGCAGACGATCGCCAGATAGATCGCGCCGAGCACCGTGATGCGCGACAGCACGTAGTCGATATATTCCGCCGTGCGCTCGCCGGGCCGGATGCCCGGGATGAACCCGCCATGCTTCTTCAGATTGTCCGCGGTCTCGGTCGGGTTGAACACGATCGCGGTGTAGAAGAAGGCGAAGAACACGATCAGCGCCAGGTAGAGCAGCAGGAACAGCGGCCGGCCGTGGCTGAGCTGGGTGGTGAGCCACTGGAACCACTCCGGACCCTTGCCGGCATTGAAGTTCGCGACCGTGGTCGGCAGCAGCAGCAGCGACGAAGCGAAGATCGGAGGAATCACGCCCGAGGTGTTGAGCTTGAGCGGCAGATGCGAGGACTGGCCCTCGAACATCTTGTTGCCGACCTGGCGCTTTGGATACTGGATCAGGAGCCGGCGCTGCGCGCGCTCCATGAACACGATGAAGGCGATCACGGCGACCGCCATCACGATGACGATCAGGATCAGGCCGGTCGACATCGCGCCCTGGCGGCCGAGTTCCAGCATGTTGGCGAGCGCCGACGGCAGCTCGGCGACGATGCCGGACAGGATGATCAGCGAGATACCGTTCCCGATGCCGCGCGAGGTGATCTGCTCGCCGAGCCACATCAGGAACATGGTGCCGCCGGTCAGCGTGAT
>CALRXG020000526.1:0-5189 GCA_943372075.1 Bordetella parapertussis | reverse complement strand
GCCGCCAACAATGAGTATGCTGGCAAAAAACAGGTAGACGCGAAGGCCAACCCCGCGATCTGCCGATTGGCCATGGCGAGGAAAACGCGCGTTCGCGCTCGAGCTTTCGAGGACGACTCCCGACCTCCGGGAAAAGATGCGCCTGCCGTTCATTTGGATTGCAGAAATGAACGAGAGCATCTCATCTCCGTTTATCCGCTACCCTATTGGCACCTCGCTGCTGATGGCCGGCATTCTGTTCGTCGGCATGGTGGCGTATCCGCTGCTGCCGGTCGCGCCGCTGCCGCAGGTCGACTTTCCGACCATCCAGATCTCCGCGAGCCTGCCGGGCGCCAGCCCGGAAACCATGGCCTCCTCGGTCGCGCAGCCGCTGGAGCGGCAATTCGCGCAGATACCGGGCATTGCGCAAATGACCTCGACGAGCTCGCTCGGATCGACCGCGGTCACCATCCAGTTCGACCTGAACCGCAACATCGACGGCGCCGCCAACGACATCCAGGCGGCGATCAATGCCGCCGGCGGCCAATTGCCCAAGAACCTGCCGTCGCCGCCGACCTATCGCAAGGTCAACCCGGCGGACTCACCCATCCTGCTGCTGTCTGCGACATCGGACACCCTGCCGCTGATCCAGGTGAGCGATGCGGTCGACGCCCAGCTCGGCCAGCAGATCAGCCAGATCTCGGGGGTCGCCCAGGTGTTCATCGGCGGCCAGCAGAAGCCCGCGATCCGGGTGCAGATCGATCCCGCCAAGCTGGTCGCCAAGGGGCTCTCGCTGGAGGACATCCGCAGCCAGATCGCCATCACCACGGTCGACAGCCCGAAAGGCAACATCGACGGCGCGCGCCGCGCCTACACGATCTATGCCAACGACCAGCTATTGGATGCCAAGGACTGGAATGACGTCATCATCGCCTACCGCAACGGCGGCCCGCTGCGGATTCGCGACATCGGCCGGGCCGTCGCCGGGCCGGAGGACATGAAGCAGGCGGCCTGGGCCGACGGCAAACGCGGCGTCTTCCTGGTCATCTTCAAGCAGCCCGGCGCCAACGTGATCGGAACGGTCGATCGGATCAAGGCGCAACTGCCGAGACTGATCGCCGCCATTCCGCCCGCCATCAAGATCAAGATCATCAGCGACCGCACCTTGACGATCCGCGCCGCGGTCGACGACGTGCAGATCACGCTGCTGATCACCATCGTGCTGGTCGTCATGGTGATCTTCGTCTTCCTGCGCAGCTTCTGGGCCACGGTGATTCCGGCCGTCACCGTGCCGCTCGCGCTGCTCGGCGCCTGCGCGCTGATGTGGGTGTTCGGCTATACGCTCGACAACCTTTCGCTGATGGCCTTGACGATCGCGGTCGGCTTCGTGGTCGACGACGCCATCGTCATGCTGGAAAACATCACCCGATACGTCGAACAGGGCGCGCAGCCGCTCGCCGCCGCGCTGCAGGGCGCCGGCGAGATCGGTTTCACCATCCTGTCGATCAGCATCTCGCTGGTCGCGGTGCTGATCCCGCTGCTGCTGATGGGCGGCGTCATCGGCCGGCTGTTCCGCGAGTTCGCGGTGACGCTGGCGATGGCGATCTTCGTCTCGCTGGTGGTGTCGCTGACCCTGACCCCGATGATGGCCTCGCGCTTTCTGCGTGCGCACAGCGAGACCAGGCACGGCCGGCTCTACCAATGGAGCGAGAAGGCATTCGACAGGATGCTGCATGGCTATCAACGCGGGCTCGACCTGGCGCTGCGCTGGAGCCGGACCACGCTCTGCATCTTCTTCGCGACGGTGGCGCTGTCGGTGTACCTGTTCGTGATCATTCCCAAGGGATTTTTCCCGCAGCAGGACAACGGTTTCCTGAACGCGGTGTCGGAGATGGCGCAGGACATCTCGTTCGCCGACATGAAGCGCCATCAGGAAGAGCTGAGCGCGATCGTGCGGGCCGATCCCGCGGTCGACAGCATGGCCGAGTTCATCGGCGGCGGCGGCACCGCGCTGAATTCGGGACGCATGTACATCACGCTGAAGCCGCGCGAGGAGCGCGACGCCAGCGCGGAGCAGATCATCGCGCGGCTGCGGCCGAAGCTGGAGGCGGTCGAAGGCGCGCGGCTCTACATGCAGGCGTCCCAGGACGTCCGACTGGGCGGCCGCGCCACCCGGACGCAATTCGAATACACATTGCAGGACGCCAACCTCGACGAGCTGAACGAATGGGCGCCGAAGATTCTCACCAAGATGAAGACGCTACCGCAACTGCGCGACGTCGCCACCGACCAGCAGACCGAAGGAACGACGCTGACGCTGACCATCAATCGCGACACCGCGTCGCGTTTCGGGATCCAGCCGCAATTGATCGACGACACGCTGTACGACGCGTTCGGCCAACGCCAGGTGACGCAATACTTCACCCAGCTCAACAGCTACCACGTCGTCATGGAGATACTGCCCGAATTGCAGGGCCAGCTCGACACGCTCAACAAGCTCTACATCAAGTCACCGACCACGGGCGACGAGGTTCCGCTGTCCGTGTTCTGCAAATGGACGACGGTGCCCGTGCGTCCGCTCGCGATCGCGCACCAGGGCCAGTTTCCCGCGACCACGATCAGCTTCAACCTCGCGCAAGGGGTGGCGCTCGGCCAGGCCACCAATGCGATCCAGGACGCGGTCGCCGATCTCGGCGCACCCGGCACGCTCAGTTCGAGCTTCCAGGGCACCGCGCAGGCCTTCCAGCAATCGCTGAGCTCGGTGCCGCTCCTGATCCTGGCCGCGCTGGTGGTGGTCTATCTGATCCTCGGCGTGCTCTATGAAAGCTACATCCATCCGCTCACGATCCTCTCGACGCTGCCGTCAGCCGGGGTCGGTGCGCTGGCGATCCTGATGGTGTTCGGATTCGATTTCAGCCTGATCGCGCTGATCGGCATCATCCTGCTGATCGGGATCGTGAAGAAGAACGGCATCATGATGGTCGACTTCGCGATCGCCGCCGAACGCGAGGAACATCTGTCGCCGCGTGAATCGATCCGGAAGGCGGCGCTGTTGCGTTTCCGTCCGATCATGATGACGACGATGGCGGCGTTGCTCGGCGGCGTCCCATTGATGCTGGGCACCGGAACCGGATCGGAAATCCGTCAGCCGCTCGGCTATGCGATGGTCGGCGGCCTGATCGTCAGCCAGGCGCTCACGCTGTTCACGACACCGGTCGTCTACCTCTATCTCGACAGGCTCTCGAACGCACTCTCGAGCTGGACGGCAAGCCGGAGGCCCGACGATGCCGAACCGTCGGTGAGGAACGCCGCCGAATGAGCGCTGCTCCCCTAACCGGTGATCGTCATGCCGGCGGTTTCAGGCGAACATGATCGCGAATCGGCAACGGCTCGTTGGGTCCGTCGAGGAATTCGACGGTCGTGAAGGCGAGATCGGTGTCGCCGATGTTGTGGACGGCGTGCACGAGATATTCGTTCGCAGCCAGCTCGCGGTGCTGGGTGAAACCCTTGTAGAGCACGCGCTCGGCTGAGGAGCCATCCTCGAACCAGTTGCGCGAGCGTCCATCCGTCATCGCGGTCCAGAAATGGCTCAGCACATGACGATGAAAGCCGAACCAGGTCCCGGCGGGTATGTGCAGATGCCAGACCCGCAGCCGCGCAGTCTCGGACACCAGCAGACTGCCGACCGCACCATTCCATTTGCCCGCTTCATAGGCGTCCTGAAGCTCTTTCGGCCAAGCCGCACGAGAATTTTCCGACATCGATTTGCTGACTCCATTTGATACCAATAAATATATTGGTCTCACTAAAATGCTGATATTCACGCAATTATCCGCGGAATAGCTCGCCTGCAAGATCAAACCATCGGTACCATTCATGATTGATCTTGACATGGCGTGGGCCGAAGACTTACGACCGGACAAAACAAGCTGCCGCCTTGCAACGGTCGAAACGCTGCCGCGTCAGCGACGCGAGAGGAAGTGCCATGTTGGAAACGCCTGTCCTGATCGTCGGCGCCGGACCTGTCGGTTTGACGGCCGCCATCGCACTCTCGCAGCATGGCATCCGCTCCGTGCTGGTCGAACGCCATCCATCGACCTCCATCGCGCCCAAGGCCCGCGGCATCAACGCGCGCACGATGGAGATGTACCGGCAGATGGGCATCGAGGACGACATCCGCGCGGCCGGGATGCCGGCGCGATACGGCAAGATGATCCTGTGGGCAGAAAGTCTGGCCGGAAAGGAGATCAACCGTCTCGCTCCCGGACGAGGCTCGGCGGCGAGCCTGACGATTTCGCCGGCCGGCAATTGCGGGTGCTCGCAGGATATCCTCGAGCCCATCCTGCGGCGTCACGCCGAAGCGCTGGCGCCCGGCAGCATCAGGTTCAACACCGAGCTGAGCGATCTCAGGCAGGACGCGAGCGGCGTGAGCGGCACCCTGACCGATGCCGTGAACGGCGACACGATTCCGTTCCGCGCCCGTTACGTCATCGGCGCCGACGGCACGCGCAGCTTCGTGCGCGACACGCTCGGCATCGGCAGGACCGGCGAGCGGGACATCTACGATTCCGTCAATCTCCATATCCGCGCGGATCTGCGGCCGTGGGTCGAAGACCGGCCGGCGGCGCTGTACCTGATCGAGCAGCCGGACCTCCGTGCCACGTTCCTCACCGTGAACGGCACCGACCGGTGGGGATTCCTGATCCACAGCCTCAGCGTCTATGGTTTCACCCGCGAGAACCTTACGCCCGAGCGATGCATCGCGCTGGTTCGCCAGGCCGTCGGCGTGCCGGATCTGCCGGTCGAGCTCGTCGGCATCAGCTTCTGGAACTGCTCGGCCATGGTCGCCGACAGGTTCAGCGACGGCAACGTCTTCCTGGTCGGCGATTCCGCGCATGAAACCACGCCGAGCGGCGGGTTCGGCATGAATCTCGGCGTGCAGGATGCGCAGAACCTGGCATGGAAGTTGGCGGCCGTGTTGCACGGCGAGGCCGATGCCTCGCTGCTCGACACCTACGACGCCGAACGCCGGCCGCACGCCTCCGACGTCGTGCGGACCACCTTGCTCAACATGCAGAGCTTCGACCGCACCGCGCGTCAAGCCGAGGCAAAACTTCCGCGCAAGGAATTCCTCAACGAGCGCGGCTTGATTTTCGGCGCCTGCTACAAGTCCGCGGCCGTGGTCCCGGACGGCTCGAACCCGCCTGCCG
>CALRXG020000525.1:0-5191 GCA_943372075.1 Bordetella parapertussis | reverse complement strand
TCGGGCCGATCGGCGCCTTGCCGTAGCCGCCGGGGATATCGAGGACATAATCGGGCTGACACAGCCCGGAGATGCGCCCGCGCAGAGCCCGCATCAACTCCTGCCCGGCTTCGATCGTGGTGCGCAAATGTGCGGTGCCGGGCGCCAGGTCGCCGTGGTGCAGGTAATACGGCTTGATCCGGCACTCGACGAAGGCGCGCATCAACGCTGTGAGCGTCGCCACATCGTCGTTGACGCCGCGCAGCAGGACGGACTGGCTAACCAATGGAATACCGGCATCGGCAAGCCGCGCACACGCCGCGCGGGCATTGGCGCTCAGTTCGCGGGGGTGGTTGGCGTGGATCGCGATCCAGGTCGTCGCGCCCTCCACCCGCAACGCCGCGATCATCTCGGGATTGATGCGCACGGGATCGGCGATCGGCACACGGGTGTGGAAGCGGATGATCTTCACATGGTCGATCCCGGCGAGATCGGTCATGATCTCGGTCAGCCGGCGCGGCGACAGCATCAGCGGATCGCCGCCGGTCAGGATGACTTCCCAGATCTCCGGATGAGTCCTGATGTAATCGAGTCCCGCACTGTAGGCATCGTCGGACAAGGCCGTGGCCTTTCCCGGCCCGACCATCTCGCGCCGGAAACAGAACCGGCAATAGACCGCACAGACATGGACGAGCTTGAACAAGACCCGGTCCGGATAGCGATGCACGATCCCGGCGACCGGCGAATGCGCATCGTCGCCGATCGGGTCGGCGTTCTCGCCGGGCTGCTCGACCAGTTCGTCAGCACTCGGGATGAACTGCCGCGCGATCGGATCGTTGGTGTCGGCCGGATCGATCAGCGCGACGAGTTCTGGCGTCACCGCAACCGCGTAGCGCGCAGCGACCTGGTCGAGCCCGGCAAGGGCTGCGACCGGCGCGAGGCCGGCATCGACCAGCTCGCGCGGCTGGCGCAGCGTCGCCGCCAATCTGGGATCGATCCTGTTCATGTCTCTCCTGCAGGCGGGGTCCAGACCACCTGATCAATTCGCGGCGCGCCGCTCGCCAGCATCACCAGCCGGTCGAAGCCGAGCGCAACGCCGCTGGCCTCCGGCATCTGGCCGACCGCGGCGAGGAAGTCGTCGTCGAGCGGATAGCGCTCGCCGTAGCGGCGGGCCTTCTCGTCCATCGCTGCGGTGAAACGATGGCGCTGCTCGGCAGCGTCGGTCAACTCGCCGAAACCGTTGGCGAGCTCGACGCCGCAGGCATAGACCTCGAAGCGCTCGGCGACGCGTGGCTCGCCCGCCTTTGTGCGCGCCAGCGCAGCCTCCGGCGACGGGTATTCGAACAGCACCGTCAGTTGGCCCTGACCGAGATTGGGCTCGACATGTTCGACCAGCACCTTGCTGAAGATGTCCGACCAGGTGTCGTCATCCGCAATCCGCACCTGCGTGTGGGCGGCCGTCGCCAGCGCCGCGCGGTCACCCTCGCCGTCCGAGATCGTCGCCAGCAGATCGATGCCGGCAAAGCGTTCGAAAGCCGCCGCGACCGTCAGCAGCTCCGGCTCGGCAAATGGATCGGCAATCTTGCCGCGGAATGAAAACCGCCCGATCCCGGTCGCCTGCGCCGCATGGGCGATCACGACAATGGTGTCGGCCATGATGGCGTCATAGCCGGCATTGGCGCGGTACCATTCCAGCATGGTGAATTCGGGCAGATGCAGGTCGCCGCGCTCGCGATCGCGGAACACGCGCGCGAACTCGTAGATCTTGGGCTCGCCGGCCGCGAGCAGCTTCTTGCAGGCGAACTCCGGCGAGGTGCGCAGATAGCGCGTCGCACTCGCGCCGTCGGCCCGCGTCAGCTCGGTGCGCGGGGCGTGCAGATGGGTCTCGTTTCCCGGCGAGATCTGAAGGATGGCGGTCTCGACCTCGGCAAATCCCTGCTCCTCGAACCACGCCCGGAGCGCTCGCGTGATTGCGGTCCGCGCCTGCAGGAATGGCCTGCGGTCGGCGTAGCGCCGCGGCATCCACCACGGCGAGGGCTGGTCGTGCCCCGTCATCGCCAACCGGTTCGCTTGGATTCGACATCAACAAGCCCCCACCCGCGCTCAGGAGTCGGGCATAACCAGTTGATTCGAAGCAGATTCATGGTCGGCACGGCCTTGGTCATCGGAGTATGCGGCGAAACTGATCCCTTCTTGTCGAAAGATACCGGCCTTGTCCATGCGCCACCGTGGCCGAACCGGAGCGGATAGCGCGATCCGGCCCCGAAATAGGACCAATCCGGGGCGGCCGGAACGGCTGCCAAACTGCCGAATTCGGCCGCAAAAGACTGGCATCTCAGGGACAAATCAGTATGTTGCAGCCCGAAATCGCCGCCACGGCCGAGGGGCTGCCGGTCCGGTTTGCGCCCCCGCTTCTCAAATTCAGGAAAACACCTTTGAAAGTCATCGCCAGTTCCATCCGCAAGGGCAACATCATCGAGCAGGATGGCAAGCTCTATGTGGTCCTCTCCGCCGAAAACATTCATCCCGGCAAGGGCACCCCGGTCAGCCAGATCGAAATGCGCCGCATCGGCGACGGCGTGAAGGTGTCGGAGCGCTACAAGACCACCGACCAGGTCGAGAAGGCCACCGTCGAGGACCACAACTACAACTACCTCTACGAAGACGCCGACGGCTTCCACTTCATGAACAATGACAACTACGACCAGGTCCAGGTCTCCAAGGAGATCGTCGGCTCGTCCTCGCCGTATCTGCAGGAGAACATGACCGTGAAGCTGTCGATGCACGACGGCAATCCGGTCGCGATCCAGCTGCCCCAGCGCGTCACGCTCGAAGTGGTGGAGACCGAGCCCGTCACCAAGGGCCAGACCGCCTCGTCGTCGTACAAGCCCGCCGTGCTGTCGAACGGCATCCGCACCGGCGTGCCGCCGCACGTTGCCACCGGAACGCGCATCGTGGTCATGACCGAGGACGGTTCCTACGTTGAGCGCGCCAAGGACTAAGCCGCGTGCGCGCGGCGAGCTCAAGGTGAATGATCTCCGCGCATCAGGTTGTTGTTTAAGCATAAAATTTCCGGAAAACTGCTACACACTTTTCCGGATCTTGCTCTACTCTCGCAGGCGATCAGTCATGAGCCGGGGGGTGCAGTGAGCAGGAAGGTGGTCAGCTTCATCAGTTGCTGGCTTGCAGCCCTGCTCTTGCCTCTTCCCGGCGCTGACGCCGACGAATTCAGGACACCCTCGATCTCGGCCATGCGGGTCGAATGGCGCGCGGTGCTCGAACAGCTGCGGCAGGAGATCAGCGTCCGCCCGGCCGTTGCCGCCAATTTCACCTTCGCCGGCCAGCGCCGCGTCCCGGCCTCCGATCCGCGCTCGATCCCCGCACTGGTGCAGCTGAATGCGGTGACATCACCGCTGTTCCCCGGCATCGCGCACAGCCCGATCCCGGTGCTGCTGCCGTTCGATCCTGCGAGCTATCTCGACGCACGGCAGAACGGCGCGCCGGACGGCCCGCCGGTCGCGCCCCACCAGGCCGACTTCCGCGCCGCCGATCTGTTCCATGCCGGCGCATCCGGCTATGACGCGGTGTTCTCGCTCGATCCGGGCGCCGGCGACGGCATGCCGCAACGGACGTTCGCAAAGCCGGTCGAGGTGCAGATCTCGGGCTCGATCCTGGTCTACGACCTTGCCGACCGGCTCGGTGGCAAGGGCGAGCCGGTCAAGGCGCTGGCGGCGCAGTTTCCGGATCTGCGCCGCTTCATCCGCGAGGGCTATGTCCGCTATGCCTTCACCCGGTTTGGAATTCCCTATGTGGTGTCGATCCAGTGCCTCGACAGTGCGCCGCGACCGAAGCGGCTGGCGTGCCGTGAGGCCTCCCCGGTCGCCGAACGCTTCCTGAAGGCGTTGCATGTCGCCGGCGGACAGCCGTCACGCCCGCGCAGCGACCTCGCCTCCGACATCGCCGATCGCCCGGTCACGCCTGCGCCCGCCTTCACCTATCGCCCGAGCGGCGACATCATCGCCGGCAGCGGCGGCCGCAAGCAACAGGGCGGCCACGCCGACTTCACGATGTATTCGCAGATCCGCTTTCCGCTGGAGAAGGCGCCGGCGTTCGCGCATTCGCAGTCGTTCCCGAAGCGCGGGAGGGTCGACGAGTATCCTTGGCAGGACAATTTCTGCGAGGCACGCAGCTTCGAGGTCGGGCAGTGCGCCAGCGGCTACGGCCATCAGGGCCAGGATATCAGGCCGGGTGGCTGCCCGCCCGACAGCAAGGATGGTTGCGACCCGAAGAAGCAGGCGGTCGTTGCGGTGCGCGACAGCATCGTGATCCGCTCGGCGCAGCAGCAGGCGGCGACCTTGCAGGTCAACACCCGTACCGAGCATGTCCGCTTCCGCTACATGCACATGAACCCGTCCGCGATGGATGCCGACGGCCTGCTCAACGGCCGCCGCCTCAGCGAGGGCGAGAAGATCGGCGTGGTGTCGAACTATCTCGACCACCCCAACGGCACCTCACGGCATCTGCATTTCGACGTGCAGGTGTTCACGCGTGACGGCTGGCTCTGGGTCAATCCCTACACCACGCTGGTGTCGGCCTATGAGCGACTGATCCGCGGCCGCGGCCGCGAGATCGGGCCCGAGCCCGGCCCCGCTGCCGCCGTGGCCCACGCTTTGCCCGACGACGTCGTGCATCACATCGACACCCAGGAAGGCGGCGGCAATTAGCGGGCGAGCGCTATTTCAGCTCACCGGTGATAAACTGCGCCCGTCCCATGCCGAACGACCAATCCTCGTCGTCGTTGATCACGAAATTAACGACGAGATCGCTCGGTTCGATCGCGCAAGCTGACGACAGCCTCTCGGCGAGGACGCGATAGAAGTCCAGCTTCAGGGCCTTGTCGCGCGGGCGGCTGGTTAGTTGCAGCATTACCAGCCTGTCCGTGCGGGGGATATCCAGGCCGGTGTCGAGCGCGAGGACGTGAGATCGCGGATGAACGTGCACCACCTGGTAGCGGTCGCGCTGCGGCACGTGGAGGGTTTCGACCAGCACCTCGTGCGTGACATCGAGCAACCGCTGAATGTCAGCATCGCTTCGTCCCTCGATCACATCAAAACGCAGAAACGGCATGCTGATGGCTCCTTGCTCGATCGACCGACGACAGTTTCGTATGCGCGCCGTCGACCATCGCGATGATCCGATCAGCGTCGTTTTC
>CALRXG020000524.1:0-5225 GCA_943372075.1 Bordetella parapertussis | reverse complement strand
CGCAGCCGATAAGCCAGTCCTAATTCCTCGAGCAGCCAGACAACACGGAAGCCGCGACCTTCGCCATAGACGGTGAGCATAATTGAGCATTCCTGGATTGGGTTATGGGTTCGCGATCTAATCCGTCGCCGGCACCGAATGGTGCTCATGCGTGATGCGCCATGCGCCGCCGGCATTGCGCAATCCGATCGTCAGCCTGAACTGGAAGGTGGCGTCGGGTGGGCCGCAGCGCATCACCATCACCGCGAAGGCCACGTCGTCGCCGGCCGTGATCGCGATCTCATCGATGTCGAAGGCGTGGGAGGGGCGGTAGCAGCTGAAGAACAGATCCACGTCTTCCGGTACTCGTCCAATCCGCGCGACTGTAACGGCGGTGGAACGTCGAACATCACGATGTCCTGATCGTGATGCGCGAGGATGCCTCGGTAGTCCTGTCGGCGGACGGCGGCTGCCCAGCCGTCGATGAGCGCCCTGATTTCGGTTTCCGCCGCCTGTTTCTGCTGTGTCATCGCTGTGCTGCTCCGGTGCCGGCCGATTGATGCTTCGAGGACGAAGACGCGGGGGCCGATCCGACATCCGAGATCGGCTTTTCGGCCTGCGGCAGGTTGGGGGCCCGATGCGGCCGAAACGGCCCGATCAGGACGATTTTGCCGTCGACAAACCATCCGGTTGGTTTGTATATTGGCTGCATATCGGATGACGATGGCGCGCCGTGCCGGGCGCTGCGCTTTCAGGAGGAGCATGGTGGACGACGAGGCCGCTGATATCTGCGATGAACTGACCCGCTTCAGCGACGCGCAGGCGACGCTGCTGACCTCGCGCGGTCTCGTTTATCTGACCGACCTGAAACTCGACGGCGGCAGGCACGCCACGATCGTCGCCGCCAGTCATGCCGACGCGGAGTCTGTCGCCCGCGCGCGCGGTCGGGGCGAGCGGGTCATCGGCCGAATGGCCTTTGGTTTCCTTCACGGCCTGCGCCGCAGCCTGCTGCAAAAGATCCGCTTGTGTGCGTGAGTGATCGGATCGCCCGCTGCCTGGCAGCCTCCGATGCCGCGCTTGAGATTGCATGGTGCGGCTGAGATACTGCGCACATGCGACTCCTTCCTGAATGCCCACGCCTTGAGTGTCATATGGATAATCCCTCCCGCTCGGAACGCTCCCGCAACGCCGCGCTCGATGCCGCGATCACCATCGTGACGCGCGACGGCCCGGGGCGCCTGACGCTCGATGCGATTGCGCGCGAGAGCGGTCTCAGCAAGGGCGGCGTGATGCATCAGTTCCGCACCAAGGAAGCGGTGCTGCGTGCCTTGCTCGAGCAGCAGATGGCGTATTTCGAGGACTTCTCGAACCGCTACATCGAGAAGGCGCGCGAGACCACGGACCAGCCCGAACTGGCAGCGCAGATCGCAACGCTCAGGGAGGCGATCTCGACGCCGCGGGCAGGGGCCTTCGCGCTGCTGGCGGCGATGAACGAGAATCCCGAATTGATGGCGATGCCGCGTGATGTCGACATCGAGAAGGTCGCGCGGATGAAGGCCGAGGCGCGCGATCCAGATCTCGCGCTGCTGCGCTGGGCGGCGGCGCGCGGGCTGCTGCTGAGTTCGCTGTTCGGCCTGTCGTCGCTGAGCGATGCGGAGCGCGATCGCCTGTTCGAGCGACTGCTCGACGACAGCAAGTGGACGGCGATCGAGCAGGGCGCGACGGCGGCGGCAAAGCCATCCAGGACGACGGCGGCGCGCGCGGCATCGCCGAAGCCTGCCGCGGCACGGACCGCAAAGCCCGGCTCCGCGCGCAAGCGCGGCTGAATCTCCCGGGATTCTGCGGCTCGACCGCCTTATTTTTCCGCACCGGTTCCTGCGATTGCAACTTTACAAACCAACTGGTCGGTTTTATAGTTCGTCGCACTGAGGCTAGGCTTGGCGGCGCCCGGACGGCGAGCCAGGTCGGCAGTGACGGCCGCAGCCGCACTTCAGCCCCGGACGTGGCTGCGGCCGTGCTGCTTTCCGGCCCAGGTCGGATGAGGAGATTGGAATGGACAGCTCGATCGCCGCGCGCGGTCTGGGAGCGATGACGCTTTGCGTCCTCGCGGCAGGATGCGCCGCCGTCACGCCGGTGGCTTACTCGGAAGTGGGTTCGTCGGCCTACATGACGCCGGACGCATCGGATGCTTCGGGCCGCGTGCCGTATCGGTATGCCCCGCCGGTCGACTGGCGGACCTACAACAAGGTCATGATCGATCCGGTCGTGATCTACCGCGGCGCGGATCATCAGTTCGGCGAGATGTCGGAGAAGGACAAGGAGACGCTCGCGGCCTACATGCAGACCCGCTTCGCCGACAAGTTGCGCGGTCGCTTCGCGCTGGTGAACACGCGCGGGCCGAACACGTTTCGGCTGCGGCTGACCTTGACCGGCGCGGTCGCCAACACGCCTGTGCTCGGCACGCTGTCGCGCTTCGATCTGGCCGGCGCGGTCTACAACGGCGTGCAGGCGGCGCGCGACCGCGAGGGCACCATGACCGGCTCGGTGATCTTTGCCGTAGAGATGTTCGACAGCGCGACCTCGCGCCTGCTCGGCGCCTATGTCAGCAAGCAATATCCCGGCGCCTACGACATCAAGGCCAGCGTCGGCGATCTCGCCGCCGCCACCGCCGGCATCGACAAGGGTGCCGATGCCTTCATGGCGCAATTGAAGTGAGGCGCGCCGCTCGCGTCGCGAAACCATCCCGACAATGAAAGGTCCCGGACAATGAACTTTCTGGTTCGCATGTTTCTGCGCAGCCTCGTCGCCGCGCTGCTGATGAGCTCGACCGGCCGCGCCGAGACGATCGCGCCCACTGATCCCAGCGGCACCTGGCTGACCGAAGACGGCCGCGCACGCATCCGCCTCGAGCGCTGCGGCACCGCGCGCGACCGCATCTGCGGCTACATCGTGTGGATGAAGGAGCCGGTCGATTCACGCGGCCAGCCGTTCCGCGACAGCCTCAATCCCGATCCCGACAAGCGAGCACGCGCGCTGCTCGGCCATCAGCTGATCCTGGGGTTGACGGTCACGCCGCAGGGCCGGTTCGACGGCGACATCTACAATGCGGAGGACGGCAAGTCTTATTCGGTCTCGCTGTGGCGCGATAGGTCCGATCGATTGAAGCTGAAGGGATGCCTGATGAAGTTCCTGTGCCAGACCCAGACCTGGACGCAGACGCTCGACGTGCAGTCCGGACAGCTCGTCGGCCTGACCGGCGACGTCGGCGGCCCGCGCGCCGACCGGGAGTGGGCCTCGCTGCCGCCGCGGAAGGCGGCGGCGAAGTGAGGGAATGCAGAGTGCATAGGATGGGCAGAGCGATGCGAAACCCATCGCCGTTGCGCAAGCCTTGAGATGATGGGGTTCGCTGCGCTCTACCCATCCGACAAAGCTGCGCTAACCCACCCTACGGACTTGGCGCCTATTTCTTCACCAGCGGACAGTCGCTGGCCTCGAGCGGCTTGGCGGCGTCTTCCGGCGAGATGGTGGCGATCAGCTTGTAATAGTCCCAGGGATATTTCGACTCTTCCGGCTTCTTCACCTCGAACAAATAGGCCGGGATGATGCGGCGACCGTCGATCCGCAAGGGGCCCTTGCCGAACAGCGGATCGTCGGTCGGAATCTCCTTCATCTTGGCGACCACCTTGGCGCCGTCATGAGGATTGCCGCCCATCGCGTCCAGCGCCTTCAGGTAATGCAGCACGCCGGCATAGACGCCGGCCACCGTCATCGAGGGCATCGAGCCCTTCGGCGAGACCTTCTGGAAGCGCCTCGACCAGGCGCGGGTCTGGTCGTTCATGTCCCAATAGAACGACTCGGTGAAGGTGAGGCCCTGGGCGATCTTCAGGCCCAGCGCATGGACGTCGTTGACGAACAGCAGCAGTGCCGCGAGCTTCTGTCCGCCCGCGGTGATGCCGAATTCCGACGCCTGCTTGATCGCGTTGGTGGTGTCGCCGCCGGCATTGGCAAGCCCGATGACCTTGGCCTTGGAGGCCTGCGCCTGCAGCAGGAAGGAGGAGAAGTCCGCGGTGTTGAGCGGGTGCTTGACGCCGCCGAGCACCTTGCCGCCATTGGCGGTCACGACGGCCGATGTGTCGCGTTCCAGCGCATGGCCGAAGGCGTAATCGGCGGTGAGGAAGAACCAGGTGTCGCCGCCCGCTTTGGTCAGCGCCTTGCCGGTGCCGTTGGCGAGCATGTAGGTGTCGAACGTGTACGAGATCGTATTGGCGTTGCAGGCCTTGCCGGTGAGGTCGGCGGTTGCAGCCCCCGAATTGAGCACGATCGAGTTCTTCTCCTTGGCGAGGTTGCTCACCGCCAGCGCGACGCCGGAGTTCGGCGTATCGGTGATGATGTCGACCTTCTCATTGTCGATCCAGTTGCGCGCGATGTTGACGCCGACGTCGGGCTTGTTCTGGTGATCGCCGCTGACCACCTCGATCTTCCAGCCCTTGGCCCGAAGGCCGGAATCCTCCACCGCCATGTTGGCGGCCGCCACCGAGTTCGGGCCGCCGATGTCGGCATAGAGGCCGGACATGTCGTTCAGCACGCCGATCTTGACGTTCTTGTCTTGAGCGAAGGCAGGAGTTGCAAGGCTGAGTGCAGCGCAAACGAAAAGCACGGCGTGGCGCCGCGCGAGCGTCGTCGTCATGAGACATTCCCTCCACTGTCATTTTTTCCCGGCGGCCCTCTTGCGGGACCTCGTGCCGGTCGTTCGAGTTCCCGCTTACCCTTTCCGCGCGGAGGCGGCAATCCGCATAAAGCCGGATGAACTGCGTCCAAGCGTCATCCCGCCGTCATCCTTCACTTCAGCGCATCCGAGGTCAGCCGGAATTTCTGGATGCGCTTTCCGGTATCGACCTCGGCCGTATAGACGTTGCCCTTGGCGTCCACCGCGAGGGCGTGCACCCAGTGGAATTGCCCGGCATTGCGGCCATTGCGGCCGAAGCTGCCGACCACGGTGCCGTCGTCACGCTTGATGATCCGGATCTCGTTGTTCTCGCCGTCGGCGCTCAGCAGATAGGTCTGGTTCGGATCTGGCCACAGCGCGATGTCCCACACCGCGCCATTGCCCAGCGTGTTCTTCTCGAAGAAGAACTCCTTCACGAAAGTGCCGTCCTTCTTGAACACCTGGATGCGGTTGTTGATGCGGTCGCAGACATAGACCAGCCCGTCATTGGCGAGCTTCACGCAGTGCACGGGATTGGCGA
>CALRXG020000523.1:0-5232 GCA_943372075.1 Bordetella parapertussis | reverse complement strand
AGCGCTGGCTGAACGGCGAGCGCTGGCTGCGTCGCATCGGGCTGGTTCTCGCGGTGCTGGTCGTGCTGTTCGCGACCTGCTTCGGCGCGCTGTGGTGGCGGCTAGGCGCCGGCCCGATCAATCTCGATTTGGCGACGCCGTGGCTTGCCGCCGCGATCGAGGAAAACATCGGCCATGGCAACACGGTCGAAGTGGGTGGAACGCAGATCGAGCGCGCCGGCCGCGTCAGGGTCGCGGTGCGGATCCGCGACATCATCGTCCGCGACCGCGACCATGCGATCGTGGCGAGCGCGCCGAAGGCCGAGGTGCGCTTGTCGGGCACAGCGCTGCTGATGGGGCAATTGCGGGCGGAGAGCCTCAACCTGGTCGATGCGGAACTGTCGGTGCGGATCACGCCGGACGGTTACGTGACCGTCTCCGCCGGCGATACCGCCAAACCGCTCGCCACCGGCGTTGCCTCCAAGCGCAAGGCGGGCATGCCGCCGACATTCCCGCGTCCGGCGCCTGTGACGCCGTCGCCGCCCGCTACCCCGGGACAATCGCAGGCCGCCGCGCCCGACACCGCCCAGAACGGTCTGCTCGCCGGTCTCGACTGGCTCGACAGCCTGAGCTTGACCGGGCTCGACGGCCAGAACCTCAACGAGATCGGCCTGAAGAACGGCAACCTCGTCGTTGACGACCAGCAGCGCGGCAACAAATGGAGCTTCGAGAATATCAGCCTGAGCCTGCGGCGCCCGAGTGGTGGCGGCGTTGCGCTCAGCTTCGGCGAGGAGGGCGCAAAGCCCTGGTCGGTGCGAATGGTGGTTGGGCCGCAAGCCAATGGCGTGCGCTCTGTCGACATCAAGGCCGACAAGGTCTCGACCAGGAACATCCTGCTGGCGTTGCGAACCAAGGACCTGACCTACACCGCGGACCTGCCGCTATCCGGTGAACTGAAAGGCGAGCTCGGACGCGATGGCCTGCCGACCTATTTCCGCGGCAAGATCAGTGTCGGCGCCGGCAACATCATCGACACCGATACGCCCGACTATCCGATGCCGGTCGATTCCGCCGAGATGGGCCTCGAATGGGATTCCGGCCGGCGCGTGCTGCTGGCGCCGATCAAGATCGTCTCGGGCGCCAACCGCATCACGCTGCTCGGCCACCTCGAGCCGCCGAACGACAACGTCACCGATTGGCAGGCCGGGCTATCGGGCGGCACCATCGTGCTGGCCGGCGGCGACAAGAACGAGGCGCCGCTGATCTTCAACCGCATCAACATCGGCTTCCGCTTCGACACCGACAAGAAGCGCGTGCTGCTGACCCAGGCCGATATCTCCAATGGCGAGATCGGCGTCGCCGGCACCGGCAGCATCGACTATTCCGGCGAGCCGCGGCTGCAACTCGGATTCGCCGGCACGCCGATGTCGGCCTCCGCCCTGAAGCGGATGTGGCCGATCATCATCGTGCCGGAGGTGCGCGAATGGGTGCTCGAGCGGATCGACCGCGGCACACTCCAGCGCATCGATGTCGGCGTCAATTCGCCGGTGCATAATCTGTCCCGCAAGGGGCCGCCGATTCCGGATGACGGCCTCTCGGTCAACATCGTCGCGTCCGGCGTCACGGTGCGCCCGGTCGATCAGATGCCCGCGGTGCATGATGCCGACCTGAAGGCGAGGGTGACCGGCCGCACTGCGACCGTGACCATCAACCAGGGCATCGCCGACACGCCGGCGGGCCGCAAGATCACGATCTCGGATTTCACCTTCGAGGTGCCGGACATGGCGCCGAAGCCGTCGCCCTCGAAGGTCAAGTTCCGGGTCGACTGTCCGGTGCCCGCGGCTGCCGAGATCCTCGCATCCGACCGGCTCAGCGATCTCTCCGGTCCGCCGATCGATCCCAATGCCAGCAAGGGCAACGTCACGGCGACGATCAATCTCGGCATGCCGGTGAAGGGCGAGCTGACCAAGGCCGACACGCAATATTCCGTCAATGCCGACATCACCGGTGTCGCGGTCGACAGGCTGGTGATGAACCAGAAGCTCGAGGCCAACGCGCTGAAGGTGATCGCCAGCAACGCCGGCTTCCAGGTCAAGGGCGACGTCAAGATCAACGGACAGGCGGCTTCGCTCGACTACCGCAAGCCGGCCGAGGGCGATGCCGACGTCAAGCTGCAGGCGACGCTCGATGATGCGAGCCGCGCCCGTCTCGGGCTCGATCTCGGTTCCGCTGTCTCGGGGGCGATCCCGGTCAAGCTGAGCGGCAAGATCGGCAGCGGCGACAATCCCGCCACCAAGATGGGCGTCGAGGCCGACCTGACTCAGCTCAAGCTCGACAATGTCCTGCCCGGTTGGGTCAAGGCGTCAGGCAGGGCCGGCAAGGCGACCTTCAACGTGGTGCCGAAAGGGCAATCGACGCGGTTCGAGGACATCTCGATCGAAGGCAACGGCGTTTCGATCAAGGGCGCACTCGAGGTCGACCAGAACGGCGACCTCATGAATGCGAACTTCCCGACCTATGCGCCGTCGGAAGGTGATAAGACATCGCTGCGCGCCGATCGTGGTCCCGACGGCGTCATCAAGGTGACGATGCGCGGCGACGTGTTCGATGGCCGCGGCTTCCTCAAATCGGCGATCTCCGGCCGCGACAGCGATCCCAAGAGCAAGGCCAAGACCACGGATTTCGATGTCGATCTGAAGCTCGGCCTCGTAGCCGGGTTCAACGGCGAAGCGCTGCGCGGCGTCGATGCCAAGATCTCGCGGCGCAACGGGTTCTTCAAGGCGTTCACGCTGAGCGGCAAGGTCGGCCGCGACACCCCTGTTACGGTCGACATGCGCGGACGACAGCAGGGCCGCGAGGTGATCTATCTGCAGACCAGCGACGCTGGCGCGTTCCTGCGCTTCATCGACACCTATTCGAAGGTGATCGGCGGCCAGCTCACGCTGGCGATGGAGCCGCCGATCCCCGAGCCGAGCCCGAGGGAAGGCCTGATCAACATCACCGGCTTCTCGGTGAAGGGCGAAACCCAGCTCGACCGCGCCGTCGCCGGCGGGCCGGTCAGCACCCAGAACGGCATCGGGTTCGATGCGCTACGCGCCGAGTTCACCCGCCAGAGCGGTCAGCTCTCGATCCGCAACGGCGTCGTCAAGGGACCGAGCATCGGCGCCACCATCGAGGGCAGCATCGATTATGTCGGCAATCAGGTGCGGATGAACGGCACCTTCATTCCGATGTACGGCTTGAACAACATGTTCGGCCAGATCCCGTTCTTCGGGATCTTCCTCGGTGCCGGCAGCAATGAGGGCCTGATCGGCGTGACCTATGAAGTGGTGGGAACGCCGAGCGCGCCAGTGTTGCGCGTGAACCCGATCTCGGCACTGGCGCCCGGCCTGACGCGGAAGATCTTCGAGTTCAAGCAGTACGGCCCGAACGACCTGCCGACGACGAATAATAATTAGGGCAGCTACTTCAATGCATCGGCCGCGAGATCAATGACGATGTGATCGCGGACTAGGCTAATGCTGGTTGGGCCGCACGGTGTGGCTTTCGCGAAGGCGGTGAGCGTTCGTCACGTCTGCTAGTGGCAGAGCAAAACGTCAATAAAGCCGCAGCGTACTCACGAGGGCATTCGAGGGCAAAGCCGGCACGCAACGATCCGGTTACAGGCCAAGGCAGAGGTCGAGGAATGGGCGACCTTAGACGCTGCTGACTACACGGTTCACATGGTCGCTAAACACACGCAGCGTGCCTTACAAAGCTGACCTGTGTCGGCCAGGCTCGATCGATCATACTTGTCGCGAGGGAAATTGGATCGCCCCAGGTAATAGGAGCAACCCTTACCCGCCGATCTCAACTCAGAAGATTGAGAAAGCGCAATGAGGTCACACCTGCAGGCACGCCACAGCGGGCATATTGCGTCGGCTGACGACACTATCTCCCTTTGGCTGAGTGGTGATTTTGTCACACTCCAACAGTTGTTGTTGGCTGCTGTTCGAAAAGCACTGTACGTCCTGTAATACCTTTGGTTACACTCCTGGCATTAATCAACCAAAAGTTTTTGCATCGTAGTGGGGGCACTCACTGTGACCAGCTTTTTCAGAATGGCGATCGCATCTGTCCTGTTGCCGCTTTTAACCGGCTGCGGACTGTATGTTCCAGAGAAGGATTTGGTCCCAAATACAATCGACCCTCGGAACGGCATGTCTCGCGAAGGCAAGATCGAGAGCAACATTATCGCCAATATCAGATGCGAGGTTACCAAGGGACTGTATCGGGCAATCGCAACCGGAAACGTTCCTTGGCTTGCCGGTTGGGGCGCTAGCATTTCGCTGAATCTCACGTGGGACGACATGTCCAGTGTGAACCCGAACATCCTGTACACTACGCCTGTTGGGCTAACTGATATGTTCTCCGCTGGTGCGGGCTTTTCGGGCTCTGCTCATTCCACTCGGAATGAAGACATAACGTTCACGCTCGAGAACAAGACGCTGCTGCGCGAAGCGATGCTAGATGCCCGCAGTCCGCAAGGTCTGGATTGCAGTGCTCTCCAAGATGGCGTCACCGTTTCGAGTGATCTTCACATAGACGAGTTCATATACGACAAGGTGTCGATCGCGGGAGGACATGAGGCGCGGACTAGGCCAATTGACAATCCGCAGTTCAGCACGTTCCAAGAAACGCTTACTTTCGTCGTGACGTTTGGTGGTAACATAACGCCCAGCTGGAAACTTATTCGGCTGTCCGTCAACCCCAGCGGACAATTCCTGTCGGCGACCCGCACGAACACTAGCGTAATAATTATCACGCTCGGTCCGATTTCGAAGCCTGCCAGCCCTGCTGGTGCAGCCCAGCTCGCAACCCAATCCGCAGTTCAGCACAGTGCCGCCGTTGCCGGTACGGCGACGGCGACGGCAATCCGAAGCCTGTCCAACTAGGAGAGATGCCATGGCCGAAGGCGAACCCAGCAGCAACAAGGCGTTTGACTTTAGCAAAGAGATGCAGATCGACGGCGAGACTTATTACCAATTGTCTAGCCCTGCCGAAGTAAATCCATGCGCTGGCAAAACCGACGGGACCTCTTGCGGAGCGGGTTGCATCTGCAAAGGTGGTCAATGTTGGTATTCGCTGCGCCGGATCAAAGAGATGGGGATTAAATTGCCACCCGATCTTTGAGGTCAATCGTCACCTGCAGAGAAATGACGATTCTGAGGATTTTGTGGGCGTCGGCGAGAGATATTCTTGATTAGAGTCTGG
>CALRXG020000522.1:0-5249 GCA_943372075.1 Bordetella parapertussis | reverse complement strand
TGTTGCGCCATGTAGGTGATCTTGGCCTCGGAGCGCCGCTGCTCGGTGACGTCGCGGTGCGTCGCCACCCAGCCGCCGCCGGGCATCGGCTGCCGCGTCACGCAGATCAGGCGGCCGTCGGCAAGCTCGTCGACCCGGCTGCTGATCTCGTCGGCGGGCAGCGCGTTCAGCGTTGCCAGCACCTGGGTCGCGGCGCTGTCGCTGGTCTCACCCTTGAGGACGCCGTTGGCGATCCGATGCGTGATGATGTCGCGGTGGGCACTGCCGGGCAACAGCAGTTCCGGCGGCAGCCGGTACATCCTGGCGTAGCGCTCGTTGCTCACGACGAGGCGCTTCTCCGCATCGAACATGCAGAGCCCCTCGCCCATGTGGTTGATCGCGGTGTCGAGCCGGAGCTTCTGTTCCTCCAGCTCCCTCTGCGACGCCTCGACCTGTTGCCGCGCCAGCGACAGCTGGCTGATGATTTCCTCGAAACTGCGGGTGCGCAGCGCGAGCCGGCGGTCCGCGAGCACGCCGACCAGGCTCATTCCGAGCACGGAGAGCGCGACGCCCGCGATCACAATGGCAAGGAAGGCCGGCGAGAGCGACAGAGCCTCCGGGCTCTGCAGCGGATCCGGAATGATCGTGACCGCGCCCATCGCGGTGAAATGATGCGACACGATCGCAAGCGTCAGCAGCAGCGCCGCGACGAGCGACATCCAGCGATCCTGGTGGCGGACCGCGACCGAAAGCGCAGCGTAGCCGAACAGCACGCCGAGCACGATGGAAGCCGCCACGAGATCGGTCGACCAGACCACGCGGCCCGGCACCTCCAGCGCCCACATCCCAAGATAGTGCATGCTGGCGATGCCGGCGCCGATCACCGCGCCGCCGGCCGGCGCACGCCAGCCGCTGGAATCGCTGGCAGCAAGTCCGAGGCCGCAGGACGTCAGCATCATCGCGACCGCGAGCGACAGCGCGGTCAGGGCGATGCCGTAGCCGGTCGGGACGCCGGGCTCGTAGGCGAGCATGGCGATGAAATGCGTTGCCCAGATGCCGTAGCCGATCGCAGCTCCCGCGATCGCGATCCAGATCAGCCGCGTCCTCGCCTGCGATGCGATCGCGCGATGGAAGATGTTGACGGCGACAATGCTGGCGACGAAGCAGACAAGTCCGGCGAGCAGCACGAGCCGCCAGTCATGCTCACCTGAAAGACACGTAAGAACACGAAACATGCATCGGTCCATGGTTGTCCGTGCCGACAAGCTAGGCCGATTGAATTGTCGTCTCGATAATTTTCTGCAACTTTTGGTGGCATGGTTATCCGCACGTAAGCCGAACCCGCACGGAAATTGATGACTCCATAAATTCTGCGGACGCCCTGCACCGCCGGGCTCGCTTCGTCCAGGGCTGCGCATCTTGCGCGCCCGGCTGATTACGCGGCCGATCGTCGCTGCGCAGAAGCCTTTTTCAACCAATCCGCCCACGACAGCGTGCCGCGGACCCCTTGGCTCACCACGAAACCCATTCCCCGCGCCGCCTTGTCCGACAGCGGCACGGGCAGGATGATACGCCGAAGGCCGCGTACAGACTGATACTGCCGGGCGATCTCGACCAGGCTGAGGTCGTCAGGTCCGCCGATCTCGGCGCGCATGCCGCGGCCCTCGTCGAAGGCGCATCTGACAAGATAGTCCGCGACGTCGGACGTATCGACCGGATTGAACGTTACACGAGGTACCGGCCACACCGGGAGGCCGGACATACCTGCCAGCAGGTCCTCGAGGAGATAGTGGAACGGCATTGCACGAACCACCGACCATGAGACGGGCGACTGCCGGACTAGTTGCTCGCCCGCAAGCTTGACGCGCGCATAGGGCAATGTCGCCTCGTCGAGCCCCACGATGGAAACGTGCAGGACATGTTGCACCCCGGCGTCGTGGCTGAAGGCGAGCAACCGCGCGGTCCCTTCGACGTCCACGGCCGCCGGTGATTTGAAAAAGTCGATCGGCCTGAAGCCGCCACGGCGCGCGATCGGCGAATGCGTCGCGGCATTGATCACGACCCGGACACCGTTCAACGCAGCTTGCAGGCCTTGCCCGGTAGAGAGATCGCCGATCGCCCATTCGACGTCAGCGCGTGAATGCCGCGACCTGGCAAATACACGCACCTGGTGCCCTGCCTGGACAAGCCGATCAACGAGATCGCGGCCGAGATGGCCCGTCCCGCCGGTGACGAGGACGATAGACATGTTCAAGCTCCAGCGTTGAGCGATCAGCCGGCGGGCGGAATCAGCACCGTCTCGCCGGTCGCAACCAGCACGGCTTCGCCCTGCTCGTTCTCCGCAAACAGTTCGGCGCGGGCAAAGACCTGCCGCCGTCCGGCGCGCAGCGTGGTGCCTTTGGCGATGAAGCCGCGGCCCACGGCCGGCCTCAGGCAATTCATCGAGAAGTGCGATGCCGTGACCGAGCCCACGATCGACGCCGCGGCGAAACCGCATGCGGTATCGAGCAAGGCGGCGATCATGCCGGCGTGCAGGTGCCCCGCATATTGGGTGAGATCGTCGCGCCACGGCATGCGCAGTTCGACTTCGCCAGCACCGGCGGAGACGACTTCGAGGCCGACAAGTCGATTGAACGCCGCCGATGCATTGGTCGCAATCAAACGCTCCAGATCGAATCCCGCTTCCTTCGTCATGCAAAACTCCATTGCGGCGGTCGCCGTTCGAGATTCGCCCTGACCGCTTCGATGTGATTGGGCGTGCCAAGCAACAGCGCCTGCTCGGCCGTTTCAGCCGCGAGCCCGGTCGCCGCATCGCAATCGGCCGCCAGATTGAGCAGCCGCTTGGCGGCGCGGACCGCGTCCGGGCTGCGGTCCGCGATCGCACGCGCAGTCTCGAGCGCAGCCGCGCGCGGGTCTTCGGCGATCCGAGTGGCAAAGCCATAACCGAGCGCGTCCTCGGCTGAAAAGGTGCGTGCGGTGTAGGTCAGTTCGCGGATGACGTCCTCGCGCGCGAGGTGGCGCATCAACTGCGTACCGGCCATGTCGGGCACCAGCCCCCACTTGGCCTCGATGATCGCGAGGCGGGTGCCGGGCGCGAGGTATCTGACATCGGCGCCCAGCATCAGCTGGAAGCCGCCTCCGAACGCGACGCCGTGGACGGCGGCAATGACCGGCACCGGCAACGCGCGCCAGAGCCACACCAAATGCTGGGCGAAATTCGCGATGCCGTGCGTGCGCCGGCTGAGATCGGCAAGCGGCAGAATCGATTCGCCCTCCGTCGTCGCCACCAGGCGCTGCATGTCGAGGCCGGCGCAGAAGGCCTGGCCTTCGCCCGACAGCACCACTGCGCGGAGGCGCCGGTCGTCGGCGAGTTGCGCTCCGACCTCGGCGATCGCGGAGAACATCGCCGGATCGAGCGCATTGAGCTTGTCCGTGCGATTGAGGCGGACGTCGGCCACGCCATTCGCAATGTTCAGGGTGACGCGATCATTCGTCATGGCTGGCCTCTGCTAATAGCCGGCGGCCGCAAGCGCCACGACGGCGCTCATCGCGATCCAGCCGAAATGACGGAAACGGGTCGCCACCGCATTGGCCAGCGCGGCGAAGCCGAACACGACGGCGAGCGTCGCCACGATCCAGTGCCGCGCGGCGTCGGAAGCCATCGCGGGCGCTGCGACCAGCAGCACACCGCCGCCGATCCAGGCCACCGTGCCCGCCTGGTAGACCAGATGGAGCAGGAAACGCAGCCGCGGCGGCTCGATCGTGGCGCGCGCGAATATTTTAGTCTCGCCGAGCACGCCATGGATCAGGCTGACCAGGATGGCGATTACCCCGGCGCCCTGCAGCAACAAATCACGCATCACGACACCTCCGTACAGTACTGTATGGACGATGCAGATAGAACATCCGTCGCTGGCGCCTGTCAATACACTTGTGTATGGTCGACGAACGCAAACGGGGAACCATGACGGAACAGCTCTCAGTCAAGGACTGGCTCGATCAGGGCCTGAAGACGCTGGCGAAACGCGGCTTCACGGCGCTCAAGGCCGAGCCGCTGGCCAAGGCGATGGGCGTCTCGCGCGGCAGCTTCTATTGGCATTTCGCCGACATCGCCGCCTACCGCAGCGCGATCCTCAGCCATTGGCGCGAGGTGGCGGCCGAGCAGGTGATCGCCGAGCTCGAGACCGTTCCGAAGGGCGGCGACGCACTGGCGCTGTTGCTGCGCCGGACCTTCTCGGCGCGGCTCGCGCTGGAACGCGCGGTGCGCAGCTGGGCGACCGTCGATGCGGCGACGCGTGCCGCCGTGCTCGAGGTCGACCAGCGCCGGATCGGCTATATCGAGACCCTGCTCCGGCAGACCGGATTCCCCGAGAACGTGGCGCGCGGCCGCGCCCAGATCTTCTATTGGGCGTTCATCGGCTACGCGCTGTCCGAGCAGACCTTGCCGAAGGCGCAGCAACAGGCCGCAATCGACGAGCTGCTTCGCATGACCAAGCGCTGACAGCCTGTATTTGACTATGCTACACGGTGGGAAGCCGGAGACCGCAATGAATTCCACCACCGACCATCTCGAAAGCACCGCCGACCCAAAACTGCTCGAAATCCTGGTGTGCCCGATCACCAAGGGGCCGCTCGAATTCGACGCCGCGCGGCAGGAGCTGATCTCGCGGTCCGCGAAGCTCGCCTATCCGATCCGCGACGGCATCCCGATCATGCTGCCGGAAGAGGCGCGCAAGATCGACTAGGGCGCGTTCTGAAAAACTGCGAAACAGTTTTCCCCGCGACAAACGCGAAACGTTCGACCATGCTTCGGTAAGGGGATCACATGCGCGCCGTCGTCACATGGCTGCTGCTGCTCGTTTCGCTGACGAGCGCGTCGGCCGACGAGAGCAAGTTGCGCATCGGCCCGATCGACGCGGTGCTGACCGTCCCACCCGACGTCGCCAAGCCGCCGGTGGCGCTGCTGATCGCCGGCTCCGGCTCGACCGACCATGACGGCAACGGACCGCAGCTCAAGCCGGCGACGCTGAAGAAACTCTCCGAGCAACTGGTTGCGCGCGGCATCGCAACGCTGCGCTACGACAAGCGCGGCGCCGGCGAATGGAAGAAGGAGTTCGGCCGTCCCGAGGACTTCCGCTTCAAGGACTTCGTCGGCGACGCGGCATCGTTGATCGACTATTTGCGCGGCAGCGGCAGGTTCTCGCGTGTCGCAGTGGTCGGACACAGCGAGGGCGGTCTGGTCGCGATCCTCGCGGCGCAGCGCGTGCCGG
>CALRXG020000521.1:0-5257 GCA_943372075.1 Bordetella parapertussis | reverse complement strand
GGACCGCGGGCGGGTGGTCAAATTCGTCTGCGAGGTGCCGACGACAATCGATCAGCGCCTGTTCGCGCTGGGCCGCACCATTGCGCAGGAGCTGGATTGAGGCCTGCGACGGATTGCCCGGCGATGGCAAAAATGCTGCGGGAACAAACAACGCGGCCCGTTCGTTGACCCCAACTATATCTGAAGTTGGGAGACCTCGATGAGAGCAGCCAAGATCGTCATGACCAGCCTCGCCGCTGCGAGCCTGATCACCTCAGCGGCTTTGGCCCAGCAATCGATGTCGGGAATGGTCACCAAGATTGACCGGCTGCGTGGAACCATCTCGATCCAGCAGACCCAAACCGGCACCGTGGGCGCGGCCGGCGCTGCGGTTCAGGAATACAAGGTGCCCAAGGGACAGTCGCTCGAAGCCTTCCACGCCGGGGACAAGGTGACATTCACCGCCTCGGACGGCGACGGCGGCAAGACCATCGACAAGCTGGACATGGAGAAGTAGCGCGCAAGTCACGCGGGGGCAGGCTTCATGGCTCGCCTTCGCGCGGCTCCGGCTCCGCGTCCACCAGCGGTAGATTGGCCCGCCCCCAGCCGTCGGTTCCCTCCGGATACCACGCCACGTTGCGGTAGCCGTAAGACAGCACGCGCTTGGCTGCGTTCCACGACATCCAGCAATTTTCCTGGCAGTAGATCACGAGCAATCTCGCCGCGTCGCCTTGCGAGGCGCGGGTCAGCCCGCGCCTCATATAGTCTTCCGTCGATGCGGCGAGCTTGCCGTAGCCGGTGTCGGGCAACCAGATGCTGCCGGGAATGTCGGAATGCGGCCGCTCGCGCCACACCGTGCCGGCGGGCAGGTTCGGCTTCGGCGCACGCGGCAGCACGTCGACAAAGGCACCGGACTTGTCGCGCCAGATCGTTGCCGCTTGCTCGGTCGTAATCACCCGCGCGCCGGCAAGCGTCGTCGGCACCGGCGCGCGATAATCCTCGGTGCGATAGCCCTCGGGCTCAGCCGGTTTGTCTTGCGCGCGGACCGGCGAAGCGGCAATCGATATCACCGCAAGCATGGCCACGCACAGCCTGATCATGGCGATTTGGTCGCGGTCTCCGGCCCGATCGGATGGTCGTTCTCGTCGAGCAGTGGAACGCCGTAGTCGAGCAGGATCTTGTTGATCGCCGGCTGGTTCTCCTGGATCAAGCGATTGAGCTGCCGTTTCCAGCTCTGATCGGACGCCCGCACGCCCATGCCGATGCGGTAGACCAGCTTCGGTCCCGTGGTCTCCTTGACCAACGGCGTGATGTGCAGCGGTGGGGTCGCCTTCTTGGCATAGTAGCCCGCCATCGGTCCCCACAGGATGCCGGCATCGATCTCGCCCTTTTCGAGATCATTCATCATCGCCTCGGCCGACGAATCGTAACGAGTATCGATCATCAACGGATAGGGCTTGGCATTGGCCATCAGGCCGTTGATCGCCATGTTGGTCGCGGGCGGTGTTCCGGCCACGATGCCGATATGCTTGCCTTTCAACCGCTCGTCCTCGAGCGTGGTGACCTCGTCGAGCCCGCTGCCCGGCCTCGCGACGATCGCATAGGCCGTGCGGTAATAGGGATTGGTGCCCTGCGCGAGATCATCCCCTTGCGGAAAGCCCATGATCACGTCGCAGCGATGCGAACCTAGCGTGACCCGCACGAAGCCGGTCGCTTGTGGGAAAAACATGTAGTCGAGCTTCTTCTGCAACTTCTCGGCAAGCAGCTCGCCGATCTTGTTCTCGAAGCCTTCGCCCTTTTGGTTGGAGAACGGCAGGTTGCGCGGGTCGGCGCAAATCCTCAGCACCTTGGGATCGACGAGTTCGATGGAGAGTTCGCCCTGATCATTGATCTGCGCGCGCGCGATGTCGCGGCCGGCGAGGCAGGCAATGAAGCCGCCCAGCGCGAGCAGGACAGGACGGCATCCGACAAATCTCATCACGCGGTCTCCTCTTGATCGGACGGTTCGCCGTCGTCGAGCAATTGCCCGGCGCGCCATGACGTGCAACAGCAATAATGATTGCGATCGCGCCGCGTTGCTTGTTGCAGCGCAAACTGGAGCGCGACGACATCGATCGCGTGTCGCGAAGAAACTGAGGCGGAAACATGGCTCATGGCGGTTCGGTGCTTGCGCTGCTCCTGATGCTCTGGACGCCGACCATAGCGCGGGCGCAACAGGCGGAATTGCCTGTAAGCGAAGTCGCCCCCGGAATATTCGTTCACACCGGGGTCACCGCATTGATGACGCGCGAAAACGAAGGCGCCATCGCCAACGTTGGGTTCGTGATCGGCGACGCCGCGGTTGCCGTCATAGATACCGGCGGCAGTGTCCGCGAAGGGCGGCAGTTGCTTGCGGCCATCCGTAGCCACACCGACAAGCCGATCCGTTACGTGATCAACACCCACGCCCATCCCGATCACAGCTTCGGCAATGCGGCGTTCGTGGGCGACGGGACCAGCTTTGTCGGCCACAAATTGCTGCCGCGGGCGCTGGCGACGCGTGGGCAATTCTATCTCGACGGATTTCGCCGAACGATGGGCGATGCGTTGATCGACGAAGTCCGGATCATTCCGCCAACCATCCTGGTCGACGACACGCTCAAGCTCGACCTCGGCGGACGGACCCTCACGCTCAAGGCATGGCCGCCCGCCCACAGCGACAACGACCTCACCGTCTTCGACGCGCAGACCGGAACCCTATTCGCCGGCGATATGGTGTTTATCAACCATATTCCGGTGGTCGACGGCAGCCTCAAGGGCTGGTTGCGCGCGCTCGACGATCTTCGGGCAATTCCGGCCAAACGCGTGGTTCCCGGTCACGGACCCGTGAGCGAGTGGCCTGCGGCGCTCGCCGATGAGCGGCGTTATCTCGATACGCTGGCCGCCGACGTCCGTGCCCTGGTCGCGAGCGGCAAACCGATCACGGCAGCGGCGGAGCATGCCGCAGCCGCCGAGCGGCCGCGCTGGCAGCTGTTCGACGACTACAACGCTCGCAACGCAACTGCAGCATTCTCGGAAATTGAATGGGAGTAACGGTTCATCCTATAATGACGCGACTGCATAGGATCTCGCGAACATGCCCCGACATCGCGCCCGCCTGCTCTGCATCGCCGGCCTCTTCGTGATCGCGCTGGGCGCACCGGCCGCGCCCGCCACCGAGGGCTATGATCCATGGCCCGGCCTGGTCCAGGACATCTTCAGCAATCGCCCGATGAACGATGGCAACGACGTCATCGGCATCGAGATGCCGGCGCGTGCGGAAGACGCCGCGATCGTCCCGGTGACGCTGCGCACCAAGCTATCACCCAGCGACAGCCGCCGCGTCGTCGCGATCACGCTCGTGATCGACGAGAACCCGGCGCCGATGGCCGCGAAGTTCACGCTCGGACCGGACGCCAATGTCAGCGAGATCTCGACCCGCGTCCGCGTCAACAACTACACCAATGTCCACGCCGTCGCCGAGCTCAGCGACGGCAAGCTCTATGTCAGCAAGGTCTACGTCAAGGCATCCGGCGGCTGCTCGGCGCCGGCCGCCAAGAACGTCGAAGAGGCGAAGAACCGGCTCGGCCAGATGCGTTACCGGCAGTTCGCGAAGCCCGAACAGGGGCCGGCGAGCACCACGCGGGAAGCCCAGATCATGATCGGCCATCCCAACAATTCGGGCCTGCAAATGGACCAGGTCACGCAGCTCTATATTCCGGCCTTCTTCGTCAACGAGCTGCATATCTGGCAGGACGACAGTCCGGTGCTGGCGATGGAAGGTGGCATCTCGATTTCCGAGGATCCCAACATCCGCTTCACCTACGTCTCGAATGGCGCCAAGCACGTCCGTGCCGAAGCCAAGGACACCGACGGGCATGTCTTCGAGCACGAATGGAAGGTCGAAAATCCTGGGACCTGAAGGGTTCGAGATCTGACGATCAACGTTAGAAACACCTGACTTCGGCTTCGGCCTGGGCCCGCCTGAGGTCGTTGAGCGCATTCGCGGCCTGCTCAGACGACCGGAACTGGCCGCCCAGATTGCCGCGCACCTGCGACATGCTCAGCACCGTCTCGGCGGTGACGTAGCGATCATAAGGGATGATCGAGGCGACGACGTCGATCGAACAGGAGCATTGCTCGATCGATTGCCGGCTTTCGCCGTTCGCTTTCATGCAGCCGAACACATATTCCGCCCGCGCCGAGGTCGGATAGTCATTGATCTCTTGGGCCCGCGCGCCCATGGAAGGCCCGGCGAGCACGGCCAGGAGCATGGCCGGGACGGCGACAATCGGTCGTAGCATGCCAGCTCCTGCCATGGTCCTGCTTCCTCTTCCCTTCGCGCAAGCTATGCTATGGGTGTTGAACAGAAAAGAAAACATTCGGGGAAGTGGCTCAAGAAACGATGATCATCTCTGTTCGCGCGGTGTTGGCTGCGGCAGTTCTGGCGGTTATGCAGTTCGGCGCCTCGTGCAACGCGGAGACCATCCGCGTTGCAGCGCAGAAGACCGGAACGCTGGCCTGGGAACTGGCCGTCATTCGCTCCCATGGCCTCGACAAGAAGGCCAATCTGTCGATCGACGTCGTCGAGCTCGCCAGCCCCGAGGCCGGCAAGATCGCGCTGCGCTCCGGTACGGCAGATGTCATGGTGTCGGACTGGCCGTGGGTGTCGCGCGAGCGATCGCTCGGCGCCAGGCTGCAATTCTATCCCTATTCGAGCGCGCTGGGCGCCGTGATGATCCCGGCCTCGTCGCCAATGAAGACGCTGTCCGATCTCCGGGGACGCAAACTTGCCGTTGCCGGCGGTCCGATCGACAAGAACTGGCTGCTACTGCAGGCGGCATTGAAGCAGGACGGCGTCGACCTGAAGTCGCAGGCGACCATCGTTTATGGCGCGCCGCCGCTGCTTGCGGCCAAGACGCTCGGCGGCGAGATGGATGCGACACTCAACTACTGGAATTTCTGCGCCGCGCTGGAAGCCAAGGGCTTTCGACGGCTCGCCGGCATGGAGGACATCCTGCAGAAGCTCGGCACCAAGGGCCGCATCGCGATGATCGGTTACGTGTTCGACGAGACATGGGCCAATGCCAACAAGGATCTGGTGGCCCGTTTCATCGCCGTGACCCGCGCCGCCAAGGACATTCTCGCAACCTCGGATGCCGAATGGGACGCGATCGCGCCGCTGACCGGCGCCGGCGATGCAGCAACCCTGCGCGCCTATCGCGACCGCTATCGCGAAGGCATTCCGCGCCGCCCGATC
>CALRXG020000520.1:0-5263 GCA_943372075.1 Bordetella parapertussis | reverse complement strand
GTTGAATCATTGCGCCGCATGCGGACATAGCATGAAATCGCGCTCGGTTTCAGATCACCGCTGTCGCTGATAGTGTACAACGCGCTGGCGAAGACCCCAACTCAGCCGCTGTTCAACAGGAGCATCCCGTGAAGGCCGTCTATAGCGATCTGCACCGCAGCCATGATCCGCAATTCTTCCTGGTCCGCGGGGTGGTCCAGCGCACCACCGAGCAGCCCGAGCGCGCCGATCGCCTGCTGGCGGGTCTGAAGGCCGGCAGGCACGCGCTGATCGAGCCGACCAAGTTCGGGCAGGGGCCGCGGGCGCGCGTGCACAGTCCGGAATATCTTGGCTTCCTCGAAGGCGCCTGGGACGAATGGTTGGCGCTCGGCAATGCCGGACCCGAGATGATCGCGAACATCCACCCGGTGCGTAATGCCGGCACCTATCCGACCCATATCGTGGGCAAGCTCGGCTGGCACACCGTCGACACCGCGGCCCCGATCGGTCCCGGCACCTGGGCCGGCGCCTGCGCCTCGAGCGACGTCGCGGTCACCGCCGCGCAGATGGTGCTCGACGGCGAGGACGCCGCCTACGCGCTGTGCCGTCCGCCCGGCCATCACGCCTATCGCGACCTCGCCGGCGGCTTCTGCTTCCTCAACAACAGCGCGATCGCAGCCGAGCATCTGCGCCAGAAACATGAGCGCGTCGCGATCCTCGATGTCGACGTGCATCACGGCAACGGCACGCAGGGCATCTTCTACGAGCGGCCGGACGTCTTCACCGTCTCGATCCATGCCGATCCGTCGTTCTTCTACCCCTTCGTCTGGGGCTACGCACATGAGCGCGGCACTGGGCCTGGCCTTGGCACCAATCTCAACATTCCCCTGGCCAAGGGCACGCGTGACGACGACTACATGAAGGCGCTCGCGGCGGCGGAGAAGGCGATACGGTCGTTCGCGCCGACCGCGCTGGTGGTCGCGCTCGGCCTCGATGCTTCCGAGAAGGACCCGCTCGCGGGCCTCGCCGTCACCACCGACGGCTTCCGCCGGATCGGCGAGGCGCTGGCGTGGTTCGGCCTGCCGACGGTGCTGGTGCAGGAAGGCGGCTATCTCTCCGATATCCTTGGCGCCAATCTGACCGCAGTGTTGGGCGGCTTCGAAGCCGCCCGTTAACCGCAATCTTGCAAACGAGGCGCGACGAGATTGCCAGACTGCAACCAGAGTAGAGCCATGCGGTTGGTACCGGGCGATCACCGATGGTCTCGCCTCGACGGCGTCCGCCGATCGGGGCGGTCGACAATGCGAGGACGGCCATGAGCAACCTGCTTCGCATCGCCATCGTCGGCTTCGGCGAGATCGCGCACAGGCAGCATGTGCCCGCGATCGCCAAGACTTCCGGCGCTGCATTGGTCGCGGTGGTGGATCCCGCCAAGACCCCGCCCGGCCTGCCGCATTTCCGTGACTTGCAGGAATTGCTGCGCGACGGGCCGGAGATCGATGCCGTCGCGCTGTGCACGCCGCCGCAGGTGCGCCACGCGCAGGCGGCCGCCTCGCTCGCTGCCGGCAAGCATGTGCTGCTGGAGAAGCCGCCGGGCGCCACCGTCGGCGAACTCGCGCCCCTGGTCGCGGCGGCGCATCAGGCAGGCCGGACCTTGTTCGCGAGCTGGCATTCGCGCTTTGCGCCCGCGATCGGGCCGGCGCGGCAACTGCTCGCGGGCCGCACCATCAACAAGGTCAGCATCGTCTGGAAGGAAGACGTCCGGGTCTGGCATCCAGGCCAGGGCTGGATCTTCGAGACCGGCGGCTTCGGCGTGTTCGATCCCGGCATCAACGCGCTGTCGATCCTCACCGAGATCCTGCCGCGACCGCTCTTCGTCAGGAGCGCGGTGCTGGACTTCCCCTCCAATCGGGCGGCGCCGATCGCAGCCGAGATCGAACTTTCCGATGAGAGTGGCGTGCCGATCCACGCCGAGTTCGATTTCCGCCTGGCCGGGCCGCCGAGCTGGGACATCCTGTGCGAAACCGAGGACGGGCCCGTCAAGCTGTCGAAGGGCGGCCGACAGCTGCGCGATGGCAACACGCCGGTCGTCGATGCCGCCGACGAGGAGTATCCCGCGCTCTACCGCCGCTTCGTCGCGCTTACGGCGGAAGGCAAATCCGATGTCGACCTCACGCCCTTGCAGCTCGTCGCCGATAGTTTCATGCTGGGGCGGCGGCGCCTCGTCGAGGCGTTCGAGGACTGAGCATGACATCAGGCGGAATTGAGCGCGCGCCCTTCGGCACATTGCCCGATGGCACCGTGGTCGAGCGTGTGACGCTGCGCGGCGAGCATGGCTTCGAAGCCGCCATCATTCCCTTCGGTGCCACGCTGCAAGCGCTGGTGACGCCCGATCGCGACGGGCATTGCGACGATATCGTGCTTGGTCATGACGATCTCGATGACTATCTCGCGCAGCGCAAGTTCTTTGGCGCGACCATCGGACGCTACGCCAACCGCATCGCCGGCGCGCGCTTCGTGCTCGATGGCGAGACGGTGAGGCTCGACGCCAATAACGGTCCCAACGCGCTGCATGGCGGGCTACAGGGCTTTGATCGCAAGCCGTGGCGGATCGCCGAATTATCGGATGATCCCGAGCCCGCGCTGGTGCTCGAGCGCGAAAGCCCGCATGGCGAGGAGGGCTATCCCGGCAATCTCGCGACCCGCGTGACCTATCGCGTGCGCCGTCCGATGGAGCTTTCGATCACGTATGAGGCAACGAGCGATCGGCCGACCTGCCTCAACCTCACCAACCACAGCTTCTTCAATCTCGACGGTGCGCGCGCCGAACGGCAGATCCTCGATCACCGGCTGACCATCGCCTCGGACCATTTCCTCGCGGTCGACGCCACGGCGATCCCGCTTCCCGGACCGCCGCGGCCGGTCGACGGCACGCCGTTCGACTTCCGCAAGCCCACCGCCATCGGCGCGCGGATCAGAGCCAACGACGAGCAGATTCGGCTCGGGCGCGGCTATGACCACAATTTCTGTCTCGCCTCGGGGACAGGCCTGCGCTTCGCCGCGCGCCTCGAGGCGCCGCGTAGCGGCCGCGTGATGGAGCTGCTCACCGATCAGCCGGGGTTGCAATTCTATTCCGGCAATTTCCTCGATGGCTCGACCGCCGGCAAGGCCGAGCGGCTGTACCGGCAATCCGACGCGCTGTGCCTCGAGCCGCACGCGTGGCCCGATACGCCGAACCGGCCAGATTTTCCGTCCGCTCGGCTCGATCCCGGGCAGATCTACCGGCGCAGCATCGTCTATCGTTTCTCGACGATTGGAGCACCGCCATGACGGAACACGCCGCTGATGTGCTGATGGACGAGGTGCCGACCTCGGTGTTGTCGGCCGAGCGCTGCCATCTCGGCGAAGGGCCGACCTATGATGCTGCGGCCGACACCGCCTGGTGGTTCGACATCCGCGAGCGTCGCCTGTTCGAGCATCGCTTTGCCGACGGACGCACCGTGATCCACGGCCTGCCGAACATGGCGAGCGCGTTGGCGCGGATCGACGATGAGCGGCAACTGATCGTCACTGACGACGGGCTCTATGTACGACAGATCGCCGATGGCCGCCTGGACTTATTCGCGGCGCTGGAAGCCGACAATCCGGCGACGCGTTCCAACGATTCGCGCGTACATCCGTCGGGTACGTTCTGGATCGGTACCATGGGCCGCCAGGCCGAACAGGGAGCGGGCGCGATCTATGCCTTGCATTGCGGCCGCATCACCAGGCTTTATCCCGACATCACGATCCCGAACGCGATCTGCTTTTCGCCGGGCGGGGACGTCGGCTACTTCGCCGACACCGCGACCAATGTGCTGTATCGGGTGGCGCTCGATGCCGCGACCGGATTGCCGGTCGGCGAACCCGCCGTCCTGATCCGGCATCGCGGCATTGGCGGGATTGACGGCGCGGTCGTCGATGCCGATGGGTTGATCTGGAACGTGCGCTGGGGCGGCGGCTGCATCGACATCTACGATCCCTCAGGCAAGCGTCTGCGCTCGCTGCGCGTGCCGGCAAGCCAATCGAGTTGTCCGGCCTTTGTCGGCCACGATTTCTCGCGCGTGCTGGTCACGTCGGCCTGGCAGGATATGGACGAAGCGCAACGCGCCGCCGATCCCGGGCATGGTCAGACTTTTCTGCTCGACGCCGCGGCGCGCGGCCGTGCCGAGCCGGACGTCAGGCTTTGCTGACCGCAGGCTCGCCTTGTTGACGTGACCTGATTATTTGGACGATAGTACAAATATGGTCCGCAAGCCCGCCAAGTCCAACGTCAAGTCCGACCTGAAGGCCGCCGGCACCCGCAAGCCGAACATGCGCGAGGCGATCCTCGCCGCGGCCGAGGAGTTGTTCTCGACTTACGGCTTCAATGCCGTCTCGGTGCGCGACATCGCGCAGGCCGCCGGCGCCAATCCCGGCAGCGTGACCTATCATTTCAAGACCAAGGACGGCCTGCTGCTAGAGATCTACCGGCGGCATTGCGGACCGATGAACCGGCGCCGCTCCGAACTGCTGGCAGCGGCACGGCGGGTGCGCGATTTGCAGGACCGGCTGGAAGCGATCGTGCGCGCCTATGTGTTGCCGGCCTTCACCTCGGGCAGCGACCTTGCCGGCGGCGGGACGCGGTTCACGCGGTTGCGCGCGATCATGTCGGCCGAGGGCAACGAAGTCGTGCGCAAGATCATCGCGCAGACCTTCGACGACACCAGCCACGCCTTCATCGACGCGATCCATGACAGCCTGCCGCATATTCCGCGCACCGACCTGGTCTGGCGCGGCCACTTCCTGCTCGGCGCGCTGTACTACACGCTGGTGACACCGGAGCGCGTCTCGCGCCTGTCACGCGGCCGCGCCGACGGCACCGACGCCGGCCACGCCATCGAGGAGCTGGTGCGCGCGACCGTCGCCGCGTTGCAGGCGGCGCCGCTCGATCCGTCGCCTGTGCCACGCGCAACGGTTGGACGAGCGCTGACCTGACCCCGCGGAGTTCGTCGCCATGGAAAAACTTCGGCTGCGCACGGTGCTTGGCAATCACCCTCACATCCAGGCGGTGAAGCGCGGAGAGCTGCGCTCCGAGCTGTTCGATCTCGACTTCACCGAGTTCACGCCGACCAACGCCGCGTTCAAGCCGATGGTGCGCGAGCAGACCTTCGACGTTTGCGAAATGGCGATCGTGACCTACCTGATGGCAAAGGCGCACGGCAAGCCGCTGGTGCTGCTGCCGGCGGCGATGGTCGGCCGCTTC
>CALRXG020000519.1:0-5268 GCA_943372075.1 Bordetella parapertussis | reverse complement strand
CACGCCGCGCGACGGCGGCGAGGCGCATGTCGTGCTCGACGGCGACGCGCTGGCGAAGGACCACAAGTATTTCAAGTTCGGCGGCAGCCGGCATTCCAACGATCATCGGCTGCACGCCTGGAGTGCCGACACCAAGGGCTCGGAGTATTTCTCGATCCGCGTGCGCGACTGGGCGACCGGTGGCGATCTCGACGACCTCGTCGAGGAGACCGACGGCGGCGTGGTCTGGGCCGCCGATTCCAGGAGCTTCTTCTACGTCAAGCTCGACGACAATCACCGCCCGATGCAGGTGTGGCGCCACAGGCTCGGCACCAAGCAGGTCGACGATATCCTGGTCTATGAGGAGCAGGATTCCGGCTGGTTCACCCATCTGCACGAGAGCGCGAGCGGCCGCTTCTGCGTGATCGCCGGCGGCGACCACGAGACATCAGAGCAGCGGCTGATCGATCTCAGCAATCCCGACGCCCCGCCGCGCCTCGTCGCGGCGCGCGAGGAAGGCGTGCAATATTCGATCGCCGATCGCGGCGACGAACTGTTCATCCTGACCAATGCCGACGACGCCATCGACTTCAAGGTCGTCACCGCGCCGCTTGCCGCCCCCGAGCGCGCCAACTGGCGCGACCTGATCCCGTATCGCGAGGGCGTCTATGTGCTCGACGTCGAGCTCTATGCCGGCCACATGGTGCGGCTGGAGCGCGCCAACGCGCTGCCGGCGATCATCATCCGCGATCTCAAGACGGGCGAGGAGCACGCGATCGCGTTCGACGAGGCTGCCTATTCGCTCGACACCATGGGCGGCTACGAGTTCGAGACCACCAATCTGCGCTTTGCCTATTCGTCGATGACGACGCCGTCGGAGGTCTATGACTACGACATGGCGACGCGGACACGGGTATTGCGCAAGCGGCAGGAGATCCCGTCCGGCCATAACCCGGCCGACTACGTCACCACGCGCATCATGGCGACATCGCATGACGGCGCGCAGGTGCCGGTCTCGATCCTGCATCGCAAGGATTTCGTGCGCGACGGCAAGGCACCGCTGCTGCTCTACGGCTACGGCTCCTACGGCATGGCCATGCCGGCATCGTTTGCGGCCAACCGGCTGTCGCTGGTCGACCGCGGCTTCGTCTACGCCATCGCGCATATCCGCGGCGGCGCCGACAAGGGCTGGGGCTGGTATCTCGACGGCAAACGCGAGAAGAAGACCAACACGTTCGACGATTTCGCGGCTGCCGGCCGCGCGCTGATCGAGGCGCAGTACACCGGTGAGAAGCGCATCGTCGGCCATGGCGGCTCGGCGGGCGGCATGCTGATGGGCGCGGTCGCCAATCGCGCCGGCGAGCTGTTCGCCGGCATCGTCGCCGAAGTCCCGTTCGTCGACGTGCTCAACACCATGCTCGACGACACCTTGCCGCTGACGCCGCCGGAATGGCCGGAATGGGGCAACCCGATCGAAAGCGCGAAGGATTTCCGCACCATCCTATCCTACTCGCCCTACGACAATGTCGCGGCGAAGGATTATCCGGCGATCCTGGCGATGGGCGGCTTGACCGATCCACGCGTCACCTATTGGGAGCCGGCGAAATGGATCGCGCGGCTACGCGCCACCATGCGCGGCGGCGGTCCGGTGCTGCTGCGCACCAACATGGGCGCCGGCCACGGCGGCGCGTCAGGCCGCTTCAACCGGTTGGACGAGGTCGCGATCGTCTACGCCTTCGCGCTGTGGGCGGTGGGGATGGCTGAGAAGGCGGAGGTGTAGGCCCCGGCCCGGCTACCTCCCATCGTCGTCCTGGCGAAAGCCTGGCAATCTCGCATCGCTCCTCCAGGGAGAGCTGCTTGTAAGTCCGCCCCATGGCAACACCTCCAGATGGAAGTGTTGCACTTCGTTTGTGAACTCGGGGGACCCATACCGCGTGATCTATCGAGCGGGGCCTGCGCCGGGACGACGGCGGAATGCGTGTTGCCGCTACCGCCCCTTCGCCTTCCGCCACACTGCAAAATCCTGCAGCGTCTGCTCGTCCGTGGCGGGATAAAGACCGAAGATGCCGCGGCCGTTTTGCACCTGTTCGGTGACGAAATCCTCGAACGCGGTCATCTCGAAGGTCTCATTGGCGATCTCGTCGGCTAGATGCGCCGGGATCACGATGACGCCGTCGCTGTCGCCGAGGATCACGTCGCCGGGAAACACCGGCGCGTCGCCGCAGCCGATCGGAACGTTGATCTCGATCGCCTGATGCAGCGTCAGATTGGTCGGCGCGCTCGGGCGATGGTGGAAAGCCGGGAAGCCGAGCCGCGCGATTTCGGCCGAGTCGCGAAAGCCGCCATCGGTGACGACGCCGGCGCAGCCGCGCTTCATCAGCCGCGTCACCAGGATCGCGCCGGCCGACGCAGCACGCGCATCCTTGCGGCTGTCCATCACCAGCACCGCGCCCACGGGGCAATCCTCGATCGCCTTGCGCTGCGGATGCGCGCGATCGCGAAACACCTCGATCGTGTTGAGATCCTCGCGCGCCGGCATGTAGCGCAGCGTGAAGGCCTCGCCGATCATGGTTGGCTGATCCGGGCTCAGGGGATGCACGTCCTGGATCATCTGGATGCGCAAGCCGCGCTTGAACAGCGCGGTCGCGACCGTGGCCGTGGAGACGGATTTCAGCTTGTTGCGGGTCGCGTCGCTGAGTTTTGACATGGCTGTGTTGCTTTCTCCATTCGTCATTCCGGGATGCGCCGAAGGCGCAGGCCCGGAATCCATTTCACCGCAGCGTATGCGGCCCGATGGATTCCGGGCTCGCGCTTCGCGCGCCCCGGAATAACAGCGTTAGTAGATCGACGGCTCGCCCACCGGCTTGCCGAAACCGGTCTCGAGGAAATCGAAATCGCAGCCCTCATTGGCCTGCTTGATGTGCTTGGAGAACATCCAGCCATAGCCACGCTCGAAGCGCGGTTCGGGCTGCTTCCATTCGGCGCGGCGCCTGGCGAGCTCGGCTTCCGGCACGTCGAGATCGATGGTGCGCGCGGCAACGTCGAGCGTGATACGGTCGCCGTTGCGAACCAGCGCCAGCGGACCGCCGATGAACGATTCCGGCGAGACGTGCAGGATGCAGGCGCCGTAGCTGGTGCCGCTCATCCGCGCATCCGACAGCCGCACCATGTCGCGCACGCCCTGCTTCACGAGCTTAGTCGGGATCGGCAGCATGCCCCATTCCGGCATGCCCGGGCCGCCCTGTGGGCCGGCATTGCGCAGGATCAGCACGTGATCGGCCGTGACGTCGAGATCGGGATCGTCGACCGCCTTCTTCATCGACGGATAATCATCGAACACCAGCGCCGGCCCGGTGTGCTTGAGGAAGCGCGGATCGCAGGCGCTCGGCTTGATGACGCAGCCGTCGGGCGCGAGGTTGCCCTTCAGCACCGCCAGCGCACCCTCCTTGTAGATCGGGTTGTCGACGGTGCGGATGACGTCGTCATTGTGGACCTCGGCGCCCGCGATGTTCTCTCCGAGTGTCCTGCCCGTGACCGTGATGCAGTCGAGATGCAGATGCGGCTTGATGCGGTTCATCAGGCCGGGCAGGCCACCGGCATAGAAGAAGTCCTCCATCAGGTAGCGGTCGCCGCTCGGCCGCACATTGGCAATCACCGGCACCTTGCGGCTCGCGATCTCGAAATCATCGAGCGAAATATCCTGGCCGGCGCGGCGCGCCTGCGCGATCAAGTGGATGATCGCGTTGGTCGAGCAGCCCATCGCCATCGCAACCGTGATGGCGTTATCGAAGGCCTTTCGCGTCTGGATCTGCTGCGGGGTCAGATCCTCCCACACCATCTCGACGATGCGGCGGCCGGCCTCCGAGCTCATCCGGATATGGTTGGCATCGGCCGCGGGGATCGACGAGGCGCCGGGCAATGTCATGCCGATGGCTTCGGCGATCGCGGTCATCGTCGACGCGGTCCCCATCGTCATGCAGGTGCCGTAGCTGCGGGCGATGCCGGCCTCCATGTCGACCCAGTCCTTGTCGGAGATTTTCCCCGCACGCCGCTCGTCCCAGTATTTCCAGGCATCCGAGCCGGAGCCGAGCGTACGGCCCTTCCAATTGCCGCGCAGCATCGGACCGGCCGGCAGGTAGATCGCCGGCAGGTTCATGCTGGTGGCCCCCAGCAGCAGCCCGGGCGTCGTCTTGTCGCAGCCGCCCATCAGCACCACGCCGTCGACCGGATGGCCGCGCAGCAGCTCCTCGGCGTCCATCGCCAGCATGTTGCGGTAGAGCATCGTGGTCGGCTTCAGCAGCGATTCCGACAGCGACAACGCCGGCAGCTCGAGCGGAAAGCCGCCGGCCATCAGCACGCCGCGCTTGACGTCGTCGACCCGGCTCTTGAAGTGCATGTGGCAGGGCTGCGCATCGGACCAGGTGTTGATGATCGCGATCACCGGCCGGTCGCGCCATTCCTCCGGCGCGTAGCCCATCTGCATCGCGCGGGAGCGATGGCCGAAGGCTCTGAGATCGTCGGGAGCGAACCAGCGCGCGCTGCGCAACTGGTCCGGGGTCTTGGTCTTTTTTGTCATCTTCATTGCGCCAAGGTTGATGCCGGGTTTTTCGATGCCGGGTTCTTTGCTGCCAGGCTCATCGCAACGATGTGTCCGGATATTGCTGCGCACACGCGTGGCGGCAGCGCATATGCCCTGTAGCATGCATATGCTCGAATTCCGAACCAAACGTTCGGCAATCGGTACCGAGGAGCGTGCATCGCACAAACCCCGCGATGTGGAAACCAGAATGAGAAACGGGCTTTTGCAGCCCCGATCAACCCTGTCGCTGCGCTGTCATCACGATGCGGACGAGATCGGCGGCATTACGCGCGCCGAGCTTCTTCATGATGTTGGCGCGATGATCCTCGATCGTGCGCGGACTGATGCCGAGATGACGCCCGGCCTCCTTGTTGGAGGCGCCGGCGGTGAATTGCTCGAGCACCTCGCGCTCGCGGCGGGTCAGCGGCTCGCGCCCCGGAAAATGCAGCGAAGCGACACGCGACGCCGAAGTCTCGGCCTGGCGCCTCGTATAGGCGTCGATCGCCTCGTTGAGACGGCTGACGATTTCATTGCCGCGGAACGGCTTTTCGATGAAATCGAGCGCGCCGTTCTTGATGGCGCTGACCGCCATCGCGATGTCGCCTTGCCCCGAAATCATGAAGATCGGCGCCGGATAATCCTCGCCGTGAAGCTCTCTGAGGATATCGAGGCCGGATTTGCCGGGAATATGCACGTCGAGCAGGATGCAG
>CALRXG020000518.1:0-5312 GCA_943372075.1 Bordetella parapertussis | reverse complement strand
CTCGATCGGCTCTGATCGGCCGGCACCGCGCATCATGGCTCTCCGCTCTGCTGCTTGTTCTGGTCGGCCGACACCGCGCATCCGGACAGGAAGAGTGCCGCACAGGCCTTGGCCCGGGCCTCGACCTGCGCCCGCGACAGCGGCGGCCGGTGGCCGTACATCACGTCGCGCTGCGGCTGGAAGACGAGCATCCCAAGCAGCATGCCGGCGGCGGCCTGCGTGTCATCGACGGTGATCCGTCCCCGCCGCTGCTGCACGCCCAGCCACGCCGCCAGCGCGCCAAGCGTCCGCTGCATCGCCTTCTCGTAGAACATCTCGGCGATGTCGGGGAATTTGTCGCTGTCGGCCAGGATGATGCGCTGAAGCGCGATGACCTCGACATCGAGGATGAGCTCGGCACAGGCCAGCAGCGCCCGCTCCAGCGCTGTTGCGATATCGCGGCCGTCGCAGGCGCCGAGATTCACGGCGGAGATGAAGCGGTCCATCCGGTCCGTCACCGTGCCCTCGAACAGCGCCAGCTTGGTCGGCACCAGCCGGTACAGCGTCTTGGTGGAAACGCCGGCGCGGCAGGCGACGTCGGCGATGCTGGCCGCAGCGAAGCCGCGCGCGGAGAACTCGCGCCGCGCAGAGTCATAGATCAGCGCGCGGGTCTCCTCGTCGGAGCGCAATTGCGGCCGGCCGCGGCCGCGCCGCTCCGGCACGGGCGCCGCCGGAGCCTGCTCAGTCTGGTCTTTGCCATTCCGGTTCATCGCCGAGCCATGCTTTTGGATGATGACTGTCATTCTATTGACACTCCCAATATGGGCTCTATTTTGGAAAACATCAAGTTTCCTAATTATCCCGGACCGTCGAGATCGAAATTCCAACGGTTTCCCAGAGGGATAGAGAGCTCCAGGAGCGACTGCGATGAGCCAACATGAAACCTCCTTCAAGGCCGAGAGCCAGGTTCCGGCCGAGACCGCCAAGCAATTGATCGCCAGTTCGGAAGCCCCGGCGCCGGACGCCACGAAAGGCAAGCTGCGCCGCCTGCTGCTGGCCGGCGCGGCCCTCGCCGTCCTCGCGGGCGGCGGCTGGTACGGCTGGGATTACTGGACGGTCGGCCGCTTTCAGGTCTCGACCGACGACGCCTATGTGAAGGCCGACAACACAACGATCGCGCCGAAGGTCTCCGGCTATCTCAGCGCGGTGCTGGTCGGCGACAACGAGCATATCCGTGCCGGCCAGATCTTGGCGCGGATCGACGACCGCGATTTCAAGGTGGCACTGGACCAGACCAAGGCCGACGTCGCCGCCGCGGAAGCCGCGATCGCCAGCAAGCGCGCCCAGCTCGACGTGCAGCATTCGGTGATCGAAGCGGCCCGCGCGACGCTCGCCGTCGACAGCGCGACGCAGACCTTCGCCGAGCAGGAGAACAAGCGCTACACCGATCTCGCCGGTACCGGCTTCGGCAGCGTGCAGAATGCGCAGCAAGCGCAGTCGCGCTACGCCAGCGCGCAGGCCGCCGTGGCCCGCGACACCGCGAACCTCGCCTCCGCGCTCCGCCAGGTCGAGCTGCTCAAGGCCGACATCGCCCAGGCTGTCGCGGCGCAGGGACGCGCCACCGCGCTCCAGCATCAGGCCGAGCTGAACCTCGGCTACACCACCATCACTGCGCCGATCGACGGCGTGGTCGGCAACCGTACCCTGCGCACCGGCCAGTTCGTCCAGGCCGGCACGCAGCTGATGTCGCTGGTGCCGGCCACCGGCGCCTATGTGATCGCGAACTACAAGGAGACGCAGCTCACCCATGTCCGCAAGGGCCAGCCGGTCGAGATCGAGGTCGACATGTTCCCGGGCCAGGTCGTGCGCGGCCATGTCGACAGCCTGGCGCCCGCCAGCGGCCAGGAGTTCGCGCTGCTGCCGCCGGATAACGCCACCGGCAACTTCACCAAAGTGGTGCAGCGCATCCCCGTCAAGATCGCGCTCGACGCGACGCCGGTCGAGCTGCGGCCCGGCATGTCCGTGATCCCGACCATCGCAACCGCGTCACAATCCGCCGAGGCGCCGCGCTCCGGCACCTCCCCGAAGCTCGCTGTCGCCTCCTTCAAATAGGTGATGTCATGTCCGACCTCGCGCTCTCCTCCCCGGCTGCCGCGCCCCGCGCGGCAGCGACAGCGGTCGATCCCAACCGCGCCAGCATGGCCGTCTGGATTTCAATCGTCGCGGCGATGATCGGCGCCTTCATGGCGATCCTCAACATCCAGATCACCAACGCCTCGCTGCTCAACATCGAAGGCGGCATCGGCACCGGCGTCGACAACGGCTCCTGGATCTCGACGTCCTATCTGATCGGCGAGATCGTGGTGATCCCGCTGACCGATTATCTCAGCCGCGTGTTCTCCTTCCGCAAGATCATCCTCATCTTCGCCACGCTGTTCGCGGCCTTCTCCGTCGCCTGTGCCTTCACCCACGACCTGCCCTCGATGATCGCGATGCGCGGCTTGCAGGGCTTCTTCGGCGGCGTGCTGATCCCGATGGCCTTCACGCTGGTCTTCACCAAGCTGCCGAAGGTGCAGCAGCCGATCGGGCTTGCGATGTTCGCGCTCGCCGTGACCTTTGCTCCGGCGATCGGCCCGACCATCGGCGGTTACCTGACCGAGAATTACGGCTGGCAGACCATCTTCTTCGTCAACGTGGTCCCGACCGTGGTGATGGTCACGACCCTCTACCTCACGCTGGAGCGGCAACCGATGCAGCTGCAGCTGCTCCGCGAAGGCGACTGGCTCGGCATCGCCACGATGGCGATCGGCCTGGCGTCGCTGCAAGCCGTGCTCGAGGAAGGCAACAAGGACGACTGGTTCGGCTCGCCGTTCATCGTCAAGCTCGCGGTCATCGCGGCCGTCAGCCTCACTCTGTTCATCTGGATCGAGCTCGTCGTCGAGAAGCCGCTGATCCGGCTGCGCCTCTTGACCCAGCGCAGCTTCGGCTTCGGCACCATTTCGGCGGTGTTCGTCGGCTTCGCGCTGTTCGGCTCGGTCTATCTGCTGCCGGCCTATCTCGGCCAGGTGCAGCGCTACAATGCCGAGCAGATCGGCCAGGTGCTGGCCTGGACCGGCCTGCCGCAGCTGATCCTGATCCCGCTGGTGCCGAAGCTGATGCAGCGCTTCGATGCCCGCTTCATCGCCTTCACCGGCATGCTGCTGTTCGCGGTCTCGTCCTTCATGAACATCCAGATGTCGCTCGATTACTCCGGCGACCAGTTCTTCGTGCCGAACATCGTCCGCGCGATCGGCCAGGCGATCATGCTGGCGCCGCTGTCGGCCGTCAGCCTCGGCAGCGTCGCGCCGCAGGATGCGCCGGCTGCCTCCGGCATCTCCAACATGATGCGCAACCTCGGTGGCGCGATCGGCACGGCGCTGCTGTCGACCATCGTCACCAAGCGCGAGCAGTTCCACTCCAACATCATCGGCCAGTCCGTGCACCTCGGCCGCGAGGAAGTGCGTACCCGGATCGCCGAAGTCACCAACTACTTCCTGAGCCACGGCGTCGCCGACCCCGCCACCGCGCACAACCAGGCGATCGTGGCGATCGGCAACATCGTCAAGCGCCAGGCCCTGGTGCTGGGCTTCAGCGACGCCTTCGCCGTGATCGGCATCGTGCTGGTGCTCGCCGCGATCGCGATCCTCTTGACCGGCAAGCCGAAGAACACGGCCGGCGGCGGCGCGGCGCACTGACCCCGGGGGCGATGGCCGTAAGCCGCCGTCAACTCAGAATGTCGGAACTATCCTCGTCATTGCGAGCGAAGCGAAGCAATCCATCGCACAGCATACGCGGAAGCATGAATTGCTTCGTCGCTATCGCTCCTCGCAATGACCGTGTGAATATGCCCACCGCCAATCAGCTGGCCTCGCGCAGCTTGAAGCGCTGGATCTTGCCGGTCTGGGTCTTGGGCAGCGCTTCGACGAAGGCGATCGCGCGCGGATATTTGTAGGGTGCGATCGTCGCCTTGACGTGATCCTGCAACAGCTTGACCTCGACATCGTCGCTGCGCGCACCCTGCTTCAGCACGATGAACGCCGAGACGATCTGTCCGCGTTCCTCGTCAGGTGCGCCGATCACGGCGCATTCGGCGACATCGGGATGGCCGAGCAGCGCCGTCTCGACCTCGGGGCCGGCGATGTTGTAGCCCGCCGAGACGATCATGTCGTCGGCGCGCGCCACGAACGACAGGCGGCCGCTCTCGTCGCTGACGAAGGCATCGCCGGTGATGTTCCAGCCGTCGCGGACATATTTGGTCTGTCGGGAATCCGCGAGATAACGGCAGCCGGTCGGACCGCGCACCGCGAGCTTGCCGACCTGCCCCGCCGGCAGCTCGTTCATCTCCTCGTCGACGATCTTCGCCTCGTAGCCGGCGACCGGCGTGCCGGTGGTGCCACCGACCGCGCTGCCGGTGCGGTTGGTGATGAAGATGTGCAGCAGCTCCGTGCTGCCGATGCCGTCGAGGATCGGCTTGCCAGTCTTCCTGGTCCAGCTCTCGAACACCGGCGCCGGCAGCGTCTCTCCGGCCGACACCGCAAGCCGCAGCGACGACAGATCCGCGCCCTTGTCCATCGCCGCCATCATCGCGCGATAGGCGGTCGGCGCGGTGAAGCAGATCGTCGCCTTGTAGGTCTCGATGATCCGGATCATCTCGCTCGGCGCAGCATTCTCCAGCAAGGTCGCGGTAGCGCCGAAGCGCAGCGGGAAGATCGCAAGCCCGCCGAGGCCGAACGTGAAGGCCAGCGGCGGCGAGCCGACGAACACGTCGTCCGGCGTCACCTTGAGCACTTCCCTGGCATAGCCATCCGCCACGATCAGCAGATCGCGGTGGAAATGCATCGTCGCCTTCGGTTCGCCGGTGGTACCCGAGGTGAAGCCGAGCAACGCGACGTCGTCGCGACCGGTCTTCACCGCATCGAACCTGACCGGCTTGTTGAGCGCGATCCGGTCGAGCTCGGCGTCGTGGTTTTGCGTGCCGTCGAAATTGACCACCTGCTTGAGGAATTTGCTGGTCTTGGCGCAGGCCACCAGCTCGTCGGCGATGCGGCTGTCGGTCAGCGCCAGCGAGATCTCGGCCTTGTCGACGATCTTGGTCAGTTCGCCGGCGCGCAGCATCGGCATGGTGTTGACGACGACGGCGCCGGCCTTCGTTGCTGCGAGCCAGGCCGCCACCAGCGCCGGGTTGTTGCCCGAGCGGATCAGGACGCGATGGCCGGGCTTGACGCCGTAATTCTCCACCAGCGCATGCGCCAGGCGGTTCGACCAGTCGGTCAATTCCTTGTAGGTGCGCTGGC
>CALRXG020000517.1:0-5335 GCA_943372075.1 Bordetella parapertussis | reverse complement strand
GGCGCGCGCCGCCGAGACCCAGGCCGAAGGCGCGCTGAAAGCCGCGCAGCTCAATGTCGAGTTCACCCATGTGGTGGCGCCGATCACCGGTCGCGTCAGCCGGCATCTGGTGACCCCGGGCAATCTGGTGCAGGGCAGCGAGGGTGGCGCGACGCTGTTGACGTCGATCGTGTCGCTCGATCCGATCTACATCTATTTCGACGTCGACGAGGCGACCTATCAGCGCAACAGCAAGCTGTGGTTCGAAGGCCGGCGGCCGAGCTCGCGCGACACCGCGAACCCGGTGCAGGTGGCGCTGACCGGCGAGACCAAGCCCTCGCATGAGGGCAAGATGGATTTCATCGACAACCGGCTCGACGTCTCGACCGCAACGCTGCGCAGCCGCGCGATCATTCCGAACCAGGATCTGTCGATCCTGCCCGGCCAGTTCGGCCGCGTCCGAATCATCGGCTCCTCGCCCTATGAGGCGCTGCTGATCCCGGACACCGCTGTTGCCACCGACCAGTCGCGCAAGATCGTGTTCGTGTTCAAGGACGACAACACGGTGGAAGCCCGCGCGGTCACGCTCGGGCCGCTCGATGACGGCCTGCGCGTGATCCGCGAGGGCCTCAAGGCTGAGGACCATGTGATCGTCGACGGGCTGCAACGCGCCCGCGTCGGCGCCAAGGTGACGCCGAAGATGGCGCAGGCTCCGGCAGCGGACAAGCCGGCGGCAGGTGCAAAGCCATGAATCTCGGAAGGCTTTCCATCAACCAGCCCATCCTCGCGATGGTGCTGTCGATCGTGCTGCTGATCGTCGGCGCGATCGCCTATCCGACGCTGCCGGTCTCGGAATATCCGCAGGTGGTGCCGCCGACCGTCACCGTCACGACGCAATACCCGGGCGCGTCGGCGCAGACGGTGTCCGATACCGTCGCCGCCCCGATCGAGCAGGAGATCAACGGCGTCGAGGACATGCTGTATCTCTACAGCCAGGCGACCTCGAACGGCCAGCTCACCATCACCGCCACCTTCAAGCTCGGCACCGACCTCGACAAGGCGCAGGTGCTGGTGCAGAACCGCGTCGCGATCGCGCAGCCGCGGTTGCCCGAAGAGGTGCAGCGCAACGGCGTCGTCACCCGCAAGAACTCGCCCGACATCCTGATGGTCGTGTTCATGCTGTCGCCCGACGACAGTTTCGACCAGCTCTACATCTCCAACTACGCGCTGCTCCAGGTCCGCGACCAGCTGCTGCGGCTCGATGGCGTCGGCGACATCCAGATGTTCGGCGCGCGCGATTACTCGATGCGGCTGTGGCTCGATCCCGACCGGATCGCCAATCTTGGCCTGACCTCGGCCGAGGTGCTGGCCGCGATCCGGGCGCAGAACCTGCAGATCGCGGGCGGCCAGATCGCCGAGCCGCCGATCGCCGACCGCGCGTTCCAGCCGAACCTCGTGTTCACCGGCCGCCTCAAGGACATCAGGCAGTTCGAGGACATCGTGGTGAAGGCCGGTTCCGACGGCCGCACGGTGCGGCTGCGCGACGTCGCCCGCGTCGAGCTCGGCGCGCTGTCCTACGCCACCAACAGCTTCCTGCTGCGCAAGTCTGCCGTCGCCCTGCTGGTGACGCAGCGGCCGGGATCGAACGCGCTCGCCACCGCCAAGAACATCACCGACACGATGGCGCAGCTCAAGACGACCTTCCCAAAGGGGCTCGACTACAACATCGGCTACAACCCGACCGAATTCATCGCCCAATCGGTTCATGAGCTGATCAAGACCATCTACGAGGCGATGGCGCTGGTCGTCATCGTGGTGCTGGTGTTCCTGCAGGGCTGGCGGCCTGCGATCATCCCGATCATTGCGATCCCGGTGTCGCTGGTCGGCACCTTCGCGGTGATGGCCGCGCTCGGCTTCTCGATCAACAATCTGACGCTGTTCGGACTGGTCCTCGCGGTTGGCATCGTGGTCGACGACGCCATCGTGGTGGTCGAGAATGTCGAGCGGCATCTCGAGCACGGCATGTCCAGGCGCGAGGCTGCGCTCAAGACCATGGAGGAGGTCGGCGGCGCGCTGGTCTCGATCGCGCTGGTGCTATGCGCGGTGTTCGTGCCGACCGCCTTCCTCGGCGGCATCTCCGGGCAGTTCTTCCAGCAATTCGCGGTGACCATCGCGGTCGCGACCGCGATTTCCTGCTTCTGCTCGCTGACGCTGTCGCCGGCGCTGGCCTCGCAGATCCTGGTGCCGCATGAGGAGAAGCGGCCGCCGGCGCGCTGGAACATCGTCGCGCGTGGCTGGGACAGCTTTACCGCGCTGTTCAACCGGGTGTTCGACCGGCTGGCCCACGGCTATGCCGCGGTGGCCGATTTCGTGATCCGGCACACGGTGGTGATGCTCGCGGTCTATCTCGCGCTGATCGGCAGCGCCGGCTGGCTGCTCGCGACCACCTCGCAGGGCTTCATCCCGGCGCAGGATCGCGGCTACGTCATCATCTCGGCGCAGCTGCCGGGCGCCGCATCGCTGGCGCGGACCACGGCTGTCGTGCGCGAGATCGAGCGGATTGCGCTGGATACGCCGGGCATCGTCCGCGTCGCGGCGTTCGCCGGCTTCTCCGGCGCGACGCGCACCCAGGCCGGCAATGCCGCGGCGTTGTTCCCGGTGTTCGACGAGCCCGAGGCACGGCTGAAGAAGGGGCTGACGGCGAATGCCATCACCGCCGAGCTGCGCAAGCGGCTGTCGGTGATCCAAGGCGCTTTCATCATCGTGATTCCGCCGCCGGCCGTGCCGGGCATCGGCACCGGTGGTGGCTTCACGATCCGGGTCCAGGACCGGCAGGGGCGCGGGCCCGAATTGCTGGCGGCCGCGACTGACGAGCTGGTGCTGGCGGCGCGCAAGTCGCCGAACCTCACCTCGGTGTTCTCGCCATACTCGGCGAACACGCCGCAGCTGTTCGTCGACATCGATCGCGTCAAGGCGCAGAAGCTCGGCGTTCCCATCGCCAACGTCACCGACACGATCGAAACCTATTTCGGCTCGACCTATGTCAACGACTTCAACCTGTTCGGGCGCACCTACCACGTCACGGCGCAGGCCGACCTGCCGTTCCGCAAGGAGACCACCGATCTTGCGCGGCTGCGCACCCGCAACGCCAATGGCGACATGGTGATGCTCGGCAGCATCGTCGACTTCAAGGACATCTCGGGACCCGACCGGGTCGCGCGCTACAATCTCTATTCGTCGTCCGAATTGCAGGGCGAGCCGGCGCCGGGCGTCAGTTCGACGACGGCGCTCAACACCATCAAGAAGCTCGCCGACGAGACGCTGCCGTCGGGCTTCTCATTCGAATGGACCGACCTGTCCTACCAGCAGGTCAACGGCGCCAATGCCGGCCTCTACGTGTTCCCGATCTGCGTGCTGTTCGTCTATCTGGTGCTGGCCGCGCAGTACGGCAGCTGGACGTTGCCGTTCGCGGTGATCCTGATCGTGCCGATGTGCCTGTTCGCGGCCACGATCGGCGTGCGCATCATGGGGCAGGACGTCAACATCCTGACCCAGATCGGCTTCGTGGTGCTGGTCGGCCTTGCCGCCAAGAACGCGATCCTGATCGTCGAGTTCGCACGCGACATCGAGCTAGAGGGCCGGCCGCGGCTGGAGGCGGTGATCGAAGCCTGCCGGCTCCGCCTGCGGCCGATCCTGATGACGTCGTTCGCCTTCATCCTCGGCGTGCTGCCGCTGGTGTTGTCGACCGGCTCGGGCTCGGAGATGTGGCAGGCGGTCGGCGTCGCCGTGTTCTTCGGCATGCTCGGCGTCACCCTGTTCGGCCTGGTGTTCACCCCGATCTTCTACATGGTGGTGCGCAACCTCGCGGAAGGAAAGAACGAGGGCAAGCCGAAGGAGACGGCGGCCGCGGCGGGGTGAGCAACGCCTCTCCTCCGTCATTCCGGGGCGCGCGTAGCGCGAGCCCGGACTCCATTTCTCCCGAAGCGGGCGGCCTGATGGATTCCGGGCTCATCGCTTCGCGATGCCCCGGAATGACGGGGGAGGGCGTGCAAGCCCATACTATTGGCTGAACTGAAATCGATGGGCAGCAGCCGGGTTATAAAATAATGTCGCGCCGATTTTTCCTGATGAGAAAACTGCTGGGAGAGCATAACAATGAAGTCGGGATTTTTGGCCGCGGTTGCGGCGTGCAGCCTGATGCTTGCGGCGCCGGCGATGGCCCAGGGTGTCAAGATCGGCATTCTGAACGACCAGTCGGGCGTCTACGCGGATTACGGCGGAAAGTACTCGGTCGAAGCCGCCAAGATGGCGATCGAGGATTTCGGCGGCGAGGTGCTCGGCCAGAAGATCGAGATGGTCACCGCCGATCACCAGAACAAGCCCGATCTCGCGACCTCGATCGCGCGGCGCTGGTATGACGCCGATGGCGTCGACATGATCACCGAGCTGACGACGTCGTCGGTGGCGCTCGCAGTGCAGGAGCTCTCGAAGGAAAAGAAGAAGATCGACATCGTGGTCGGTGCCGCGACCTCGGCGATCACGGGCGCGGCCTGCACGCCCTACGGCTTCCACTGGGCGTTCGACACCCATGCGCTCGCGGTCGGCACCGGCGGCGCGCTGGTGAAGGCCGGCGGCGACAGCTGGTTCTTCCTCACTGCCGATTACGCGTTCGGCTATGCGCTGGAAAAGGACACCAGCGAGGTCGTCACCGCCGCGGGCGGCAAGGTGCTGGGCTCGGTCCGCGTGCCGCTGAACTCGTCGGACTTCTCCTCCTTCCTGCTGCAGGCGCAGAGCTCGAAGGCGAAGGTGATCGGCCTCGCCAATGCCGGCCAGGACACCACCAACTCGATCAAGCAGGCCGCCGAGTTCGGCATCGTCAGGGGTGGCCAGAAGATGGCCGGCCTGTTGATGACGCTCGCCGAAGTCAACGGTCTCGGGCTCGAGGCCGCGCAGGGCCTGGTGCTGACCGAGGGGTTCTACTGGGATCATGACGACAAGAGCCGCGCCTTTTCCGAGCGCTTCTTCAAGCGCACCGGGCGGATGCCGAGCATGATCCATGCCGGCACCTATTCGGCGACCTTGAGCTACCTGAAGGCGGTGAAGGCGGCCGGCACCAAGGACTCCGATGCGGTCGCCAAGAAGCTGAAGGAGCTGCCAGTCGACGACGCCTTTGCCCAGGGCAAGGTGCAGGAGAACGGCCGCATGGTGCACGACATGTATCTGTTCGAGGTCAAGAAGCCCTCGGAATCGAAGAAGCCGTGGGACTATTACAAGCAACTCGCCGTGGTGCCCGGCGACCAGGCCTTCCCGCGGGCCAAGGACTCGGGGTGCCCGCTGACGAAGTAACGCGTGTACC
>CALRXG020000516.1:0-5352 GCA_943372075.1 Bordetella parapertussis | reverse complement strand
GGCAACAGACGTCGCGGCACGGCGAAGCAGAACAGCTTGAAGTCGCGGCGGTGGGCGATCTCGAACGGCTGGGTTGTATCCGCAACCGCAAGATCGCCGGGTGCGCTGATCTGCTCGTGGCCGCGCTGCGAGGTGCGTCCCAGGCCTTCAAGCTGGAGATTGACAAAGCAGAGGTCGTCGCTGCTCGCGGCGATGTGCGACGGGAGCCGGAGCACGGTATGTCCGCTCGCCGTGACCTGAGAGATCTGAACCGGAGCGGCGTCGACCTTGGAGATCGCGCCGGCAAAGGGCTCGCCGGCGATCCGGCGCGGCTCCAGCCGTACGAAAGCAGCCGCGAGGTCGTCGGCCCAACTTCCGAACGGCTGATCCGGACGGGCCGGTCTGGTCGACCATTCCATGAGCGCCTCGAATAGATTGCCACTGCGAAGGGCCCAGCGCGTGAACGATAACGCCGGCAAAACCGGCGGTCAAACTCCGCCGGCGGCCTGCTTCCTCTGGAACGGTGCGTGCATGCAGAAGCCGGAGGCCTCACTTCGTGGTGTAGCCGCCATTGACCAGGATGGTCTGGCCGGTCATCCACCAGCCCTCCGACACCAAGATCCGAATCCACGGCACGATGTCCTTGATGTCGGTGAGGCCGGTCTTCGAGAAGCCGGACAGCGCCGCGGCCGATTTGTGATAGGCGACCGCATCGGCGCCCTCGGCGGGATAGAAGAACGGCGTGTCCATCGGGCCTGGTCCGATGGCGGTGACCGAGATGCCGCGCGCGCCGAACTCCTTCGATGCCGCGCGGGTGAAATGCTCGACCGGCGCCTTGGTGCCGGCATAAGCGGCGTAGAACGGCGTGTAGGCGCCGAGCAGCGATGTCACCAGCGTGCAGATCTTGCCGTTGTCGTTGACGTGGCGGCCGGCCTCCTTGAGGAAGAAGAAAGCCGTCTTGGCGTTGACCGCGCTCATCGCGTCATATTCGGCTTCGGAGATCTCGACCATCGGCTTCTTCAGTACCTTGCCAACGGTGTTGATCGCGATGTCGGGACGGCCGACCGCGGCAACTGCGTCAGTGAACAGCTTCGCCATCGCGCGCGCGGTGGTGAGATCGGCCTGCAAGGCAACCGCCTTGGCACCAGCGGCCTGCACCGCCGCGACCGTCGCGTCGGCATCGGCCTTGGTCGCGGCGCTGTTGTAGTGGATTGCGATCGCCCTGGCGCCATGGGCCGCGAGATCGCGCGCGATCAGGCCGCCGAGATTTTTTGCCCCGCCGGCGATGATGACGGTCTTGTCCTTGATGCTGTGATCGGCCATTGGCGTTTCGCCTCTCTCCGGATGGTGCGGCCGCGCCCTGCGGCCGCTTTCTGGAGCAAACGATATCGTCTAGAATTGGTAGATAAAGCCGCGCATTCCGACCTCACCTGTCAGAAATTGCGAACAATCGGAGGCAATCCTGGACCGTATCGATCTCTTCCGCATCTTCGCCCGCGTCGTCGAGTGTTCGAGCTTCACGCGGGCGGCCGACACGCTCGGCGTGCCGCGCTCGTCGGTTTCGTCAGCGGTGGCGGAGCTGGAGCAGCGCGTCGGCGCGCGGCTGCTGCATCGTACGACGCGCAAGGTGTCGCCGACCCATGACGGCGCAGCGTTCTACGAACGATGTCTCCGCCTCGTCGCCGACGTCGAGGATGCGGAAACGCTGTTCCGTCAGGCCGCAGCCGAACCGTCGGGCCGGCTCCGGGTCGATGTGCCCGGGCGGATCGGGCGCCTGATCATCGCGCCGGCGCTGCCGGCTTTCCTCGATCGCTATCCGCAGATCGACATCGATCTCGGCGTCACCGACCGTGCCATCAACCTGATCGAGGATAGCGCCGACTGCGTCGTGCGGGTCGGCGCCCTCGGCGATTCCGGACTGATCGCGCGGCCACTCGGTAGCCTGACACTGATCAACGTCGCGAGCCCCGACTATCTCGCCCGCCATGGTTCACCGCGGACGCCTGATGATCTCGCTGTCCATTGGGCGGTCAACTACGCCTCACCATCAACTGGCCGTATCGAGCAATGGGAGTGGTGCGAGCAGGGTACCTCGCGCACGGCAGTGATGCGCGGCCGCGTCACCGTGAACAGCGCCGAGGCCTATATCGCCTGCTGCCTTGCCGGCCTCGGCCTGATCCAGATTCCCGCCTATGACGTGAAGCGGCATCTCAATGCCGGCGAGCTCGTCGAGGTGATGCCGCATCACCGCGCAGCGCCGATGCCGATGACCTTGCTCTATCCGCATCGCCAGCATTTGTCGCGGCGGCTGCAGGTGTTCGCGGATTGGCTGACGGCGCTGTTGAAGGAGAAGCTGCGCGTCGCGGGCTGATCGGATTTCTCGTCAAGCCTCTGCGCGATGCCCGCGCGGAGGCCGCGGCGCGTCATCGCCCGTGGTTGCCGGCGCGCGTCGCGGCCGCCGTTCTCGCGCGAGCCGGCTCGACCTTGGGTTGGAAGAACAGGCGGGGCGCCACCGAAACCAGTCCAAAGGTCATTCCCAGGAATGCCAGGAACGTATCGAGATAATTGAACTCCATTTGAGTTGCCTCCATTCGGCTTGCACAGACTTGGCGAGGTGCTTGGGCCCGGTGCAATGCGTTCGATAGACCAGATATGGTCCGATACATTGCTCGGTGCAATATAAACATTGATCTCGGAGCAATGCTTTCAATGCTCCGCGTTTAGGCCGCGATCCGGCCCCGCTGGCGCGCATCCGCGTGCCGTTGTTCGATGGCCTTGACGGAGTTTTCGAACGCTTTCTCCAGGACGCCTCTGCCGATCGTGCGCAACACGAGGCCGAGGATCCATCCTTTGACGTTCTTGCCGTCGCGCACCACGACCACGTCGATGTCGGTCACGCCATCGGACCGGCGCGCGAAGCTGTAGGTGTGGCCCGAGCCGCCGCCCCAGACGTTGGAGTCGGTCGTGGTCAGGACGACAAGATCGGGGTTCGACCAATCGTAGTGCAGCCGCTCCCAGATGCCGTTCGAGCCCTCCGTCACGTCCGCGTGCGACGGGCCGCGATCATGCACCTTGAGATGGGCATCGGCGCTGTTGCTGAACAGCCTGGAGCGGCCCGGCCCGAAATCGGTGAGACCGGCGACGTATTGCTTGGGCGTCAACCAGGTCGTCCGGTGAAGGTGGATCGTGGACATCGTTGGCTCTTGCACGGGTGATGGAACGGTGCTGACGCTGCGCGGCTCAGTCGTAGAGCGCGTGCGACTTGCGAACCGTCAGGCTGTCGCCGGTCCGGCTGATCTCCACCGCACCGGCCTGTGCCGGCGTCGAGAGCAGTGCACGCTGACCCGGCGCCAGTACCGACACGAAGCGGACCGGCGTTCCGGCCGCGCCCTGTGCGAGCGTGGTCACGACGCGATATCCGTCCGGCTCGACGGTGTAGTAGGCGACGCCGGAGAGGTCGCCGAGATGGATGCTTTGGGCCTCGAACGGCCTCAGCCCATCCGCGTGCGCCGCTCCCAATGAGGCCAGGGTGAAGGCTGCGGCGAGAATTGTACTGCGGATCGACATGGGATCCTCCTTTGGCTCGGGTGTCAGAATCTGGGTGGCGGGCAATGCCGCCGGCTCCCTTGCCGAAGGAAATGGTCAGGCTATGATCATCGATCAAACAGATGAGATCGATAATGGCCATCGATGTTGTCAATTTAAGTCGCGTCGACCTCAACCTGCTCGTTCACCTCGACGCGCTGCTGACCGAGCGGAGCGTGACACGGGCGGCGGCGCGCGTCGGGATCGGCCAATCCGCGATGAGCCACAACCTCGCTCGCCTGCGCGAACTGCTCGATGACGAGCTGCTGACGCGGGCGGCCGACGGCATGCGCCTGACCCCGCGCGCCGTGACCTTGCTCGAGCCGGTGCGGATTGCGCTCGCGCAGGTCGAGGCGGTGCTCCGGCGCGAGCAGACCTTCGATCCGGCCACGGCGGTGCGAACCTTCAGGCTCGGCCTGTCGGACAGTATGGAAATCCTGATCGTGCCGCGCCTGCTGGCCCGCATGCGCGAGATCGCGCCAGGCATTCACCTGCGGCTTTACAATGTCGATACATCCCGCTTGCTCGATGACCTCGACGCCGACGAATTCGATCTCGCGCTCTCCTATGGGCCGATCCAGCAGGGGCAATTGCATCACAAGCAGCGCGTGCTGTTCAGCGAGAGCTTCCTTTGCATGTTCAATGCCGAGAAGACCGGCGTCACGCCGCCGATCTCGCTTCAGGATTACATTCGGCTACCTCACGTGCTGACCAGCCTGCGACCGGGGCGCAGCGTGCGCGGCTTCGTCGACGATGCACTCGACGAGCTCGGCCTGCATCGCACCGTCGTGCTGACCACGCCGCGTTTCCTCACCGTGCCGCATCTGGTGGCGCAGGCGCCCGTGATCGTCACGATGGGCGCGCGGCTGGCGCGCCGCTTCGCCGCCGATCTCGGGCTCAGCCTCAGTCCCCCACCGGTGAAGGTCAAGGACGTCACCGTGTCACTGCTGTGGCATGCGTCCTACGATCACGATCCGGCTCACGTCTGGCTGCGCGACCAACTGGTCAAGCTGGTCGCCGAACTGTGAGCAGCGCACCTTCGCCTCGCCGACGCGTGCTCCCGGGCTTCCGCATGATGCCGGCATAGACGCCGCGGCGTGAGCTCGCTTGATATCAAGACCAAATGGTCTATATTTGTGCGATGAGCCATCAGACCCCAGTGCAACTGCCCCGTGGCCGCCCCAGAAGTTTCGACACGGAGGCCGCCGTCGAGCGCGCGATGAATGTGTTCTGGACGCGCGGCTACCACGCCACCGCGCTCCCGGACCTGCTTCGCGCGACGAAGCTGTCGCGCGGCAGCCTTTACGCAGCGTTCGGTGACAAGCATTCGTTGTTCTTGCTCGCGCTTGATCGCTATATCGCCGATGCCCACACACGGATGGATATCGAACTCGACCCGCGCCGGGATCCGATCGAGGGCCTGCGGGCCTACCTTGCCGGCTACGTCGACCGCAACAGTGGTGCCAATGGTCGACGCGGGTGCCTGCTGGTCGCCACAGCCATGGAACTGGCTGGCCGCGATGCCGACGTTGACCGTCGCATCGGGCGCTTTTTCAAAAACATGGAGGCGCGGGTGGCCGGTGCACTCTCCCGTGCGAAAGCCGCGGGCCAGTTGGCCGATGGTGTCGAGCCTTCGAGCGCGGCCCGAATTCTCGTCTGTTTCGTCGAGGGCCTGCGGGTGGTTGGTAAAACGGCACCGACGCGGATCATTTCGCAAGCCACCGTCGACGCCTTTCTCGAGCGATTCATCAGGTAAAGCAACCCATCGACGCCTCCCTTGTCGGCGCG
>CALRXG020000515.1:0-5360 GCA_943372075.1 Bordetella parapertussis | reverse complement strand
GATAGCTTCGAAGCTGCTGCTAGCTTGAGGTGTCAAGAATTCAAGATTTTCAAATATCGCTACCTTTGTGCCTTCAAGAGATGTAATGCCAAACAGTGACACATACGAGTAGCGAGATAGGCCAATTTCGCGCTTGCTTCTCAGTCTTTCAAGAGACGTTTGCCACATGTAAGTCTTGCCAACACCCCATTCCCCGTTGATGCACAGCACTTCCGGATCGGTTGACTTGATGAACCGTTCAATCTCATTTTTGATGATGTCTGTTGAGGTCATTGAAAAAGGCGCTCCAGAGAGAATGGTTCCCCATTCTACTTCAAGTAGCTCTAGGCTGAGAACTCTATAGAATCAAAGAGCTGCCCGCGAACAGGCTGCGCCATTGAAGGCTGCCGGCCTGCCTTCTTAGCGAATTGAGCCACGGTTGCCGCGCCGAAGACCACCGGGCGAACGCGGGCTGTACTTGGGTAAGTCCATCCGATCCAGCCCTCATGCGGCGCGCGCACAAGGTGCTCCTTCAGGGAGGATTTCTCAGAGACAACCTGTGTCGGCGACGCGCCGGGATGTGCGGCATGCAGGGCAAGCTCGGCCGCATCGCGCCGGAAGCGTTTGCCGATCTGCTGGTCGTGGAAGGCAATCCGCTGCGCGACGTGACGTGTGTGCTCGGCCAGGGCGAGCACATCCCGCTGGTGATGAAGGCCGGCAAGGCCGAGGTCGACAGGCTGGGCGGGTAGGATACTTCCTTCGACGAAGGCGCAAGGGAACACCGTCATGGCCGGGCTTGTCCCGGCCATCCACGTCTTCCTTCAAATAGCAATCAAGACGTGGATGCCCGCGACAAGCCCGGGCATGACAAGTCGGTGGGTGCAGTGATCTTCCAGCCTCACCACACCACGCGGAATCCCGCGCTGCCCTTGTAGCCGTGGTTCGCCGAGGCGTCCTGGAGGCTGGCACGATAGGTCGCTTCGCCGAACAAGGTGTAGCGGCCGTTGGCCCAGCTGTAGCTGCCGCCGCCGCCGATCGAGCCCCACAACCGGTCGTTGGCGCTGGCGAAGCTGGTGCCGGAAACGTCGACCTTGCTGCCGTCGAGGAATTCGTAGTGCAGATTGCCGATCGCGTAGAGGTCGGAACGGACGATGCTCGTGCCGTCATACCAGCTCTTCTGGTGATTGAGCATGAGGCCGACGCGGCCGAGCAGGCTGTCGGCATTGGCGAGCGAGACCAGCGCGCCGAAGCGATCGGCGAACCTGTCGAAGTCGACCTTCGAATAGGCGAGTTGCGCCTGCGGCGTCAGCGAGAAGCCGTTGCCGATAGTGATGCGCTTGCCGCCTTCGACGCTGAACGCATAGCCGAGGCCTTCATTGCCGTGGGTCATGCTGCCGACGAGATCGGAGGTGAGATCGGCGCGATAGAACGTGGTCTGCATCTGGCCGTCGAGATAGACGCCGTTGTCGCCATACCAGGTGGCGGTGGCGCCGACGCCGGTGCCCTGGGCGCGAATCCGGCCGCTGCCGAACAGCGAGTTCACATAGGCAGTGGTCAGCCCGTATTGCAGCGTGAGGCCGACGATCAGGCGGCCATAGCTGTTCTCGAGCGCGAGGCCGTCGAGCCCGGCCTGCGCCTTGAAGTCGTCGCTGCTGGTGGTCGAGCCCGTGGTGTTCGACGGTTGCAGGCTGGATTGGCCACCCTGGATGCGGCCCCAGAACGCCGATTGCGTCCCTGAACTGTCCGCCTGCGCCGGCGGCGCGACGCCCATGCGCGCCATCGCGTCGCTCGGACCGCCGCCCCAATAGCGGTTGCCGACGCGGTCCTGCAACGACGGCAGCGCGTTCATGCCGAGCAGCACCTGGGCGTAATTCTCGTAGAGCGGCACGCCGGGCTGATAGAGCGGGCCGGCCGGCATCGGCGTCGCCGGATTGACCAGGCTGGAGCGCAGATACCAGTCGCCGTCCGACGGCGTCGAGATGCCGTTCTTCTGCAACGTGTAGCCATAGGCGCCGGCGACGATCGCCTGCTGGCCCTGGAGCGTGTAGCTGCCGGCCAGCGTGAAGCTGCCGTTGGAGGCGCCGGTGACCTCGATCAGCTTGATGCCGTCAGCGGTCTGCGCGCCGCCGCCGCCGACATTGTTGACCCTCACGCTCGATGTGCCCGACGTGCTGGCCGCGACCAGGCGGTCGGTGGCCGAGCCATCGCCGCCGAGCACGGTGTTGAACAGCAACGTGCCGCCATTGCCGGCATAGTTGCCGGCGACCGTCAGCGTCGTGCCGGGTGCCGTGCCAAACCGCACCGTGCCGGCATTGTCGAGCGACGCCATCGTCTGGTTGAAGCCATTGAGGTCGAAGGTGCCCCCGGCGTTGGCGACAAAGGCGGACGCGGCGCTGAACGCGTTGGCCGCGCCGGCGCGCAGCGTGCCGCCGGTGACCGTGGTCGCGCCGCTGTAGCTGTTGAGGCCGGACAGCGTCTGGATGCCGCCGCTGACCGCGAGCCCGCCGGTGCCGGCGACTACGCCCGCAAAAGTGTCGCTTGCGTTGGTGATGGTCAGCGTCTTGGCGCCGAGTGCGACGTTGCCGCTGCCGGCGAGGCTCTGGATGCTGGTGCCGGCACCGCTGAGGCCGGAGATGTCAAACGCCGCATTCGCTACCACATGGCTTGAATTGCTGATCGACCCGGTGCCGGTCAGCGCCAGCGTGCCGGCCGAGATCGTGGTCACGCCGCCATAGGTGTTGGCGCCGGACAGCGTCTCGGTGCCGCCGGCAAGCGTCAGCCCGCCGCTGCCGCCGATCGCGCCGGAGAACGTGTCGTTCGCCGCCGTCAGCGTCAGCGTCTTGGCGCCGAGATCGACGCCGCCGCTGCCCGACAGCCGCTGGATGCTGGTGCCCGCGTCGGACAGCCCGGCGATCGAGAACGTGCCGTTTGCGATCACCTGGCTCGAAGCCGAAATGTCGCCGGCACCGGTGAGTGCCAGCGTGCCCGCGGTGATCGTGGAGGCGCCGGTGTAGGCCTGGACGCCGGAGAACGCCTGCGTGCCGCCGGTGAGCTGCACGCCGCCGGTGCCGCTGATCGTGCCTGCAAAGCTGTCATTGGCATTTGTGATGACCAGGTCCTTGGTGCCCAGCGTGACGACGCCGGCGCTGCTGCCGGCGAGGCTCTGGATGTGCGCATTCGCATCGCTGATGATCGAAAGATCGAAGGTCGCGTTGTCGACCACGCGGCTTGAACTCGCGAGGGCATTGCCTGAGCCGGCAGCCGCGCTCAGCCGGAAGGTGCCTTGCTGGATCGCCGTCTCGCCGGTGTAGCTGTTGCCGGCGCCGCCGAACGAGAAGATCCCATCGCCGGTCTTGGTCAAGCCGCCGACCCCGCTGAAGCCAACCGGGGCGAGGACGGTGAACCCGTTGGTATCGATCGTCAGTCCGCCCGCGGCGATGTTGTTCTGGGCCGCCGTTCCGGCGGAGGCATTGGTGGTATTGACGTGCGCGCGGAGCGTCGCATTGTCATAGTTGATCTGACCGCGCGCATTGCTGATGGTAAAGCCAAAGCCGCCCAGCATCACCGTGGCGTTGCGCACGTTGAGCGTGCCTGTGCCCCCAACCGGTGTGCCGAGGACGACTCTGGCCGTCGCGTTTAGCGTCGCGCCGTCCGTGACGTTGACGACGCCGGTGCCGGTGCTGCCGACGGTGAGCGCGCCGGTCGTCAATTGCGATCCGGCACCCGTCACCGTCAGATTTGTCGACCCACCTGCGACATCGCCCATGGAAACATTGAGATTGGACGTCAGCGTGGCGCCGTTCTGAATCGTGAGGCTGGTCGTTCCGCCAGCCACGTCGCGAATATTCATATTGCCGGTCGTGCTGGTCGCGCCGGGGTTCACGCCGAGAACGACGGTTGAACCCGCTACGATATTGGGGTTGGTTGCCGACGTCGGCACCGCGCCGCCGGACCAGTTCGAGCCCACCGTCCAGTCGTTGCTGGTGGCGCCGGTCCAGGTCTGCGCCGCGGCCGAGCCCGCTGACAGTGCCGAGAGCGCCGCGACCGATGAGCTCAGCAACAGCAGCCGACGGAAGCGTGTGCGGGCTAGGGACGGCGATACCGTCGGGCATGGATTGCGGGCAGTGTCGCCAAAGTGTCGTGCGATCGTCGCAGCTCCGATGCATTCGCGCATGGTGCCCAGCCCCTTGTTCTTGCCGCTGCCCGGCAGGTTGCATTCCGGCAAACCTTCGCCGGCAGCGGATGGGCGTCACGCTAGGTGACTCACCGTACGCCGACAAATGAAGGTTGTTGTGTTCGCGATGAAACGAAACGCAGTGTGTTCGCGATGCAACGTCCGCGCGTCGCGATTAATCGATCGCTAACCAGTTGAGCCGTGCCGGGCCCGGTTCCGTGCGAGCGCACGCCTGCGATATTTCGGAATATTGGAAAAATACCCGTGAGTTGCCCGACATGTCAAGGAGCCCGGTCGAACGCCGGCTGCTTTGCATGGGGTTGTTTTCGATATTCTGGCAATGCGCCAGTCCGGCTCCCACCGACTGCCGGGCCTTGCCCGGGTCGCCCAATTCGTCCGATCACGTTACCGCTGGCGGCGTTGACGTTGACGCGCGGAAGCACGACATACCGGCTGCCTATCCAATTTCGCCGTTCCGGAGCCAGCCATGAATGCGCCGCCCAATTTCGAATCGCAGTCCGACGGCGTGGTGCGCTGGCTGACCAACGACACGCGTGACGAGCGCTTCGTCGACAATATCTTCGCCGAACTCTGCGTCCGGCTGCAGCGCGCGGGCATCCCGATCAAGCGGGCGACGATGAATCTCCTGATCCAGCACCCGCAATGGCTCGGCGCCCGGATCGTCTGGAGCGACGGGATGCGCGAGGCCGAGATCACGCGGATCGACTACGAGGTGCAGCAGCGATCCGAGTATATCGGGAGCCCGGTCTACGAGATTCATCAGGGCGCCACCGAAGTCCGCGAGAACCTCGAACGCGAACCGTCGCAGGGCCGCAAGCACGCACTCTATGACGAGATGCGGGCGCAGGGTCTGACCGACTATGTGGCATGGCCGCTGCTGCATACGCTGGGCAAGCGGCATGTCGTGACCTTCGCGACCGATCGCCCCGGTGGTTTCGACGCCGCGCATATCGAAGGCCTGTTGAAGGTGCTGCCGGTGCTGGCGCTGGTCAGCGAAATCCGGATGAAGAACCGGCTGGCGCGGACGCTGCTCGAGACCTATGTCGGCACGCATGCCGGCGAGATGATCCTGGCCGGCGCCACCAGGCGCGGCAGCGGCACCACGGTGCGCGCCGCGATCATGATCTGCGACTTGCGGGATTTCACCCGGATCTCGGACTCCTGGCCGCGCGACGACGTCATCGAT
>CALRXG020000514.1:0-5390 GCA_943372075.1 Bordetella parapertussis | reverse complement strand
GGACAGGCCCGTTCCCCGTCGCGGAACACCCCGTCCGCCGGTCTCACAACTTGCTGCGTTGGCAGGTCTCCCGGCTTGCGGAGTAGGATTTCCCTTTGATGCCAGCCTTCCCGATCCCTTACGAAATCAGTGGCTTGGGCATCTCTCCGGTCACGGTCGCGGGGGCGGCTGCGTTTCGGGCCAACCTTGCGGTCTGGGCCCTATCGCATTCCCTCTTCGCCTGTCGTAGGACAGGAACCAACGCGGCGCCACCATTCGTCCAAGCCCCGCACTTGTCAAGCCGAAGGACCATGATGATTTCTGATGAAAACGACGCCGAGGCTGGCGCCGTGGGCACCGACCCTTCGCTGGATGCACGCCATGCGGACAAGATGGCGAAGAAGAAGGCCGCTCGGGATCGCATCATGGCGACCAAGAGCGGTGAAAAGGGCCTGATCATCGTTCATACCGGCGCCGGCAAGGGAAAATCATCCTCGGCCTTCGGCATGATCGTGCGCTGTGTGGCGCACGGTTTCCCTTGCGCGGTGGTGCAGTTCATCAAGGGCGCCTGGGATACCGGCGAGCGCCGGTTGCTGGCCGGGCATTTTGGCGATCTCTGCCAATTCCACGCGATGGGCGAAGGCTTTACCTGGGAAACCCAGGATCGCGCCCGCGACATCGCGGCAGCGCAGGCCGGTTGGGAGAAGGCCAAGCAGCTGATCGCGGACGAGAACCTGCGCATGGTCGTGCTCGACGAGATCAACATCGCGCTGCGTTACGACTATCTGGCGATCGCAGACGTGGTCGATTTCCTGAAGACGTCGAAGCCGCCGATGACGCATGTCGTGCTCACCGGGCGCAACGCCAAGGACGAGCTGATCGAGATCGCCGACCTCGTCACCGAGATGACATTGGTGAAGCATCCGTTCCGGTCCGGCATCAAGGCCCAGCCGGGCGTCGAGTTCTAAGAGCCGAACGCCATGGCGCGCGCATTGATGATCCAGGGCGCCGGCTCGGATGTGGGCAAGTCGCTCATCGTCGCGGGCCTCGCGCGCGCCCTCACCCGGCGCGGCCTGCGTGTGCTGCCGTTCAAGCCGCAGAACATGTCGAACAATGCGGCCGTGACTGTCGACGGCGGCGAGATCGGACGCGCCCAGGCCTTGCAGGCGCTCGCCGCCGGCGTCGAGCCGCACACCGACATGAATCCCGTGCTGCTGAAGCCGGAGACCGACGTCGGCGCCCAGATCATCGTGCACGGCAAGCGGATCGCGACTGCACGCGCGCGCGAATACGCCGCGATGAAACCGTCGCTGATGGGTGCCGTGGTGGAAAGTTTTGACCGCCTCAAGGCACGCGCCGATCTGGTGCTGGTCGAAGGCGCCGGCAGCCCCGCCGAGGTCAATCTGCGCAAGTCCGACATCGCCAATATGGGCTTCGCGCGCAGGGCCGACGTGCCGGTGGTGCTGGTCGGCGACATCGACCGCGGCGGCGTGATCGCGCAGCTCGTCGGCATCAAGACCGTGATCGATCCCGACGATGCCGCGATGATCCAGGGTTTTGTCATCAACAAGTTCCGCGGCGATCCGACGCTGTTCGACGACGGCTACCGCCTGATCGAAGCCCGCACCGGTTGGCGCGGCTTCGGCGTGCTGCCGTGGTTCGGTCGCGCTGGCGAGCTTCCGGCCGAAGACGCGCTCGGGCTCGGCGAGGCGCGCAAGCCCGGCCAGTGCAAGATCGCGTTTCTGGCGCTGTCGCGGATCGCCAATTTCGACGACCTCGATCCGTTGAAACTCGAGCCCGGTGTCGATCTCGTGATGGTGCGTCCGGGCGAAGCCATTCCCGGTGATGCAAAACTCGTCATCCTGCCCGGCTCGAAATCGACCCGCGGCGACCTCGCCTTCCTGCGCGCGCAGGGCTGGGACATCGATCTCTTGGCGCATCATCGCCGCGGCGGCCATGTGCTTGGCCTGTGCGGCGGCTACCAGATGCTCGGACGGAGCGTCGCCGATCCCGATGGCATCGAAGGTCCCGCCGGCGAAACGCCCGGCCTCGGATTGCTCGATGTCACGACGGTCATGACCGAGCAGAAGACGTTGACACGCGTCAGCGCGGTCCATGCCGCGACCCATCAGGCGATCAGCGCCTACGAAATCCATATCGGGCATACCGATGGCGCGGATCGCGCCCGGCCGTTTGCATCGCTTGACGGCGCAGCGGAGGGCGCCGTGTCCGCCGATGGACGCGTCCAAGGCAGCTATCTGCACGGCCTGTTCGCCTCGGACGATTTCCGCAAGGCGTTCCTTGCACAACTCGACATCGCCGCCGCGGATCAGCCCTACGGCGCCAGGGTCGAGAGCGCGCTCGACGCGCTGGCCGGGCACATCGAAGCCCATCTCGATGTCGAGGGCCTGCTGGCGCTCGCGCGCTAGATTATCCGCGCGCCAGTACGGCTGACAGCCGCGACCATTCGGCCTCGTTGCCGGGCAAGCCGAGGCGCAGCCATCCCGGCTGTTGCCGGAAGACGCGCGACCAGATCTGGCCGCGGGCAAGCTTCTCCTGCGCAGCCAGCGCATCGCCGACATCGTAGAGACGAAACAGCGGCGTGCCGCCGACCAGCGTCCAACCCTGCGATCGCGACGCTGCGTCGAGCCTGACGCAATCGTCCGCAAGCCGCGCGGCCGTCGCTGTTGCCCAGTCCCGATCGAGCAACGCCCGCCGCCCGATCGCAATGGCGGCTCCCGAGACCGGCCAAGGGCCCGCCATCGCCGCAAGTCCGGCGACATCGCGTTCGCTGCCGACGGCGAAGCCGAGCCGCAAGCCGGCGAGCCCGTAGAATTTCCCGAATGAGCGCAGGATCAAGAGGTCCGGCCGCCCTGCCTCCGCTGCAAGCGACAGGCCGGGAACGGCGTCGGCAAAGCTCTCGTCGATCACAAGCCGGCCGACGCGAGGCGACAGCGCCAGCAGTTCGCTCCGATCGTAGCGTCGTCCATCCGGATTGTTCGGATTGACGACGACGGCAAGATCAGTCCCGGCGAGCGCCGCAAGATCGGATACTTCCTCAACGTCCCAGCCGGCCGCCGACAGCACCGCGGCATACTCATTATAGGTCGGCGCCAGGATGCGCGCCCGGCCTCGAGGCGCGAGACGCGGCAGCAACTGAATGGCCGCTTGCGCGCCGCCCAACGCCACGATCTGCGCATCGGTCGCGTAAGCCTGCCGCGCGGCGTGGTGGAGAGATTCGATATCCGATCGCGACGGCAACGCGCTCCATTGCCGCGGCTCGACATCGAGCAGCGGATAAGGCTTCCGGTTGATCCCCGTCGACAGGTCGATCCAGTCGTCCGCAGCGCCGCCGAAGCGTTGCCGGGCGACGTCGAGATTTCCGCCGTGCTCTTGCATATGCCGCTCTTACAGCAACGCCAGCGCGACGAACACCCCGGCCAGCAGCAGCATGGCGCGGCGATAGAGCTTGAGCCCCCCGAAGATGTCGGCGGCAAGCGGATCACGCGCCCCCTCATTCAGCCAGGGCTCGTCCGCGACGTGGCCGTGATAGATCCGAGGACCGCTGAGTCGCACGCCGAGCGCGCCGGCCATCGCGGCTTCCGGCCAGCCGGCATTCGGGGAACGATGCCGCCGTGCATCGCGCAGCATGCACGACCACGCCTGCGAACGGTTTGGCGCGAGCAGCACGAACAGCAGCCCGGTCAGCCGCGCCGGAATGATATTGGCGAGATCGTCGATGCGGGCTGCCGCCCAGCCGAAGGCTTCATGCCGCTCGGTGCGATGCCCGATCATCGAGTCCAGCGTGTTGATCGCCTTGTAGCCCAGGATTCCCGGCAGGCCGAACAGCGCGCCCCAGAACACCGGCGCCACGATGCCGTCGGACGCGTTCTCGGCGAGACTCTCGATGCTCGCGCGCGCGATGCCGGCATCGTCGAGCATCGCCGGATCGCGCCCGACGATCTGCCCCACCGCCAGACGGGCGGCCGCGATGTCGCCCGAGGCAAGCGGCTTGGCCACCGCGGCGACATGATCGTGCAGCGAGCGCAACGCCACCAGCGGCCACGCCAACACACCGACAACCACGACACGCGACCATTCGGATGCGAGCATGAACTGAACGGCCCAACCGAACCCGGCCGCCAGCGCGATCACCAGGATCGCCGTCGCAGCACCTGCCGCGCGGCGAAACGGCGACGGATCGGATGTCCGGTTCCAGGCGCCATCAAGCAGATGGATCAAGCGCCCGAGCCAGGTCACGGGATGGCCGATGCGCGCAAACAGCGCGGACGGCCAGCCGATCAAGGCATCCACGGCCATCGCCACCGCCATCGCTCCCGCAAAACCCACGCATCTCTCCTCGCAGCGAACTCACCTGATGCGCAAGACGTCGGCCGAGCGCAAGCCCTCGCCGGTGGATTTTCGGCTTTGTCTTTCGCCGCGATTGGTGGTTAGAGCGTTTTCGAGCGAAACGGATACCGGTCGCACAGGAGATGATATGGCGGTCATTCTGATCACCGGCGGGGCACGATCCGGGAAAAGCCGGCGCGCCGAAGCTCGTGCGCGCGCCTTTCCGGGGCAGCCGGTTTATATCGCCACCGCCGAGGCGCTCGATGCCGAGATGGACGAGCGGATCGCCCGGCATCGCGCACGGCGCGGCACCGGCTGGATCGAACGCGAGGTGCCGCTCGATCTCGTGGCCGCTTTGTCCGCGACCGATGGAGGCGGCGCAAGGCTGGTCGATTGCCTGACGCTCTGGCTGTCCAACCTGTTGCATGCGGAGCGCGACTGGTCGCAGGAGGTCGCGCGGCTCGCGGATGCGCTGCCGCGTCAGCGCAGCCCAGTGATCCTGGTCACCAACGAGGTCGGGCTCGGCATCGTGCCCGACAATGCGCTGGCGCGCACCTTCCGCGACGCCGCCGGCCTGATGAACCAGTCGACCGCGGCCGCGGCCGACGAGGTCGAATTCGTTGTGGCCGGCCTGCCGATGAAGCTAAAATGAACGCCGTGACCGATCCTGGCAAAGGCTCCGCGATGGTCTCGTTCGACGACGCGTTTCGCCATCAACTGCGCGAGCTGTTCGTATGGCGGCGCGACGTACGGCGCTTCCGCACCGACTCGTTGCCGGACGGAACGATCGAGCGGCTGATCGAGATCGCCTGCCTGTCGCCCTCAGTTGGCCTCAGCCAGCCCTGGCGCTTCGTCATGGTCGATGACAAGGCGCGGCGCCACGCCGTGATCGAGGACTTCAAGGCCTGCAACGCCGACGCGCTGCGGTCCTATTCGGGCGAGCGCGCCGCGAAATATGCCGCGCTGAAACTGTCTGGCCTCGAAGAGGCTCCCAGCCATCTCGCCGTGTTCGCCGAGAAAACCGACCGGATCGGCGCCGGCCTCGGCCGTGCGACGATGCC
>CALRXG020000513.1:0-5403 GCA_943372075.1 Bordetella parapertussis | reverse complement strand
CATATCGAGATTGCCCCCTGTGTCTCCTCAAACCCACGCGTCATTCCGGGATGGTCCGAAGGACCAGGCCCGGAATCCATACTCACGATCGTGGTTATGGATTCCGGGCCCGCGCTACGCGCGCCCCGGAATGACGAACTCTTATCGTCAGCCAAATCGCTTCTTACGCCACTCGATCAGCTTGGCGCTGACTTCGTCAGGCTTTTCCTGCTGCGTCCAATGGCCGCTGTCCTTGACCAGGTATTTCTCGAGGTCCGGCACCAGCCTCTCCATGCCGTCGGCGGCCGAGGGCGGCAGCACCGCGTCGTTCTCGGCCATGATCATCAGCGACGGCACCCGCACATTGTGATCCAGTCCGGCCGAGCGTTCCCAGTTGCGGGTGAAATTGCGATACCAGTTGATGCCGCCGGTGAAGCCGGTCCTGGTGAAGGTGTCGACGAACACCTTCTTCTCCTCCGCCGACAGGATCGGCGTGCGCGGATCATGCTTGGCGTCGTAGTTCGCGATCATTTGCGGGAACGCCAGATTGAGCCGGGCCGATGCCCCGACACCCGCAATCGGCTGTTCAGGGGGCGCATCGGCGGGGCGCGGCGCCGGCTTGCGCATGAAGGCATCGAAGGTCTGCTCGACCCTGCTGCCGAAGATGCGGTCGGGCTCGCGCGCCGGATCCTGGAACTGGACGATGTACATCTGGTCGCCGAAGCGTTGGCGGAACAGCGCGATCGGGTCGACAGGCGCGCGATCCCAATGCGGCGTGTTGACGCCGACGACACCGGCGACCCGCGTCGGGTGCCTGAGCGGCATCTGCCAGACCACAAAGCCACCCCAATCGTGACCGACGAAGATCGCCTTGTCGATCTTGAGATGGTCGAGCAGCCCGACCAGGTCGCCGGTCAGGTGCTCCATGTCATAGGCTTCGACCGGCTCCGGCCGATCGGTCGCGCCATAGCCGCGCTGATCCGGCGCGATCACCCGGATGCCGGCCTCGCCCAGCGCCTTGATCTGGTGACGCCAGGAGAACGCAAGTTCGGGCCAGCCATGGCACAGCACCACAGGCGGCGTGTCGGTCTTGGGGCCCGCTTCGTAAAACCCCATGCGGATGCCGTTCGTCTCGGCGAACTGCAGCGGTGGCATTTCGATCATTGACAGCAATTCCTATTCGGCCGCGCCCTTGATGTCCGCAGGCGGGGGAGCGAACGCCGCCTCGAGTGCATCGAACTCAACCGGCAGCATGTCACACATCACCTGCACATGGGGGATGATGTTGGCACCCACGATAAAGCCGAAATCGAGCTGATCGCGATAGCTTTGCACGGTGATGTTGAGCGCAATGCCGTGGGTCGAGATCGAGACCGGGAAGATGTGCAGCAGCTCGGCGCCTGCGGCATACAGCGTCTGGCGCGGCCCCGGCACGTTCGAGACCGTGATGTTGGTGGCCGGCGGCAGTACGTTGGAAAGGTCGGAGCGGCTATAGAGCAGCGCCATGATCTGCACCAGGATCGGCGCGCCCAACATCGAGATGTTGGAAACCTGCGGCATGAGAGCGCGCAGCGGATGCGACATCTCCTTGGACTTGGTCGACTGCGCGATGATGGTCTCCAGCCGCTTCTTGGGGTCTTCGATGTCGCTCGCAATCGAGCAGATCATGCCGAACACCTGGTTGTTGGAATCGGCATTGCCTTCCTCGCGCAGCGAGATCGGCACCCCGGCCGTCAGCGACTTGTTCGGCAACGCGCCCTGGCTGATCAGATAGCGCCGTACCACGCCGGAGGCGAGCGCCAGCACGACGTCGTTGAGCTTGCCGCCCGAGGCCTTGGCCAGCGCCTTGGCGCGCGACAGCGAGATCGAGGTCCCGGCAAAGCTGCGCTCCGACGAAATCGCCTTGTTGAGGATGGTCGGCGGCGAGGCCATCGCCTGCAGGCTCTCGCGTGACCTGGGATCGGCGACCTTGGCGACGACGTCGGACAGGCTCTTCAAGACCGTCGGCATCGAGCCGGCGAACTTCACCGCGCTCTCGATCTGGAACATGGCGTTGTCGAACAGGATCGAACCGAGGTCGCTCTTGCCGGAGCGCGGCAGCTCCAGGCTCTTCTGCGCGGCGGCCGCCGCCTCGAACGGCTGGGTCCAGAGCTGCTGATAGGCGTCGATCAGATTGGCCGCGATGTCACGCGGCTCCTGCGCGACCTTCTTCGCGCTCGGCGGCTCGATCTCGCGCGGCACCGGCGTCAAATCGTAGATCATGCTGGTCAGCGCAGCACCGGCGCCGCCATCGATGCAGGCGTGGTGCATCTTGGAATAGAGCCCGATCTCGTTGTCCTTCATGCCCTCGAAGACGTAGAACTCCCAGAGCGGACGGGCGCGGTTCAACAGCTTGGCGTGCATCCAGCCGACGATCCGCTCCAAGGTCGCGCGGTCGCGCGGCGCCGGCAGGCTGGCACGGAAGATGTGGCGGTCGATGTCGAACTGGTCGTCCTCGACCCAAGAGGGATGATCGATGTCGAGCGGCGCCTTCTGCAGGCGCGCCTTGAGGATCGGCGCGATGTGCAGCCGCGAGGCGATCATCGCCTTGAACTCCTCGAAGAAGTCGCCCTTGTAGCCATCGGGCAGCCGGAAGATCGCCATGCTGCCGACATGCATCGGCATTTCCGGCGTTTCCAGATAGAGAAACGATGCGTCCAGCGAGGACAGCTTCTTGGCGTCGCTCATGATCTCCTCCCGAGAGCCAACTCACGCGGGCGCCCTGGCGGCGCTTCTCGTCGTTTGGTTAGGATAGTGCCTGTTCTGCCGCCCCGTAGGCAATGGCAAAGGGGCCCGACCGGTCAAAATGCCGGAACTCGCCTTCCGGCTGCGCCAGCCGGTCCGCGATGGCCCACAGCGCCGCGGGGTTGACCCCGAGACCGAGATGACTGGCGAAATGCACCTCGATGTTCTCCGCGGTTGCCGACGGCCGCAGCCGCGACGTCCGCCAGTTCACGATGCCGTCGGTGCGGGAATAGATCGAGGTTGCCGGCACCGGCATGTCGCCCGCTATCGCCGCGCGAATCTCCGGGATATCGTCCACCCTCTCACCGGAGAGCAGCTCGTACAGCCGGGTCGCGTTGGTGGCACGGATGTCGTCGGCGAACGGACTGCCGAGCGTGATGACGGAGCGCACCAGCTCCGGCATCTGCGATGCCAGGTCGCGCGCGTAGACGCCGCCGAGGCTCCAGCCGATGATCGAAACCTTGCGCCCGGAGGCCTCGTGGATCCGCTTCAGCAGGTCACGCAGCGCGTCCCGCCTGGAGGCGATGCCGCCGAAATTGCGGCCCATGTTCCAGGCGTAGGCGTCATAGCCGAGCTGCTTCAGGTAGCGCCGCATCGGCGCCATCGAAAGGTCGCTGGCAAGGAAGCCGGGCAGCGCCAGCACCGGATGACCGTCGCCTTTCGGCGCCTGCATCAGCAGCGGCGAAAGCAGCAGGCTCGAATTGAGTTCGAGCAGCCCGCGGCCTTCCGCCAGCATCAGGAACAGGCTTGGCGGACGCAACCGGCGCTCGGTCCCTTCAACGCTCCTGTCCATGCCGGTCACTATTTCTTCTTGGCCACGCTGCCGAAGCCGGCCATTGCCGCGAACATGTCCTGGAAGCGCTCGGCGAGCTTGGGATCGAAGGTGAACCAGCTCTGCATCAGCGATTCCGGCGAGATCTTGTCGATGTTCGACGTCATCTGCTGCTGCAGCTTGTCCATGACGGCGGCCTGCATCGGCGCCACATCCGGCAGACCGAAGAATTGCCGCGCTTCAAGGGGCGTACAATCTATCTCGACATTGACCTTCATATCCACCTCCTCAAATGCGCCTTGGCCCGGCTCAGTATCGCCGCGTCGGGGTGCGTTGCGCAAGCGAGCCTTGGCTGCCCCATGGTGCAGTCGGCCTCAATCATCCGTTATGGTCAACCAAACCGTTTGCGGCGGCCGGCATGCACGGCTCGTCGGCGATCATTCCGTAACCGGCGAGCGGCGGTCCGAAAGTCGAATGTCACGCGCTCGTCCCGGCCGCCTATGCTCGACCGCGCCGCACTGCGCTGCACCAGCGCGAACGGGTGCCCCTCGGGGAAATCGCGCTTGCGCGGCCGTTAAACTCTGGCAACATGCATCAATAATACCAGCCGGACAAAGCAGCCGGCGGATAAAAACGGGGACGCGGGTTTACATGTCGGTACGTTGGAGTTTGTTCGCGGCGGCCACTGCCGCACTCGTCGCCTTTGCATCGCCGGCGTCGGCCCAGACCTTGAGATATGCCAACCAGGGCGAGCTGAAGTCGCTGGATCCTTATACGCTGAAGGAAACCACCACGATCGCGCATCATGGCCATGTCTATGAAGGCTTGGTGGCGCGCGACAAGAACCTGAAGATCATCCCGGCGCTGGCGGAAAGCTGGGAGACGCTGAGCCCGACCAAGTGGCGCTTCCATCTGCGCAAGGGCGTGAAATTCCACAATGGCGACCCCTTCACCGCCGACGACGTGCTGTTTTCCGCCGATCGCGTCCGTGCCAAGGGCTCCAACTTCCTCAGCAATGTCCCGCCCGACGCCAAGTTCACCAAAGTCGACGACTATACGGTCGATGTGACGCTGGACTCGCCCAATCCCATCCTGACCTCGCAGTGGGATAGCTGGTACATCATGGACAAGAAATGGTGCGAGGAGAACAACTCCGTCGCACCGACGCCGGCCTCGGCGACCACGCCGAGCTACGCGGCGCTGCACGAGAACGGCACCGGCCCCTTCATGATCGAGAGCCATCAGCCCGGCGTGAAGACCGTCTTCAAGGTCTACCCGGGCTACTGGCGCAAGCCGGAGCATAATCTCAAGGAAATCATCTTCACGTCGATCGCCTCGGACGCCACCCGCGTCGCCGCGCTGCTCTCGGGCGACGTCGACGTCATCGAGCCGGTTCCGATCCAGGACATCCAGCGCGTCAATTCGAGCGGCACCGCGACCGTGCTGACCGGTCCGGAGATCCGCACCATCTTCATCGGCATGGACATGGCGCGCGACGAGCTGCTGTTCTCCAACATCAAGGGCAAGAACCCGTTCAAGGACATCCGCGTCCGCGAAGCCTTCTACAAGACGATCGACGTCGATCTGATCAAGACCCGCGTCATGCGCGGCATGTCGACGCCCTCGACGCTGATGATCGCGCCCGAACTCTACCCGCTGTCGAAGGAATTCACCCGACCGAAGCTCGATTCGGAAGGCGCCAAGAAGCTGCTCGCCGACGCCGGCTATCCGAACGGCTTCGAAGTCACGATGGATTGCCCGAACGACCGCTATGTCAACGACGCCCAGATCTGCCAGGCGGTGGTCGGCATGCTGGCCCGCATCGGCATCAAGGTGAACCTGCTGGCGCAGCCAAAGGCGCAGTATTT